>NZ_JAELUF010000062.1 GCF_016429195.1 Brevundimonas sp. ASV9
GCTGCGCCGCCGTCTTCGGCCCGATGCCTGGCGCGCCGGGGACGTTGTCCACGCTGTCGCCGATCAAGGCCTGCAGATCGACCATCTTTTCCGGGCCGACGCCGAACTTTTCGAACACCTCAGGCTCGGCCAGACGCCGGTCCTTCATCGGATCCCACATCACGACGCCGCCGCCGATCAGCTGCATCAGATCCTTGTCGGACGAGACGATCACCGCCTCGCCGCCCGCATCGCGCGCCTTGCAGGCGTAGGTCGCGATCAGGTCGTCGGCCTCATAGCCGGGCAGCTCGACGCAATGGACTCCGAACGCCGCCGTCGCCTCGCGCACCAGCGGAAACTGCGGGACCAGATCCTCGGGCGGCGGGGGGCGATGGGCCTTGTACTGATCGTACAGGGTGTTGCGGAACGTCTTTTCCGAATGGTCGAAGATGGCCACCAGGTGCGTCGGGCCATCGGCGCCCTTCATGTCCTTCAGCAGCTTCCACAACATGTTGCAGTAGCCCTGGACCGCGCCGACCGGCAGGCCGTCGGATTTGCGCGTCAGAGGCGGCAGGGCGTGATAGGCGCGAAAGATGTAGGCCGAGGCGTCGATCATCCACAGCCGCAGCGCAGGGCCGTCCTGCGTCATCGGGCGTTCGGTCTCTGGATTTTCAGGCGCAGTCGTCTCGGTCATGGCCGGAACATAGGGCTCCAACGCCCCCGCGTCAGCGTCAGAATTCGGTCCAGCTCGATCCCGGATCGCGTTGACCCGGCTGGGCCTGCTGCTGGCCCCAGGACACGACCATGAAGGCCTTGTGGCTGCGGATGCGATAGGTGCCGATCATCGGCACCACGGCGCCCAGCGGCGCGCCGCTCTTGGCTTCGTAGAGGAAGCCGGAAAACTCGGCGACCCCGACCCGGTCGCGGTGGCTGTAGACCGAAAGTTCCGGCAGGGAGACGACGTTGAAGGTCTCGTTGATCGGGATCCGCATCTCGGGAATGCCGAAGACCCGCCGCATCTGCTCCAGCGACAGGGCGCCGGCGCGGATCTCGAACACGGCGTTCGCCTCGTCTTTGTTGCGGGCCAGGCTGAAACCGGCGTCCGAGATCGCGCCACGGATCGCGCTGACGGCATAGCGGGTGCCCTCGCCTTGGAAATAGGCGTCGTCGATGAAGACCGAAGCGCCCGTCGGCAACGGCAGGACCAGCCCCTCGACCGCCCGGTCCGAGGCGCGCGCCAAGAGCAGCTGCTCCGTCGCCGTGCGGCCGGTGTTGCTCTCTGTGGTCGAGGCGCAGGCCGACAGCACGACCGCCGCAACCGTCAGCAGAGCCGCCGTCCGCGCCGTCATCACCAGGCGCCGACGTTCGGCATCGAGGCCCAAGGCTCGGCCGGCGCCAGCGGCGCGCCTTCCTGAAGCAGTTCGATGGAGATGCCGTCGGGCGAGCGGACGAAAGCCATGTTGCCGTCGCGCGGCGGGCGGTTGATCGTCACCCCGCCGTCCATCAGCGTCTGGCAGGCGGCGTAGATGTCATCGACCTTATAGGCCAGGTGACCGAAGTTGCGGCCGCCCTGATACTCTTCCGGGTCCCAGTTGAAGGTCAGCTCGACCTCGGGGCAGCGTTCCGCCGCTGACTGTTCCAGATTCTTGGGCGCGGCGAGAAACACGAGCGTGAACCGGCCCGCCTCGTTCTCGATGCGGCGCACCTCCTGCAGACCCAGAAGGTCGCAATAGAAGTGCAGCGAGGCGTCGATGTCCTTTACCCGGACCATGGTGTGCAGATAGCGCAAGGCTCGTCTCCGTCCGAACAGCGTGTCAGCCGTCTATAGACCCAACCGCCGCAACACCGCGACTGAACTGAGGTTACGGTCTCAGTGGGCCTCGGGCGCGCGGGCCGCAGGGCTCAGATATTCGTTTTCGTCGTGCGCCTGGGCCGACAGGACGAAACGCCGGTCGCAATAGCCGCACTCGATGAAGTCGTCCTCGCCCATGTCCATATAGACCAGCGGATGGCCCAGGGCCCCGCCGCCGCCGTCGCAGGCCACGCGTTTGGTCGAGACGACGATCTCTTCGGGCGGCGGGATGATGGCGTCGGAATGGCGGGGAGGCATGGTCCGGTCCGGGTCTGAAAGGCTTGCGCGCTTCCTAGGCGGACCGGCCCCGAAGGTCAAACCTCGCTGGGCGCCGCCGGGCGACGGCCCAAAAGACGATTCAGCATCGCTTTGCGCTTCGTAAACAAGGTCAGGCCCAGACAGGCCGCGCCAACCCACAGACCGATCTCACCGATCAGCAAAAGGGCGGCGCCAGCGATGGCGGCATGTGTCATCTCGATCTGACCGGTCTTGCCCGCCAGCAGCGCCAGTCCTCCACCGACATAGCCGATGGCGCAGACCGCCATGGCGACGAAGCCGATCAGGCGGGTGCGGGTCAGAGGCGTCTTGGCTTTTTGAACGGGGGTCACGGCGATCTCCATCAAGGTCGGTTGTCTTTATGACAAGCAAGCTAGACACATCAGTGGGTGGCGTCAAGCACCATTGACACATAGACAGGCCTGCCTGTCGGATGCTGTCAGCGAGACAGGTTGGCGATTGCGATCCCTCGCCCTACCTATGCCGCTCGCCGTCCCGTCCGAGTGAATAGCCGACCATGTCAGAGACCCCCGCCCTGCCCGACAACGCCATCGAGGTGCGGGGACTGAAGAAGACCTATGCCGGCTCCAAGAAGGCCGCCCCCAAGACGGCCCTGCGCGGCGTCGATCTGGTCATTCCGCGCGGCTCGGTCTTCGGCCTGCTGGGCCCGAACGGGGCGGGCAAGTCGACCCTGATCAACATCCTGGCCGGGGTGGTGAAGAAGTCCGAAGGCTCTGTGACCATTTGGGGTCGCGACATCGACAAGGAGCCGCGCGACGCCGCCGCCGCTCTGGGCGTCGTGCCGCAGGAGATCGTCGCCGACGTCTTCTTCACCCCACGCGAATCGCTGGAGGTGCAGGCGGGCTTCTACGGCGTGCCCAAGGACGAGCGCCGGTCCGACGAACTGCTGGCCGCGCTGGGCCTGTCGGACAAGGCCAACGCCTATGTCCGCGCCCTGTCCGGCGGCATGAAGCGCCGTCTGATGGTGGCCAAGGCCTTGGTCCACAATCCGCCCATCCTGATCCTGGACGAGCCGACGGCCGGCGTGGACGTCGAACTGCGTCGCCAGCTGTGGGCCTATGTCCGCCGCATCAACGAGGAGGGGGTGACGATCGTCCTGACCACTCACTATCTCGAAGAGGCGCAGGAGCTTTGCGACACCATCGCCATCGTCAACCGGGGCGAGGTGGTGGCCTGCGAGCCCACGCCGCAGCTTCTGCGCCGTCTGGACAGCCGCAATGTCGTTGTGACCCCTGAAACGCCCCAGGCGACGCCGCCGGTGCTGGCCGGTTTCGACGTTACGCCTCGTCCGGGCGGCGCCTTCGCGGTCGCCTACAAGAAGGGGCAGTCGTCGGTCGAGCAGGTCATCAACGCTGTGCGCGCCGCCGGCGTCACCATCGCCGACATCAGCACCGAAGATCCGGACCTGGAGGACGTCTTCCTGGCCCTGACCTACGGCGATGCGTCACGGGTCGATCCAACCAGGGACTAATCGATCTCGGCCAAAAACTCGAAGATCGCGGCCTTGGCCTCGGCCTCGTCCAACATGGGCGCGTGGCCGATGCCGGGAACCTCGACATAGGCCATGGTCGGGGCCGCCTTCTTCATCCGCGCGGCGATGTCGGCGCTCAGCAGATCCGAGGCAGCGCCCCGCACCAGCAGCGTGGGCTTCTTCTTCGCTAATCGTCGGAACATGGGCCACAGGTTCGGGACCAGCGTCTTAGCCCCCGCCGCGCGGATCGGCACGGCGATGTCGGGATCGTAGTCCAGTCCGATCTCGCCGTCGGGCTGCTGGCGGAAGATGCGCCGCGCGAAGGCGTCCCAATCCGCATCCGAATAATGGGGAAAGGCGACGGCGTTGATCCGCTTCGCATAAGCCGCGGCATCGACCCACGATCCGATCTCGACTTGCTGACCGCTATAGGCCGCGATACGCGCCAGCCCCTCGGGCGCAACCTCCGGGCCGATGTCGTTCAGGATCGCCGCAACCACCGCCTTGGGCTTCATCGCCGTCAGCGCCATGGTGATCAGCCCGCCCATCGAGGTGCCGAGGAAGACGGCGCGGTCGATCCCCGCCTGCTCCATCAGGGCCAGTACGTCGCGCGCATAGACATCGGGTATATAGGTCATGGGGTCGGGCGCACGGTCCGACAGGCCACGTCCACGCACGTCCACCGCCAGCACCCGCCGCCCGCTTTGGGCCAAAAGCGGCGCGATGGCCTCGAAATCGGCGCTGTTGCGGGTCAGGCCATGGATGGCGATCACCGGCGGCCGCGCGACGCCAGGACCGGGCGCATAATCCCGCGCAAAGAGCGTGAGACCATCCGGCGAGGTCCAGCGGCGTTCAACGAATGGATAGGGCGCACTCATTGGCGATGTCCTCCGATTTTTGGATCAGAGTAATTCACCAGGCGAGGAAATGCGACGCCTGGTCTTAAAGACCCACCACATCGCGCACGAAAGCGTCCAGGTCCCCGCCTTCGAAGAGATAACCCGCCACCCCGGCCCGCTCTCCAGCCTGCAGATCCCGCTTCTGATCGCCGATGATGAATGATTGCGTTGGGTCCAGATCGTGCTCGGCGATGGCGCGCAGCAACATGCCCGGATTGGGTTTGCGATCAGGGTGGTCGGGATGGCGATAGCGCGCCTCGATCGCCTCGGGATGGAAGGGCGCGGAATAGACGGCGTCGATGATCGCGCCCTCCTCGGCCAGCCGCGCGACCAGCAGAGCGTTGAAGGCGTTCATCGTCTCTTCGCTGAACAGGCCCCGCGCCACACCCGACTGGTTCGTCACGATCACGGTGCGATAACCGGCCTGATTCAACCGCTGCACCGCCGCCGCCGCGCCCGGGATCAGCGTCAGATGCTCCGGACGATGCGGATAACCGCTGTCCTCGATCAGCACCCCGTCTCGATCCAAAAAGGCGGCTGGCCGGCCGGTCATGCGTCGCTCCGAAGCAGTTCAGAAAAGGCGGTCATCAGGTGATAGAGGCTGGACGCGGGCACGGCCGCATCGTGCGAGCGGCCTTCGGCGTCGTAGCTGTCCACCCATAGGCCCGGCACAGCGGTCGCTAGATGCGTGTCGAACACGGCGGCGATCAGTGCCGAAACGCCGGCGTCGCCAAAACTCAACCCCGTGCGAATGGCCTCGGTTTGGGCCCACAGACGCCGCCCGCCATCCAGCGTCTCTCCCGCCGAGCCGATCTCGCGGATGGCGAATCCGTCGCGATAACCCTGCGCCGCCGCCCGACGATGCAGCGCCGTGGCCGGATCTGAGTCGTCCCCGGCTTGTTTCAACAGCCAGGCCCATTCTTCGAGGTGGCCCGGCTCGATCACATGACCTGTCGCTGGATCGGCGGACCAAGTCTCGGTGAAATATTCGCGGATTGCGCCGTCGATCAGGAAGCGGTGTTTGCACAGGTCCAGCGACACCCGCGCCGCCGCTTCCAACGCCGGATCCGGCGCGATGGCCTGCCAGGCCAGCATCGCCTCCAGCATATGCATGTGGGGATTTTGCCGACGCGGCAGGCGTGGCGGCAGGGCCTCCTCCCATCCCCCGTGTGGAGACGCCATCAACCGACCGATCGCAGCCAGCGTCTCCAGCGCCAGAGGCCGCGCTCGCGTATCACCCAGGACGCGGTGAGCCGCCGCGAGCGCGAAAAGGACGAAGGCCAGGTCGTAGAGATCGGGCGTCTCATCGACCACCATGCCGTCGTCATCGGTCGCCGAGACCCAAAGGCCGTCGTCACGTCGGCGACTGGATATCAGTTGATCCAGCCCGGCCTGGGCCACCGCTCGGCCCTGCGCCCATCCCAAGGCGGCCGCTTCGCAGAACACATAGACCTGACGCGCCTGAACCCGCGTGCGACGACGAATACCAGTCATCGGACGGCCGTCGAAGTCCAGTTGCTCGAAGAAACGCCCATCGGCGTCCACGCCCCACTCGGCCCATAGCGGCAGGGCATGGTCGAACAGCCAGTTCGAAACCCTGGTCCGGGCGGCGGAAAGCGTCGTCATGGCGCTGGCTTAGGACGCAAGCCGACGGGCGCCAAGACCTGTGTGCGGTAGCAAAGGGCAACGCGATGTGACGCCGCGCGATTTGGCCCGCGCGCCCGATCTTGCTAGGACGACCCGACATTCGCGGCCCGCCTGTCCGGCCGCCGCCCCCGATCCCCCGTGGAGAGCGTCCCCCATGATCCCCTTCATCGACCTTCAGGCCCAGCGCCAGCGCCTTGGCGGCAAGATCGAGGCCGCCGTTCAGGAAGCCGTCGTCGGCGGCGCCTGGGTGATGGGTCCGCAGGTCCGCCAGTTCGAGGCCGACCTCGCCGCCTTCGGTCAGGCCAAGCACGCCTTGGGCTGCGGCAACGGCACCGACGCCCTGATCCTGCCGTTGATCGCCTGGGGCGTCCGCACCGGCGACGCCGTCTTCTGCCCCAGCTTCACCTTCACGGCCACGGCCGAGGTCGTGCCGTGGCTGGGCGCTTCGCCCGTGTTCGTGGACGTCGACGCCCACACCTACAATATGGACCCGGCCAAGCTTGAGGCGGCCATTGAAGCGGTCAAGGCCGAGGGTCGCCTGACGCCCAAAGTCGTCATCGCCGTCGATCTGTTCGGTCAGCCCGCCGACTATCCCGCCATCCGCGCCATCTGCGACCGCCACGGGTTGAAGCTGATCTCGGATTCGGCGCAAGGTTTCGGATGCACCCTGAACGGCGACCATCCGCTGAAGTGGGCCGATGTCACCACGACCAGCTTCTTTCCGGCCAAGCCCTTGGGCTGCTACGGCGACGGCGGGGCGGTCCTGACCGACGACGACGACCTGGCTCAGGAAATGGATTCCCTGCGCGTGCACGGCAAGGTCGTCGCCAAGGACCTGGAGGCCGGCGCCGCCGCCTTCGCCCACGACCCCAAATATCTGGCCATGCGCATCGGCATGAACAGCCGTCTGGACACCATCCAGGCCGCCATCCTGATCGAGAAGCTGAAGGTCTTCGGCCAGGAGATCGAATGGCGCAACCGGATCGCCGCCCGCTACAACGAACGCCTGGCGCCCCACGTCTCGGCCGTGCCCCACGTCATCGACGGCGGCGTTTCGATCTGGGCGCAGTACACGATCGAGCATGAGGACCGCGACGGGCTAGCCGCGCACCTGAAGGATCAGGGTGTGCCCACCGCCGTCTATTATCCGGTGCCGATGCACATGCAGCCGGCCTATCAGCGCTTCCCGCAGGGCGCGGGCGGCCTGCCGGTCACCGAACGGCTGAGGGACCGGGTCCTCAGCCTGCCGATGCACGCCGATCTGGACGAGGCGACCCAGGACAAGGTCGTCGCCGCCGTCGCCAGCTACAAGGGCTAAGCCGATGCCGAACACCCCCGCCCTCAGGATCGGCGTCGCCGGCGTCGGCGTCATGGGCCGCAACCATGCGCGCGTCGCCTCCGAAATGCGCGAATTCGACCTGACCACCGTCTTCGATCCCGACGCCGTGACGGCCGAGGGCGTCGCCGCCGCCTATGGCGCATCACCGGTTACGACGGCCCAGGCCTTCGTCGACGCCGGTCTGGACGCCGCCATCGTCGCCACGCCCAACCGGTTCCACGCCGAGATCGGCGTCGCCCTGCTGGAAAAGGGCGTCCACGTCCTGGTCGAAAAGCCGATCGCCGCCAGCGTCGCCGATGCCCAGCGGATGATCGATGCGGCCAAGGCCAATGACCGCGTTCTGATGGTCGGTCAGGTCGAGCGCTTCAATCCCGCAGTCGAAACCGTCAAGCGCGCCGTGACTGACGACGACATCATCTCGATCCAGATCACTCGCGTCGGTCCCTTCCCGCCCCGCATGGGCGAGGTCGGCGTGGTCATCGATCTGGCCGTGCACGACATCGACATCATCCGCCACCTGACGGGCTCCGAGATCGTTGAGGTTCAGCCGCAACTGGCCCGAACTCGCGCGGACCGCGAGGACACGGCCCTGCTTCAGTTCCGCCTGGACAGCGGGGTGATCGCCCACATCACCACCAACTGGGTCACCCCCTACAAGACCCGCACGCTGCAGGTCGCGACCAAGACCAAATTCATCGTCGCCGATCTGATCACGCGTCAGGTCACCGAATATTTCGGCCAGCAGCCGGACGGCTCCTATTCGACCCGGATGCTGAACAGCTGGCCGGCCGAACCTCTGAAAAAGGAGCTGGAGGCCTTCGCCCGAGCCATCACGACCGGCGAAACGCCAGCCGTTACCGGCGAAGACGGTCTGCGCAATCTCGAGGTCGCGCTGCGCTGCCTCGGCGAGCACTGATCGGATGAGGCCCCGTTCTCGCCGCAAAAGCTGAGGAAGAGAAACGTATGCGCCGGATCACCGCCACAGCTCTCGCCCTGATCGTCGTCAGTTCGGCGGCGGCGCCCGCCCACGCGGACACCCGCTACCTGGCCTATAATGCGTCGGACCGGATCACCCAGGCGCTGACCAAGGGCGTCACCTTGCAGGTGCGGCGCGGTCTGTTCGGCGCGGTGCAGGTGGAACGTCTGTTTTCGACCACCGCGCGCGGCACGGCCGGCTTCACGCGCGGCGGACCAGACGCCGCGCGACGCGTCCTGCCGCAGGGCGCCGAGGAAAACGACATCTATGCCATCGATCAGGACGGCGACGGTCGCGGCCTGTCGCGCGCCCTGTGTCCCGGCGCCGACGAGGTCTGGCTGATCATGGGTCGCGTGCGTGCGCCCCGTCCCCTGACGATGCAGGCGGTGGGTCGGTGGTCGGACGGCGCCTATAGGCACTGCGTAACGCTCAGCTACGACTGGCGCGGAGAATGGGCGACGGCCCCGCAAGCGCAAACGCCGCGAGACTGATCCGCGGCCGGACTGTTTCATAATCAGCACGCGCAAGCGGGTAATTATGACGATTTGACTTTTATAATCATCAGTGACACTTTGAGCACACGAGCGGCGGCGGCCGTTCTACCGCCCTGGAATATCCCCCTCCCCGGCGGCGAGAGAGACGAACCTCCCAGAGCCCGGCCCGTTGCGGCCGGGCTTTTTTTACGCGGCGCGCCTGCTAGACGGGGGCATGACCCTTCGCCTCGCCACCTGGAACATCAACTCCGTCCGCCTGCGCATCGATCAGGTGGCCCGCTTCGTCGCCGAGCGCGCGCCCGACGTTCTGATGCTGCAGGAGATCAAATGCACCACCGACCAGTTTCCGCGCGGCGCCTTTGAGAACATGGGCATGCCCCACCTTCGCGTGGCGGGCCAGAAGGGCTGGCACGGCGTCGCCATCGCCAGCCGCCTGCCGCTTGAGGACAGCGACACCTTCCAGGTGTGCAAACTGGGCCATGCGCGCTGCGTTTCGGCCCGCGTGTCCGGCATCGACGTGCAGAACTTCTACATCCCGGCCGGCGGCGACGTTCCGGACCGGGCGCTGAACCCCAAGTTCGACCACAAGATGGATTTCTACGAGCAACTGACCGCGATCGTGGCCAAGCAGGACAAGTCTCGCCCTCTGGTCATGGCCGGCGATTTCAACATCGCGCCGGGCGAAGGCGACGTGTGGAACCACCGCTACATGTCCAAGATCGTCAGCCACACGCCGATCGAGGTCGAGACCCTGAACCGGCTTCAGGAGACGGGCGGTTTCGCCGATGTGCTGCGCGACCGCTTCCCCGAGCCCCAGAAACTGGCCAGCTGGTGGAGCTATCGCGCCGCCGACTTCCGCAAATCGAATCGCGGTCTGCGCCTGGACCACATCTGGACCTCGCCCGGCCTGACCCCCGCCGTTGTCAAGGACACCGCCCGCATTCACGACGACGTCCGCGAGTGGGAACGCCCGAGCGACCATGCGCCGGTGACGGTCGATCTGGACGTCTGAACCCTCAATAGACGGCGACGGGCTTGGGCGACGCCCGCGCTTTTCGACCGCGACCGACCCTCTTGGCGGCGCGCCCGAGCCGAATCACCACCTCATCCAGCTGATCTTCCGGCAAGGTGTAAGGCAGGCGCAGCCGGCGTTCGAAGGCGCCGTCGACGCCGAATCGCCGACCGGCGGCGAGGCGCAGGCCTTCGGCCTCGGCCGCGATCGTCAAAGCGGAACTGATCGGGCCAGGCAGACGCGCCCACAACGACAGGCCTCCAGCCGGGCGCGGACAGACCCAGTCAGGCAGTTTTTCAGCAAGCCGCGCCCGCAGATGATCCCGCCGGGCGCGCAAGAGGGGCCGGCGCGCCGCCAAGGCCTTGCCGCCGTCGTTCAAAAGTTCGACCGCCGCCAGCTGCTCCAGGATCGGAACGCCCAGATCGAAGCTAGCGCGACTTTGGGCCAGACGCTGGATCACCGCCCGGTCAGCGCGAATCCAACCGATCCGCAAACCACCCCACACGCTCTTGGACATCGAACCCAGTCTGACGATCCGCGGCGCATCGACGGCCGAGGCGCTGAGCGCCGGCGGTCCGCTCAAGGTCAGTTCGACCAGGGTCTCGTCCAGCACCAGCAGGGTCTCCGACCCCTTCAGCCCCGACAGCAAGCGTGTCCGGTCCGCCGCCCGCATCATCCGCCCGGTCGGATTGTTGTGATCCAGCACCAGATAGGCCATGGCCGCGTTGCTGCTGCGGCAGGCCGTAATCAGACCCTCGACATCCCATCCCTCCTCGCCCTCGCCGTCCGGTAAGGCGACGGGTACGGCGCGACCTCCCGCCGCCAGGATGGCGTCGATCGCCTGCGGATAGGTGGGATGGTCGAACACCACCGCGGCGCCGGGCCGCGTTGTCAGGCGCAGCAGATGGACCAGTCCGTTGTGCGCGCCGTGTGTGATCAGGATTTGCCCCGAAGAGGTCGCCAGGCCGCGCCGCCGGTATCCCGCAGCCACCGCTTCGCGCAGTTCCTCTAGCCCCGCCGTCTCATAACCGTGTCCGGGCAGGTTCGCCGGCAACCGCTCCAGCGCCCGCACATAGGCCGCATGCACATTGGGATCGGCCGGCAGGACGGCGGCGGTCAGGTCGATCAGGCCGGACCTGTCCGTTTGCGTCGCCTCATGACGCGGCGCCGGTCCGTTCGGCAGGCTGGTGCGTGCGGCGGCGCCCTGCACGCCGGTCAGAAACCCGTCATCCCGCAAGCGGCCGTAGGCGGCCGAGACGGTCGTTCGGCTCAAGCCCAACGCTTGGGCCAGGTCCCGTTCGCCGGGCAACCGGGCCGCCAAGGGCAATCGGCCATCCAGAATCAGCAGTCGTACCGCACCGGCGAGCTGCCGATAGGCCGCGCCTGCACCCGGCGACCGCCAGGCGCCGAGATGGCGCGTCAGGGAAACAAGACCGATCGATCGGGACGACATCAGGCCAGAATGGCATAACTGGCTCTGTTTTCGATAGCCAGTGTGGTGCATCTCGTCGATTTATGACCCGTCGCCTGATCCAGCTTTTCGCCGGCCTAGTTCTCTACGGCCTGTCCATCGCCCTGATCGTTCGCGCCGATCTCGGTCTGGATCCATGGGACGTGCTGAACCAAGGTGTGTTCGAGCGGTTCGCGAAACCCGCCGGCATCAGCTTCGGTCTTGTGGTCAATCTGATCGGTATGGCCGTGTTGCTGCTATGGATTCCCCTGCGCCAGAAGCCAGGGATCGGGACCGTCGCCAATGTGCTGGTCATCGGCACGGTCGCCAACGTCGGTCTGGACTGGATCCCGTCCGACCTGGGCCTACCGCTCCGGGCCGGCCTGCTCATCGCCGGCATCGTCCTGAATGGCGTGGCCAGTGGCGCCTATATCGGCGCGGGTCTCGGTCCCGGTCCCCGAGACGGCCTGATGACCGGCATCGTCGCGCGCACAGGCTGGCCGGTGAAATGGGTGCGGACGGCCATCGAACTAACCGTTATCGCCGTCGGCTGGCTGTTGGGCGGCTCGGTCGGGGTGGGCACGTTGCTCTACGCCCTGGCCATCGGCCCGCTGGTCCACGTCTTCCTGCCGCTGTTCACAGTCCGCCCGAAGACGGCCGACTGAGCCCTTAAGGCTGCAGCCGGTATCCGCCCGCATCGGTCAGCAGCAGACGCGCATGGCCCGGTTCCGGTTCGATCTTCTGGCGCAGGCGATAGATATGGGTTTCCAGCGTATGCGTCGTGACCCCGGCGTTGTAGCCCCAGACCTCGGTCAGCAACTCTTCGCGCGACACCGGTTTGGCCCCAGCGCGATAGAGGTATTTCAGGATATTGGTTTCCTTCTCGGTCAGCCGCACCTTCTTGCCCTTCGCGTCCATCAGTACCTTGGCGGCGGGCCGGAACTCGTAGGGGCCTATGGTGAAGACGGCATCCTCGGACTGTTCATGGCTGCGCAGATGGGCGCGAATGCGCGCCAGCAGCACGGCGAACCGGAAGGGCTTGGTGACATAATCGTTGGCTCCGGCGTCCAGGCCCAGGATGGCGTCGGCGTCCGCCGATTGCGCCGTCAGCATGATCACCGGTGTCGAAACCCCGTCCTTGCGCAACAGGCGACAGGCCTCGCGGCCGTCCATGTCGGGCAGATCGACGTCCAGCAGGATCAGGTCGGCGCGGATCTCGCGCCCCATTCGCACGCCATCGGTCGCGGTTGCGGCCTGCTGGGTCTTGAACTCCTCATGCAGGTTCAGCTGCTCGGCCAAGGCCTCGCGCAGGTCGTCGTCGTCGTCGATGATCAGAATGGTCTTGGGCGTAGGCATGGGACAGACAATGGCGAGGCTTGGCCCCCGCGCCAAGGCTTGGGGGTGCGAATATTCACATCGGGTTACGAGCTAGAGGGCGTTTCGGGTCGATTTCGTTCCCCGAACAAGGCCGTTCCGACCCTGACGTGCGTCGCGCCGCATCGGATGGCGGTCTCGTAGTCGCCGCTCATGCCCATCGACAGGACCGGCAAACCGTTTCGTTCGGCCATGGCCCGCAACATCTGAAAATGCGGTCCTGCGTCCTGATCCGCCGGGGGAATGCACATCAGACCCTCGAGCGTCAGCCCATAGGTGTCGCGGGCCGCCGCAATCAGGGCGTCGGCGGCGTCGGGCAGGACCCCGGCCTTCTGGGGCTCGGCGCCGGTGTTGACCTGGACCAGGACGCGCGGCGATCGGCCGCGCTTTTCGCCCGCCTGCGCCAGGGCGCGCGCCAGCTTTTCGCGGTCCAGGGTTTCGATCACGTCGAACAGAGCGACCGCATCCTCGGCCTTGTTGGTCTGCAACGGGCCGATCAGCCGCAGCTCCAAGCCCGGTACGCCCCCGCAACGATCAGCCCAACGGCCCTGCGCCTCCTGCACCCGGTTCTCACCGAAGATCCGCTGACCCGTCGCTAGGATGGCGTCGATGGCTTCTGGGGCCTGAGTCTTGGAGACGGCGGTCAGGGTCACGTCCGCTGGATCCCGACCGGCCGCATGGCAGGCGGCGTCGATACGCGACCGCACCTCGGCGACCCTTTCGGCGATGGACGGGGCGGAAAAAGCGGAGGAAGAAGAGGTCATGATCCTGCCGGCCGGTTACAGCGACGATGCGCGCGCGCTCTGGAACGCCGCGACCGCTCTAAACCGCGCCGCCGCCGCTGTCAGCCCGGCCGCCGCGGACTTACCAGCGATGCTGTTCTTCACCGACCCGGATCGCACGCCCAGACCGTGGGAGACGGCGGCGCGCCTGCCCGCCGGCTCGGCCGTTGTCTATCGCGCCTTTGGCGCCTCCGACGCCGTCGAAACGGGGCATCGGCTTCGCGAAGCGACGGCCGGTCAGGACGTGAAATTGCTGGTCGGGCTGGACCCCGATCTGGCCGAGGCGATCGACGCCGACGGGCTCCACCTGCCCGAACGGGCCGCGGACCAAGCAGCGCGCATCCGCTCGGACCGACCCGGCTGGATTCTGACGGCGGCCTGGCATGGCTCTTCGCCCGCACCCGAAGACCTGAACGCCCTGATCCTGTCGCCGGTGTTTCCGGCCGGCGGTGCGTCCGCCGGCACCCCCCCATTGGGCGTCACTGCATTCGAACAGCATGTGAAAGCCGCCCGCCTGCCGGTCTATGCGCTGGGCGGCGTCACGCCAGACAACGCCGCAACGCTCGCACACACGCGCGCCTGCGGCCTGGCGGCGGTAAGTGCGATCCAGTCAGCGTTTCGCTGACCGATCGAAATCAGAACTTGAAGATGGTTTCCAGACGGACGCGGGGCTGGGCCCGGCCGTTGGTTTCGGGCGCGCGGGCCGGATCGGCTTCCGGCGTGCTGACGGCCGCAGCGGCGCCGACACGCAGACGGTCGTTCAGGCGGTAATAGGCTCCGGCCTCGACATCACCCCAGTCGGTCTCGCGACCCACAGGCTGGTTCAGGTTGAAATCCAGACCCCACCGTCCACGGTCATTCAGGCGCAGGCCGCGACGCTGCGGCGCCGGCGCATTGCGCTGCGCCGCCTGGGCTTCCGAAAGGGAAATGGTGGATGTGCTTTGGGCAAGCGCCGACGTCGACGCGGCCATCGCCGTCGTCGCCATCATCACAGCCAGGAAACCACCGAACCGCATACCAAATCCTTCGAACCCCGCTATGAGGCGGCGTTTCAACCCTGAACCGACCTTATATGGTCGTGAGCCCCGCGATTAGACACCGGGTGTCTGCGCGGTCAACGCAATGAGCCGGCGATAACAAGGTTCCCGCGCATTGTTGTCGGCGTATGTGTCTCAAGCGTCACGGGATTCGGGCGGATTCCGGCGAAATCTCACTTGCCCTTCACAAAACACCGCGACGTGCGATGCGACGGGAACCGACTTCGCCTTGTCATCGCCCCTTTTCGCCGTGTTATAGAGCCTGGCAGTCGGCATTTCTCATGCCGTGCGCGCGTGCGGGCGAGGGCTCTCACGTCCCTGAGTTTACGGAGACTTCTCTTGATGAGCCTCAACAAGGCCCTGGTTCGGAACGTCGCGGTCGTGCTGGTCTCGGGCGTGGCCCTGGGCGCGTCCCTGTCGGCCTGCTCGAGCATTCCCTTCGTCGGCGGCAAGAAGTCTGCGCCCAAGACGAACGTGCAACAGGGCATCGGCGTCAACGCTTTCCTGTGGCGCGCCTCGCTGGACACCCTCAGCTTCATGCCCCTGCTGACCGCCGATCCGTGGGGCGGCGTCATCAACTATGACTGGTACATCAACCCCCAAACGCCGAACGAGCGCTTCAAGGCGACCGTCTTCATCCTGGACACCCGTCTGCGCGCCGACGCGCTGAACGTCACGGTGACCAAGGAAGTGAAGGGCGCCGATGGTCAGTGGACCGCCGCCCCGGTCGCCGCCCAGACCGAGGCCGATCTGGAAAACGCCATCCTGACCAAGGCGCGCCAGCTGAACCTGTCGAACGCCGGCTGAAGCCGGCGCTCGCTTTGTTTGAGCGCTACCGCCCTTCGGGCTGCTTGAGCGCGACGCGTCCAAGAGTTTGTAGGACGCATTACTTCTTGGGCGCTGTCGTCCTTCGGGCTAGTTGAGCCGGGAGGGCGTCAGCGCCCTTTCGACTTTCAGGACGACCGTGGCCCGTTACGAACCCAAGACCGCCGAACCCCGCCAGCAGGCCCGATGGGCCGAGGCTTCCGCCTTCGTCACGAAGGACACCGGTCGGCCGAAATACTATGTGCTTGAGATGTTCCCCTATCCGTCGGGCAACATCCACATGGGTCACGCCCGCAACTATGTGATGGGCGACGTGGTGGCGCGGTCCAAACGCGCGCAAGGGTACGACGTTCTCCACCCGATGGGCTGGGACGCCTTCGGCATGCCGGCCGAGAACGCGGCCATGGAGCGCGGCATCCACCCGAAAGGCTGGACCTATTCCAACATCGCCAATATGCGCGAGCAGCTGAAGCTGCTGGGCCTGTCGCTGGACTGGTCGCGCGAGTTCGCCACCTGCGACCCGGAATACTATGGCAAGCAGCAGGCCTGGTTCCTGGAGCTGTATCGGCGCGGTCTGGTCTATCGCAAGGATGCGGTGGTCAACTGGGATCCGGTCGACAACACGGTCCTGGCCAACGAACAGGTGATCGATGGACGCGGCTGGCGCTCGGGCGCCCTGGTCGAGAAGCGCAAGCTGAACCAGTGGTTCCTGCGCATCACCGACTATGCGGACGACCTGATCGACGGCCTGAAGACCCTGGACCGCTGGCCCGAAAAGGTCCGGCTGATGCAGGAGAACTGGATCGGCAAGTCCAAGGGCGCGACCCTGTGGTGGGACATCGCCGAGGCGCCGGCCTTCCTGCCCCCCTCCCCCGAGGGCGAACCCAATCACGCCCGCGATCCGATCGAGGTCTACACCACCCGCCCCGACACACTGTTCGGCGCCAGCTTCCTGGCCCTGGCCCCCGACCATCCCCTGACCAAAGCCATCGCCGAGCATCGGCCGGACGTGGCGGACTTCGTCAAGGCCTGTGCTCAGACCGGCACCAGTGAAGCCGAGATCGAAAAGGCCGAGAAGCTGGGCGTGGATCTGGGCGTTCGCGTCCGCCATCCCTTCGATCCGGATAAGACCCTGCTCGTCTGGGCCGCCAACTTCGTGCTGTCGACCTATGGTTCGGGCGCGATCTTCGGCTGCCCGGCCCATGACCAACGCGACCTCGACTTCGCCCGCAAATACGATCTGCCGGTGACGCCGGTGGTCAAACCCGACGACGCCGAGACAGTCGAAATCGGAACCGAGGCCTACGTCGGCCCCGGCCGCATCTTCAACTCCGACTTCCTGGACGGCATGGACGTCGAGGCCGCCAAGGCCGCCGCGATCGCCAAGGTCGAGGCCGCCGGCCAGGGCCGCGCCGAAACCATCTATCGCCTGCGCGACTGGGGTGTTTCGCGCCAGCGGTATTGGGGCTGCCCGATCCCGATCATCCACTGCCCGTCCTGCGGCGTCGTAGAGGTTCCCGCCGATCAGTTGCCGGTGGTCCTGCCTGATGATGTGACCTTCGACGTGCCCGGCAATCCCTTGGCGCGTCACGCGACCTGGAAGCACGTCAAATGCCCGTCGTGCGGCGCCGACGCGACGCGCGAGACCGACACGCTCGACACCTTCGTCGATTCCAGCTGGTATTTCGCCCGCTTCACCGATCCGGCGGCCGAGGCGCCGATCGACAAGGCCGCCGCCGACCGCTGGCTGGCTGTCGATCAATATATCGGCGGGGTCGAGCACGCGGTCCTGCACCTGCTGTACGCCCGCTTCATCACCCGCGCCCTGTCTGACGCCGGCATGCTGTCGGTGAAGGAGCCGTTCGCCGGCCTGTTCACCCAAGGCATGGTCGTCCACGAGACCTATCGTCGGGCCGACGGCGCCTGGGTCGAGCCGACTGACGTGGAGCTGAAGAACGACAACGGCGTGCGTTCCGCCCGCCAGCTGTCGACCGGCGAGACCCTGGTCATCGGCGACATCGAAAAGATGTCCAAATCCAAGAAGAACGTCGTCGCTCCGGCCGAAATCCTGGAAAGCCACGGCGTGGACGCTGGTCGCCTGTTCGTCCTGTCCGACAGCCCGCCCGAGCGGGACGTGCAGTGGACCCCTGGCGGCGTGGAGGGCGCCAGCCGCTTCGTCCAGCGCGCCTGGACCCTGTTCGACACCTATGACGCCGGTTTCGCGGGCGAGGACAAGGCCAACGCCGATCTGCTGCGCGAGACGCACAAGGCCATCAAGGCCGTGTCCGAAGGGGTCGAAGGCTTCCGCTTCAACTCGGCCATCGCCAAGCTCTACGCCTTCGTCGCCACCATTCGCGACAATGCCCAGGCCGGCGGCGACGCCAAGCGTCAAGCCCTGTCGGCACTGGCCCGTCTGATCGCCCCCTTCACCCCGCACCTGGCCGAAGAAGCCTGGACGCGGCTGGGTGAGGACGGGATGGTTCTGGACGCGCCGTGGCCCGTGTGGGACGCTGCGCTCGCGGCCGACGACGAGGTGGTCCTGCCCATCCAGATCAACGGCAAGCGTCGCGCGGAAATCCGCGTGCCGCGCGGCATGGAGCCGTCCCAGGTCGAAGCGCTGGTCCTGGCCGACGAAACGGTCAAGGCGCGGCTGGAGGGTCTGAGCGTGAAGAAGATCGTCGTGGTCAAGGACCGCATCGTCAATCTGGTGGCTGGCTGATGCGTATTGCGGCGACTTGCGCGGTTCTCGCGTCTCTGGCGGTGTCCGCCTGCGGCTTCACGCCCATGTACGCCGAGCCGGCCGTGGGTTCATCCCTGCGCCGGATCGCCGTCACGACCCAGGATGACCGCCTTGGCTATCGCCTGCGCGAGCAGTTGGAAGACGTCCTCGCCTGGGATCGCGGCGCGACGCCGCTGTATCGCCTGACGACCGAGGTCCAGCAGAACCGCCGCTCGCTGGGTCGCCGTATCGACGACACCGCCACCCGCTATGAACTGACGGTCAAGGCGACCTGGACCCTGACCCCGGCTGTCGGGGGAACGCCTGTCAGCGGCACGGAAACGGTCACCACGACCTACGCCACCGCCGACCAGCCCTATGCCGCCATCGCCGCCCAGCAGGACGGCGAGGAGCGCGCCGCAGCCGAACTGGCTCGCCTGATTCGACTGGATCTGATGCAGGCGCTGTCGAACCCGTGATCCTGGCCAAACGCCCCGAGATCGATCGCTTCCTGAAGGCGCCCGATCCGGCGATCCGGGCGGCGGTGATCCACGGCAAGGACCGGTCAGGCGTCGCCGAGCGGGCCGAGGTGCTGTGCAAGACGGTCACGCCCGACCTAAACGACCCCTTCAACGTCACCGTCCTGACTGACAGCGACATCGATGGCGATGAAACGAAGCTGGAAGAAGCGCTGACGGCCATGTCCCTGATGGGCGGCCGTCGTCTGGTGCGCATCCGTCTGTCGACGCTGAAGCCCGGCGTGGACAAGGCTGTCGCCGCCGCGCTGAAAATCCACGCCGATGGCGGCTACAATCCCGACGCCATGATGGTGGTCGAGGCCGACCAACTGGGCCGCGAATCCGCGCTCAGAAAGGCGGCCGAGAAGGAAAACGGCGCGGTCGGCATCGTCTGCTACGAGGACGAAACCGGCGATGTCGCCCGCATGGTCCGTGAAGCCCTGGCCGCCGACAAGGTGGGGCTGACGTCGGACGCCCTGGACCGTTTCGTCGCGCGCTTGCCGCGCGAGCGGGGCTTGATGCGGCAGGAGATCGAGCGGCTGGCCCTGTTCATCGGCCCCGGCTCCAGCAAGACGCTGGATATGGATGCGCTGGAGCATCATCTTGGCGTCGAGCCGGACGCCTCCCTGTCGGATGCGGCCCTTCAGGCTTTTGGCGCGCGTCCCGGCCCGGCGCAGGCGGGGCTCAGGCGCGCCTTCGCCGAGGGCGAATCGTCGGTGCTGGCCGTTCGCTCTGCGGCGATCCATCTCGGAAAGCTACGCCGGATCAATATCTTGCAGGCCAGCGGCGCAAACGCCAAGGAGGCCGCCAAGGCAGCCGGCGTCTTCTGGAAACAGGAGGCGGAAATGCTGCGTCAGGCGCGGTCCTGGCGGCTCGAAGCCCTGGACGAAGTCCTGGACAGCATCAACACGGCCGATGTCGCCACCAAGACGACCGGAATGCCGGACCAACTGATCGCCGAACGCCTGTTGCTGGAAATCGCAGGTCGCGCCAGACGCCTGGGACTGTAGCCCTAGCCGCGCTTGGAGGCCTTACGGAAGGCGGGCTGGGCCATGGCGACGTTGCGCGCCGACACGGCCTTCTCTTCGGCCTTGGCGCCCGGTTGGGCGTTGAACCCATGACCCGCCTTGGCCTTCTTGGCGGCAAGCGCCTGCTTCAGCTTTTCGGCGGCAGTGGGTGTCGTGTCTTCAGTCATATCGACACCCTAGCACAGTCCGCCGGTCAGCCGCGCATCAAACGGCGGCACAGGTCGTCAAGCTGCTCCAGCGAGCCGTAGCCGATCGTCAGTTCGCCCTTGCCGCCCTTGTCCGACAACTGCACTTTCAGGCC
>NZ_JAELUF010000607.1 GCF_016429195.1 Brevundimonas sp. ASV9
GCTGTGTAACTTTCGAAAAATGAAACTCGGAAAATAAGCCGGAACTCGCGGCTCGATTTTTTTTTGGTGTCGAAGAGCTCCTTTGCGTCTTCTGACTTGTGCGAAGAAAATCAAAACAAAAAAACAGAGAAAATCAGACGCTAAATGCAATGACTTAGATGTGAAAGTAGATCATAATGAATGCCGATTATGCAATACGATAACAAGAAAAAGTGTGTTTTTGGTTGCATTGTAGAACCTCCCGATGATTATGTGCGGTTGGAGGTATGCCAATGTTTGGATATACACCTTGAAACAGCTTCAAGATGGTGAGAACCACCCTACCCATTCTATTGATGAACACCATGTTGAACATAGCCGTGGTTCTGTTGCATGCGTGTGTTGAATAGTGTTGGGTGACCTTGGTGCTGCGTAGGGG
>NZ_JAELUF010000608.1 GCF_016429195.1 Brevundimonas sp. ASV9
CTCCAGGAGCATGTTTTACGCTCAACTTTTGCGCAACTTGCGGCTGCCATGTTGGAGCCGTCGATATAGCAACCGGTGAATGGACTGCGGCAACTGCCATTTTCAACAAGCATGGGCTGGACACATTTAAGCTCAACCAGCACGTCTTTAGCAAATCCAGCCGGGACGAGGGACTGGCTGCTCTTATGACGCACATTGGAAGCAGCGAGTGCAAGTCTTGGAACCCAGAGGCCGGCTCACCTGCGGCCCAGAGTGTGGAGTTGCCGCCAGAAGTCGGGCCAGACGGCAGAGACAGGTTGCGAGCCCAATGCCACTGCGGCGGAGTCTCCTTTACTATCCAGCGGCCTACAAAAGAGGTGCTGGAAAATGAAGACTCCAAGTATAAAGAGCATCTAGTTGCGCCAGGGAATACAAAGT
>NZ_JAELUF010000609.1 GCF_016429195.1 Brevundimonas sp. ASV9
TCGTTGGACTGCACGCCAGCAATGGCAGCGCTGACAAACTTTGCTCGCGTATCATGGTCTGCGTCGTCCCACGCATGCTCTCCGCCCGTATCGTTGTTCCAATGCCATTCAAAAGCCTTCTGGGCCGAGTTAAGTCGCACCCATTGCCAAAACTGGTACATGAACCATTCATCAATCTCTTCGGCGTGGGGTCCCGTGTCTGCATATACAAAGTCGTAGGCGAGATTGTCGTTGCGGTTGACCTCGGTCACAATGCGACGAAGCTGAGCCAGGGAGAGCGAATCGGTTGGCTGTGGTGGTCCCTGGTTCTGCGGAGAATCAGACGGCCCCAGAATGGGCTTTCCTGGCTGCTGTGAGGCATGCTGTGAGGCGAAGGATGGTTCGATTTGCTGCGACCGTTGCAAGGCGTTCCTCTGG
>NZ_JAELUF010000610.1 GCF_016429195.1 Brevundimonas sp. ASV9
GTACAATGAAGCGTTTGCCCACGCCGCTGGCAAATATTCCGCCATTTTGGACTTGAAGTTGCCAACTTTTGAAAAGATTTCTCCGCAGACCCGACAGCGATTGGAACGAGCGCATATTGACCTTGTCCATCGCCAACACAATGTCAATGAGCATCTCGAGCAGTTTGAGTTCCCCTCCATTTTCGCTGGGATTGCAAACTCGACCTCTATTGCAGAACTCAAGGCGGTTCGATTCAAAATATGGCGAAACTCTTTTAGCCGCATGCGCCAATTTATTCTTGGCTACTACAAGACTGCTTTTGGAAGCTGGCCACCAAAAGCAAGTAGCAAAAAGAATCCATTTGCTGAGAGCGGCTTAAACAGGCTCGTCCTCAAGCTTCTGTATTCTGACATATGTGCACTTTATGACCTGTTGGT
>NZ_JAELUF010000611.1 GCF_016429195.1 Brevundimonas sp. ASV9
GCATAGGAAGAGATTTAAGATAATCTATTTAAGAAGCTAATTATATTAATATAACGCCGCTTATAAGCCGTTATTAACGCTAATAGCTAGTATATAAAATACTAAATAGCCTTATCTTTAGTTTAAGGCTTAAAATATATATCCCCTTTGTTAGAAATAAAATAGCCCTATTTTAGGTGTGTTATCTATGATTTGAGTTTTGCGGTTATGGGACGTGACTTTCGGCAGATGTGGACCGAGCGGAATTAAAGTCAGGCCACTGTAAGCAGTGGCGCCAGCCAAGGGAATTGGTAGGTACACCGCTAGGGTGAAATTACTTATTTTCACCGCGGGTCTTATGACTAAGCCTGACCATGTCATTCTATAGGTAGGTAGTGTGCGCCGTTAGCGCCCGTATCACTTAGCACACACTATATC
>NZ_JAELUF010000612.1 GCF_016429195.1 Brevundimonas sp. ASV9
GCTACTGCCTCGGCGGCTTCTTCTTGTGACTGGAGACCCGCTGCTGCTGCCGCTGCTGCTACTTGTGCGTCGTCGGGGAGCACAGAGTCGTTAAGTTCCAGCTCGCGCGCCATCTGCTCCATTGCTGCATCTACCTGCTCCATGTTTCCGCCGCCGTTGGGATTGGCTGCCATCCACTGCGCCATTTCCTTGTCAAAGTCTGCCTCGCCGCCTGGTGCTTGCTGTACCTGGCCGTATGCATTACCGGCTGGCGCAAAAAATGGTGAGAATCCTGCGCCGGGTTGCTGCTGCTGTTGTTGCTGGAAGCCGAACGCATTCTGAAACATGGGCTGCTGCTGTTGTTGTTGTTGTTGTTGTTGTTGTTGTTGTTGTTGTGGCCGTTGACGCTGTTGAGTTGGCCGCTGGTGGGACGCAAAC
>NZ_JAELUF010000613.1 GCF_016429195.1 Brevundimonas sp. ASV9
CATGGAGCTGGTCCTGGATCGGCCAATGCCCGAGGGAACCAGGGTCAACTCTGGGGGAGGCTCCAGCCATGGCGGATTCGCTCAGCAACGAGACGTCTCGCTACCGCGGCAGTGGTTATGGCGAAGCTGCGTCTGCCATCGCAACCCGCCGTGGTTACCGCATCAGCAGCATCACACATGGAACTGGACCTGGCATAGGCCAGATATCGATACCTGTTTGGAAGAAAAGGCTCTTTGTAATGCGTGGCCAGGACAGTCGCCCCGCAGGTGCCGGGTCGGTGCTTTGGGCTGGCTTCTCTCTTGTCGTCAGGCGTAAGTCGGCATCTTTCTGTGGTCATGGCTAAATGTCCATGGCTAAAGTTTTGCATAGATACGACGAGGGCATCGACCTTCTGTACATGAGCAACACCTTTAACG
>NZ_JAELUF010000614.1 GCF_016429195.1 Brevundimonas sp. ASV9
ATCTACACTGTGATGTATTCGTCGGCAGCGTCAGATGTGTATAAGAGACAGTCATTACGCTGCCGGGGAACGAGTTTGCCGGGCTATTGGCTACAATTTTATTCGACCCATGTTGGTTCGTAGCGCATTGAAGCATCCGTCGTACCCATACGAGGATATTCCAAGCTATCAGCAGCTGGAGTTTCTAGGAGATGCACTTCTAGAAACTGCAGCAGTCGACTATTTGTACTTTAGATTCCCAAACGCCGGCCTACAGTGGCTTACTGAACACAAAATGGTAATCTGCAGCAATCATTTCCTCGGCTTTCTGTGTGTACAGTTGGGATTGCACCGAGGCATTCTTACAACACACGCACACGTCCCGGGTCAGATATCAAATTACGAGAGGGCGCTTAAAGATGCCGAGGAAATAGAAG
>NZ_JAELUF010000615.1 GCF_016429195.1 Brevundimonas sp. ASV9
TGTGTATAAGAGACAGGCTGCTAAAAGACTTTGCGGCAAGCTTGGAGTTTTCAGATTGGCAAAGTAGAGATTCAAATACACCAGTACCGCCGGTAGCGCGGAAACCGAATCCGCGGAATCTAGAGCTTGACAAAAAGATGAAGAGCCTAGAAACCAGAATAAAACGGTACGCAAACGACAAAACGTCCAACCGCCATGGCAATTACCAAGTGATGAGTACTAACCAGCGGTCTGCAGATTACAAGAAGAACACAATGCATGGCAGTCAATACAAAAACCTCCTCCCTCACAACCACCACCACTCTTCGAGTCCGAACCACCCCCAACCTCCGAACCACTCATCATCCACCTCCCCGAACCATCGCTGCTAGACGCCGACGAAGCTAGCATACGCACGTACCTCACTGCAGAAATG
>NZ_JAELUF010000063.1 GCF_016429195.1 Brevundimonas sp. ASV9
CCCCTATCCCGATCATGACATGGCCTACGGAGACGCCTATGGCGGCCTCAAGCAGTTCCAGGATTTCTCCCTTGAGTGGATCGATCACGCAGCGCGTGTCCTGAAACCGGGCGGCGCCCTTTGGATCAACGTCGGCTACTATCGCGCTGACAAATGGCTTCGGCGTGTCCCGATGACCTACTACCTGTTCCCGATTGGCGAACGGGTCGGCCTCCAGTTCATCCAAGAGATCGTCTGGAATCCTTCGTCACGTCAGGCGTCGAGTAAGTCTCGGTTCTCGATCAAGTCGGAACGCTGGATGTATTGGGTGAAGCCGGGCGGAACGCGGACGTTTAATCTCGACGCCGTCAAGGAGCCGCCAAAGCCCGGCGACAAACGGAACAACAAGCACTACTCGCTGCCCGTGGATGTGTGGACGTTCAATAAGGTCAACGGCAACTCCAAGAAGCGCACCGCGCATCCCTGCCCGTTCCCAGACGACATGATCGAACGGATCGTCCTGGCCTGCTCCAATCTCGGTGACATCGTCCTGGACCCGTTTGGTGGGTCAGGCACGACGGGCGTCGCGGCAAAGCTCCATCAGCGTTCGGCGATCTTGCTCGAACAGTCGGCGGAGTATTGCGAGATCGCTAGGACGCGGGTGGCTTAACCGGCGTAGCCGGTTCGGCTTGCGCTGACTGTTTGGCCATCGACACCAAGGTCGGCCCCACGACGGCGCCAAAGCCAAGAGCAGCAATGATCAGGATCACGGCCATCATCGCGACGATCAGGCCGTAACCGTGCGCCTCAATCTCCGTGTCCTTCGTTCGCATGCGAAACGAATGGCGTGGAGCAGATGGGACGGGCAGTGATTTGGTTTTCTTGGAAAACATTGGGCGGACCAGTTCATTGAAAAAACTTGGTCAAGCCCTGCGGGCAATGGGGTCTTTTTCGCGATTCGCGTCAACCATGATTCGTCGGTCGATTCGCAGTTAAATTACTTGAGTTGGTCAAACCCTGGCGCCGCCGCGTAATTTTGGGTGAGCACTGATCTCTCCATCCACCGAAATCTTCCTCGTGTTCTCTACATGTTCACGGAAGCCCCAACCCAAGCGGATTAGAGGGCATCCACGGGAACGTGAACAATACGGGAACATCGCGACTAGGAATCGGTTATGACGCCGTGGGTCGTGGCGTCCCAACCTGAGTCGTGTCGTGCGCGCCCGCCCTGAATCCGATTGGAAAGACTACAACGTCACGGCCCGTGACCTCGCGTCGATTCCAAAATCTACATCACCTTCAGTTGCGCGGGCTGCCGCGTGATCCGTGAGGCGAATGTCTGGAAGATTGGCGCGCGGCTGGCTGACGATCCCCTTCAACGCCTGCGGTTCCGGTGCAGCAAGTGCGGCGTCTATGCAAAAGAGGTGGCGGTTCAGCGTCGCCAGTCCAGGTCCAGTGATCCCGTTCTGCGGATCAGGCTCAATCCTGCTCATTGGGACGACGGCCACGAGACGGCTCACCGGCAAGCCTTAGCCAGGGCGGAGAAAGCCTGGGCGGCGAAGGGCGGGCGGTAATGGGCTTCAACGCTCGCTACCGGATGTGGAACCGCGAGAACTGGCAGGGCTATGCGCCGACCATCCACGCAATGCAGCAACGGAGTTGGAGCCTGACCCTGACGTGTCGCTCGTGTCGGTTGGAGATCGCTGCGGACGCCGAAAGGATCATCCGTCAGCGTGGGCGCGATTGGTCGCCTTGGGGCAGGACAGCCAAGTGTCCGCGCGTGGGCTGCGCCGGTCGAATGACGATGTCGGCCTACGCCCCAGGCCCTGGCATCAGGGTCGAAGTCTAGTCGCCTAGCAGGCCGACTAGCCCATCTGTCCACGCTGAACCGTTGCGAATCCAAGGCACCCTGGCCCGAAGTTGACGCGGAAAAGCTTTGAGTTTTTCCGGTTGATCCCCAGGACTGTGGACAACGTCCCCCCTGAAGGAAGCCTCCACCTATTGACCCGAATCATAAAATCCGCGTCAGTGCCCGGAGGGATGAGACCTAGTTTTTCAATGAACAGGTCTGCCCGATGTCCAAGAAAATCAAAGCTGCTCCTGAGCCTGTCCCGCATTCATTCAAGATGAAGTGGGGCAAGTCCGAGATCGAGGCCAACGGCCTGGGACTGATCCCTGCCGTCTTCGCCATCGTCTTGATCGTATTAATCGTAGGATTTGGCGGTGCCGCTGTCCAAAACGTAGTCGAGTTCGTGGCAAAGCTGACGAACGCTGACCCGGCTCAGATCGAGCGGCCACCGCCCTAACCGTCAGCCTTCCAGCTTGGCTTCGATGTCGGCGGGACCGAAGATGGTCAGGCCGTCCTTGATCCAAGGCTGTTGCCCTTCAGGCCACGCCTTCTCCTTCAGATGCTTGATCACCTCATCCCAGGTGAAGAAGGTCAGCGAGAACGGCGGCGGCGATTGGTTGGTGCCGAGAATACGGAAATCGTCGTTGGAAGGCTCTTCGCCTTCAGGTCGGAAAATCAGTTGCATGTAGTCCCTCCAAAGAGGACCGCGACTACCCTGCGCGAGCCGAGATCACAATCTGGACGCTTGCTTTATCGACACCTTTCTAAACGTGGGTATAGGAACAAAAGGCTGAAGGTTGGGGGACATCGTGAGAACGCTAGCACTGGTGGGCGCGGCCCTGATTGCATCTTGTTCAACGCAGAACGACAACATCTGCGCCAGGGTGCCGAACGTCGAAGAGGACGTGGGATCGCCGACCGAGATCGCGCAGAACATGCGCGACCCAATCTGGCTCGAACGACGGGCCGCGAACTGCATCCATCGCTGGGGCTATCGTCTCGCAGCCTCGAAAGATGACGGTCAGACAGTTGCTAAGGCGGTGATGCAAGCATGCGAAGGTGCCGTCACAAGCTATGTGGACGCCTACGCCGCGCAGATGGCTGACGACTATCAAGGCCGATACGCCCCCGGCGTCGTGACCCAGGAAGAGCGAGAGAGCGTCTTCATTCAACGCAACCAAGAGAAATCGGCTCAGCTTGAGCGTGAGGCCCACTTCAGGGTCCAGCAAGGGCGGGCTGGAAAATGCCGCGCACCTGCCTGAGCATTTCCCCGCCCTATTGAACAAGCGTTTCAAAATCCTGGGAGAAAATTTGTGAGGGTGAGTTTACGTGGCGCGCGGGCTCATACCCCCCGTGGGGGGTCATGCCTGCCCGGACCATGAGGGGGCACCCCCTCCACGCTCAGCCATAGGGGCGATGCGCCGGGCCTTCGGAAGTGATGTCGCGACGTTTGTGCACGACCCTTTCGCCTAAGCCATTGAAATGATTGAAGAGCATTGCCACCATAACCGGCAATGCGGCCTGCTCCAGCGTCTCGCCAGCATGTGCGCAAGCGTGACCTATACGCACACGCGTAATCGGGGGAACGCGCACCTGTCTATGATCCTGCGTTTTTGCATCAGCGCAAATATTTTCTTGACATTGAAAACGGGCCAGATTCTATTCGTTGCATCAACGCAACCTTTGGAGCCTAGCCATGAACGACAGAGCCTCCCGCCTATTTAACTGCTGCACCGGCTTCGCCGAACCCAAGTGGTCAGCCTACGTCGCCCTTCAGATCGGCGGATGCGTGGACCATCAGGGCGAGACTGAAGGGGGCGTCACCTATCAGCGCGCCGAATTCTTCACCGTCTATGGCGTGGTGATGGATGGCGATGTCCGCATGGTCGAGGCGATCACGGACATCCACACAGTGAGCCTGATCAACGCTCTCGACGTGGCGCGCGAGCTTTCCACCCTCAGCGGCCTGACTCTGAAGGTCTGCCCTCGTCTCTTCGCCTAGACCTTTGCATCAACGCAATCACCGGAATCGAACAATGACCGCAGACATCTATCAGGACGTGACGGATCGCATCATCGGGATGCTGGAGCGGGGCGTCCGCCCTTGGGCGCCTCAATGGGATGCGCGGGGTTCCTGCCCTGTCATTCCGACTAGGGCGAATGGCGAACCCTATCGCGGCATCAACGTCGCCCTGTTGTGGGGCGCAGCTGAAGCGCGCGGCTTCACCTCGCAACAATGGATGACGTTCAATCAGGCCAAGGAACTTGGCGGCGCCGTGCGCAAAGGCGCCAAGGCCGAACGGGTTGTTTATTGGGGGTCGTTCAAGGCGCCGGGCGATGACGGCGAAGAGAGCGACGACGGAAAGACAAAGCTCTTCGCTAAGTATTATTCCGTATTCAACGTCTGCGAGATCGAAGGCCTTCCGGCGTCCTATTACGAGGGTGGCGAACCCCTTCCGGAAGTCGAGAGGATCGCAGCGGCGGAGGCCTTCGTTAGAGGCGTCGGCGCCGATGTCCGCCACGGTGGAAACAAGGCATTCTTCAGCCCGTCCGGCGACTTCGTCCAAATGCCTCCCGCTGGCGCGTTCAAAGAGATCGAAAACTATTATTCGACCCTGTCGCACGAACTGACCCATTGGACCGGCCACAAGGCGCGGCTTGATCGTCAGTTTGGAAAGCGGTTTGGCGACAAGGCCTATGCGTTCGAGGAATTGGTCGCCGAATTGGGCGCCGCTTTCGCTATGGCGCGCTTGGGAATTGCGAGCGAGCCGCGCGAGGATCACGCGTCCTATTTGGCGTCGTGGCTGAAAGTGCTGAAGGCGGACAAGCGGGCGATCTTCACGGCGGCGAGCAAGGCGCAAGCGGCCTGCGACCACCTGTTTGAACTAGCCTCTCAGAAGCCCGTGGAAGCCCCTGCAAAGGCCCATGGCGTCATCTGCCTGCCCGACCTGACGACGCCCGCCAGCGAGCCGGAATTCACGCCTATCGTTGAGCCTGAATCGGTTCACGTGGTGAACCAGATCACGTCTGACGATGACGACGACACGCCTCCGCCAGCGAGCCCGGCGCCCGTGGGTGGAAACTTCTCCGC
Source organism: Brevundimonas sp. ASV9 (assembly GCF_016429195.1). Lineage (GTDB taxonomy): Bacteria > Pseudomonadota > Alphaproteobacteria > Caulobacterales > Caulobacteraceae > Brevundimonas. The sequence continues at coordinate 4,920 of NZ_JAELUF010000063.1, forward strand.
ACGTGTCGCGGCCTTCGCGAGAGGGCGAGTTAGCCGGTTTGCAGCGCGTCGGGTTGAGGCCCGGCGCGAGGCGTCCGCGCCCGTGGCGGAGCCCGGCCCTGCCCGCCCCTTCCACCCTCGCCGCGATCCGTCGCTCTGCGAATATCTTTCGATCCGTGGAATCTGTGACGATGGCGGCGAGCTACAGGCGCGAGACTTAGATCGCTGGCATCGCGAGGCGCCTTTCCGTCGCAAGCTTGTGCGGCCTGATGGCGTGTCGCTGGAAACCGCCGCGCGTCAGGCATGGGAAGCCGGATACTTTCCAGACATTCCGGCGCCGACCATGGATAGCGCGGACAACATGCATCCGGTCACGCCAGATATGTTGATCGCGGCCTTAGACCGCGAACTTCGCGACGACTACGCCCATGTGTGGGGTGAGCATGATGAGGCGTTCTTCGCCTGATCAAGCTGGGTGATTCGGTCAGCGATTCGTCTTGGCAGGCCTGTTGCGGTTCCTGTCCGGCGAATCGTTAGACCTTGAAACCCCGCGTTTTGGTGTCCTGGACGGGTGCCCTGTGGATAAAATGACGCGAAAGCAACCGTTGGGTTTGACTTACCCTATCGATCAACGGGATAAGTTGTCGGTCAGGACGCCGCGACGTTTCGCGACAAGGCGGCGGCCCTGACTTAAGCAACTTCCGACCCCCCTCCACAAGGTGGTGAGAGAGCAACGGCCCTTCGGTTCCAACCCGTTGGGCCGTTGTGCGTTGTGGCGTTGCGCCACACTTGGGGAAACTACATTGGTTGACCGTGGCGTCAAGCTATTGCGTTCCAACTTGTTACGGTGACTTCGGTGAAGTTGCGATGTTTGTTGGCTTTGAAGCTTCGCTCAATGCCGTTGATGGTGGCTTCGATCGTGAAGTTGGGCTGAACTTTTGGTTGCCCCTGTCAACAAAGATGCGGTCGTCCAACTAAATATGGATGCGGCTCTTAGACCGCGTTCTCCTAAAGGATGGGGCCGGGATCACGGACGGTCCTGGCCCTTCGTCACTTTCCAGCCAATAAAGATGTGGCTGCTGTCATTATGCCGACAGCGATTGCAACGACGATTGCGCAAACTGCCCAAAACTGCTTGCCCCGTGCACTCTGACTCGCAAGCCACGCCTTGGCAGATGTTAGTTCTGCGCCACTAAACTCGCCGTTCACGATGGCACGCTGGACGTGTTTCGCGCCGAGACGGTCAAAAAACTCATTCAGGTCGCGTGGTCGAATGGACATGGCTAGATCATGCGTTGCGGGCGGCTGCTCATAAAGACGACGTTAAATCGCCTGCATGAACCGTTGAAAGGGTGAACGAAGGACTGCTGTAACCAGTCCCCCATTCAGGTTTCATTAACTTCTAGCCCGCTGCGGTTAAGGCTGGCTAAACGCGCCGCCCATCTACCTTGCCACGACAATTGCCAGCGGTGCGCGGCGCAGCCGCAGCTTAGGTCGAGAGACCGCTAAGCGAATTGGTTCGACGGGTCCGCCTGCCTGAAGGCTGGACTGATCCACGACGTTAAATAAGGGACCGGCTTAGACATCCGGTAATCTCCCAAAGGATGGGGGCCAGGATCGCAGACGGTCCTGGCCCTTTTCGTTGCCCGCGATCCGAAAATCCGATTTACTTGACGTGCGGAAAGGCACTGGCGATTTGTAAAGTAAAAGGAAATGCTTGCGCTAGTATTGGAGTCATGTTTTCTGACCCGCCTACCACGTAAAAGAAACACCCATGAGCAACGCCGCCCGCAAATCCCCCATCACCTTCCACAACGCTACCCTGCCGCAGCCAGTCCTGCTCAGCGACTTCGATCACAACGACCCGAACGAGCAAGTTTACGCGTTCGAAGACAAGTGCGCGGACGACTTCAACACAGCGATTGACGCCATCGCCGCAGCCAATCCGCATCTCACCGTTTTCGAGCGTTCGGAAGAGGCGACCGACTATCTCCGCGTCATCATCGGCAAGGCTCGCAATGGGTCGGAGCCCCTTCGTCTGGAACAGCGGTTCTACCGTACCAGTGACTTCAGCGCAGGTCGTGAGCGCGCCAGCTTCTTCTACGTCTGACCCAGGTCAGCCCGTCCGTCCGTCCGCGCCGCCCCATCTACCTTGCCACGACAATTGCCAGATGCTGACACGACGACTGGCCGGACTGGGATTTTCAATTTCCGACGGCTAGGCCGGGATCACGGCGAGCGGAGCGATTGATACGCCGGTCGGGCGAAGCACGACCCTAAGCGGAGCCGGAGGCGACGAGGCCGTAGGCCGGACCCGCAAGGGAAATTCGCTTCGATTGCTCTTGGCCAAACGGCAGAGCCGTGTGGTGCAATCTTACGTAATTACGCTTTACGCTATCAATTACGTAAGATTGCACCGGTCGCGTCTTACGTAAGATTGCACTCGGCGAATGTCGCGGTGCACCAGTCGTCTTCATTATCCGTAACGAGCCGGGCCGACCCCACAATGCCTGCCGGAAGGGCCTTGCCGCCCGCATAGAAGTCTTCGAACGCGGTCACTTCCAAAACCCGTTCCGGCGTCATGATCCGTGCAGTGCGGGTAGCCACGTTCACTGCGACGAACTGATCCGGCACGTATTGGTAGCCCGGCTGAACCTCGATCATGGGCGAGAATATCCAGTCGTCACCGTGGGCGTCGATCAGATCGAGGATGCTAGCTTTCCATGCTGGCGAGAGATTGCTCGCCCGCGACTTCTTCATTTTCCATCGGAGTTCCTTGGCCGTCCAAAGCTTGAGGTTCAGGCCCTTGAGGCGGTTGCGCCGCGTCGGCGCCTCGCCGTCGTCCCAGCACTCGATCTGGATCCCGAAATCAGTTTCCGTCCGGCGCCGACCGGCCTTCTGGCGATTGTCGAACAGGCTGATCTGCATAGCGGTCAGGGCCTGGACGGGCGGCAGGCCAAGGGTGCGTTCGGCCTCTGGCGCGAGCCGTTGGATGTAGGACGGGAGGATGTCGAGAAGTTTGTCGGCGAGGCCGATCAGTTGTGCCGGGTCAGCCCGGCGCGCTTCGATGAACTGAAGCACGTCAGCAATGGTAGTCATTGGTTCCTTGGTTGCGCGAAGGGATTCCGCGCGACGGTTACTGCCGTCAATTCCATTTATCTCAAATGGTCGAAACCGATGTCAAAATTAAAGTGGCCCCCAGCGCAGTAACACTGAGGGCCGATTCAAGGAACACTACTAACGAGAACAATATACACGAATGCATTGCCCTCATGCTATATATGATTGAACGCACATCTGGAGACACATGCAATCAGACTTCACCGCCGACGACCTAGCGACCGTGCTGGAGATCGTCCTGGCCCAGGCCGACGCTATCGAGGAGCTACAGGCGCAGGTTTCTCAGTTATCTGGGTCGCGGCTGGCGCAGACGGTGGAGAAGTTGTCGGTGCGACTGGCGCAGCTTGAGCAGGCGCAGGCGTCGCAGTGCTCTGAGGTGCAGTCGCGGCTGCTTTCTTTGGAGGTGCCGCAGATGCAGGCTCACTACGGCGTTGGACCGTCACGAGGTCGTCCAGCTTGTGAATGACCGTCAGCTTGTCGCCGCAGCGCAGGACCGCTGAAGCCGACCCGAGCCATTCGACTTTCCCGCCACCGCATTGGACCGATCCGACAGTCGTGTTCGGCGCCACCTTCAGCCCAGTGTCATACCAGAAAGGGACGCCCTGAACCGACGCGATCAAGATCACCGCCGAAACAAGCATGGCCGTATACATAGAGAACAATGCGGCCCAATCAGCAAAACCAAAGTGTTTTGCCTTAAATTCGTCTGAGTAAAACTCAACGCCGTAGATCGACTCTGAGATTTTGAATGCAAACCTTAATATGCCGTCGAATGTCTCTGTTCGACTTCTTACGACCAGAACCACGATCAGGCTTATGAAAGACGCCACGGCGATAAGCGTCCCCCACACAAACGCTGACATTACGACATCTGCGGGATTGGCGATCAGGAAGTAGTTCAGGCGCCAGTTCGCCCAGAACAACAGACCGTTCATGGCGCCGCTCGCGACAAACACCGTGGCCGAAAGAACCGTGAAGCTTTTTACAATCCACTCGAAGGGGTTTTCACGGATGTCCCTCACTGAGGATCGCCTGAAAGGCCGCCCTCAATCACCTGGAAGAGCGGGCGATCATCACGCAGCAGGCTAGCCCAATGCGCCAAGGCTTCCGTCACCTCGGGAAACTGCGCGCCAGCGGCCTGCTTATCGACCGCGTCAGCGATCTCGTCGTGCGTGGCCAGCCCATTTTTAGTGATGATGGTCAGCAGCGCGCCCACCAACCCCGTCATGACGAGGTGATTTTGAAGCGGAATGCGCATTTGGTCGGGTAAGTCTCTCAGGTCCATCGCAGCACGCTAGCGGGACCATTTGAATCGCGCCAGAGGTGTGTCGAGGCCGCTCGACAGGCTGATCGAACCTTGGCATTCAGAGGCATGGCCGAAGTCATCGTCCCCCTATTCGTATTTTTTGGCGGCGGCCTCGCTTGGCTGGCCTGGAACCACCCAAAAGCCTACGAAACCATCAGTCCCTACTTGGTCGCTGTGGCGTTCGCTATAGCCTCACTGATCTACGGGTTGCAGACAGGCTTTGAAGGCGCCGTCGAAAAGCTGCGATCGTTTCTCTCGCCCGCAGGCTTGATTGAGGCGGAGAAGCTGTTGGTGAAAGTGAATGACCGCACCTTAATCATCGGCGGCCTCGCCTTTGCTTCAGGGATCGGCATGTCGCTGCTCGGAGGCCTTCGGTTCTTGCCTCGCGGACGTGACTAATTCCGTGGATAGGGATCAGTTGGCGGACTGATCCCCTCCTCCACCTACTTAAGCGGGATCATCGTCGGATAGAACGACTTCATTGTAGTCGGTTGGACGATGGCTCCCCAGTAGCGTTCGCTTTTGAAGCCCACCTTTCCGATCAGGAATAGATCGACTTCGCCATCCAGACCTTTGGCTATCGACCTGCCCACCACGTCGATGTCATCGCCAGCCTGGAACAGGATGTACGACGTGGTCTCAGACCAAATGGGCCTTGTCAGAAGGCCAAGGCCGCCCTTCGCAGTGTTGTAGATATGGTCGCGACGCTCCTTGTAAGTGCCCTTCGGTCGGTCACCGTTGTGGACAGTGAAGCTCAGCCAGTAGTTCGCCATTAGGTGTTTCCCCCGTATGTGGCCCGCCGCGAAGTTGCGGCGAAAAGCCATCTGGGGTGTGTCTACTTCGCGTTCAAGAGCGATTCTGAAGAATATTCATAGTCATGTGTCAGTAGAAACTTTCACTGACCACGATCTGATCGTCTGACAATGGCTTTAAACGCCTAACTGATCTCGCTTGATAAATACATTCGAATGAGCCAACGCGTGGCAAGACGCAGGCGACCGATCCTCATCCACTGTCGCATAGTCGTCAGTGCCCCTTGAAGCGAAGGCCTCCCGATCTTGCCATCGTGGAGGCCTTCGTCATTTTTCAAGGAGCTACATGATTGAAGAAGTTTGGAATCCCATTCCTGGGACGAAAGGTTACGAAGCCAGTACTGAAGGCCGCATCCGCCGCCCCGATGGTTTTGTTCTCGCGCCGCAGGTTCACAACGAAGGCTATCGACACGTCAAAGTGAGGATGGCCGATACAGGTAAACGTCGCACGGTGACCGTGCATCGCTTGGTCGCCGCCGCCTTCCTGGGGGTCCGCCCCGAAGGGATGGAGGTCGCGCACGGCGATCACGACAAGACGAATAACCGCCTGTCAAACCTTCGCTACGCCACGCACGAAGAGAACATGAACGACGGCCACCGGAAGAGAATCGATTTCCGACTGCCGTGGGACATGATTGCGGTGGGCGAGTCCTTCATTTCGAAATCATGGTGGAAGAATGTAGCCGAAGCGGCTTCGTCCGCTGAGCGACAGTTCCAGAAAGCGTTCAGGGTCCAGCATTTGCCTGGGAAGCCGCAGCGCACCCTCGTGACCCGCACGCCAATGCTCGGCGCCATGACATGCAGCGCGACCACTGAGATCGGCGGTGCAGCATGAGCCTGGACAAGAGAAACGCCGCCGACCGCGCAACTGCGAAGGCTATGACTGATGCTTTGGTCAGCCAATACAAGGCGGCAATCATCAACGCATGGCCATTCAAGGACACACCCGCTGAAGTCGTCGGACGTTTCGCTGACGCAGTCTCGATAGCTCTGGCTGGCAATGTCTGGTCTGAGAATGGCCTGAATGGTTTCGGGCCGGTTAGAAGCTACGCGCGAGTCGATAACCGCCACGTGGGTGAACTCGAACCGGGCGAAGGCTGGCTGATTACTTTCACTGCCGAGCAGACGCACGGCCCCCTCACCGCTGACGTATTCTTTCGCCGTGATCCCCCGCGAGGTGACGCATGATCGTCACCCTCTCCATCACCCTCTTGGCTGCCGTGAACGTCGGCCTGATCTGGGAAATCCTGGGTCTGAGGCGTCGCCTCCATCAGGTGGATCAAGACCTCGCCCACGCCAACAGTCGGATCGCGCGACTGGAAGACAAGCTCAGTCAGATGGACTGGACGCTTCGGCTGCTGCGCAAGCGAGGTGCAGCATGACGGCGATGATCACTGAAGCTCGCCGCGTCACCGTCCGTGGGACCATGGCGGAAGGCGCGTCCATCGCGCTTTGGCTGGCGGAAAACTGCCCCAAGGCGTCGCGTCAGATCGGAGGCACTTTCGCCAGCGGACATCTGTTCGAAGGCATGGAGATTACCTTCGAGGACGAGACCGAGTTCGCCAAGTTCAAGCTCTTCCATTCGGACGAGTTCAACGAGGCGGCGCGCCGGGATGCGGAGTTCGGAGCCATTCGCGGGTGGTCACACGTCTTTCCACCACAGGCGAATGCGAAGCTGAGAAAGACCCGTCAGATTATCTCGTCAGCCATGACTGGCGCGGCCTTCGACGACGAGGAGGAAGACGATGACTGATGCCCTTCCCCTAACCGATGTGATTGTGGACGCTATCGATAATTCAGGCGTCCAATCGCACTATCTCTACGTCAGAGGTGACGGCCTGATCACGTTGGACGGCAGGTTCGATCTCGACCGTATCACGACGGCGATCCGCGACCATTTCCTGAACCGTGACAAAGTTCGTGCGGCTCTTTTCGACGCTTGCGATGATGACGGCATCATCTGCGATGATCCATTGATTATCGAGCGGACGATTGATGACGACTTTATTGGCCGTCTGATCGCGGGTCTGTCCCGATGATCGACCTGACCGCCGACGAGATCGCCGCCTTCGAATCTTTCCGAGCGCAGCAACTGTTCTGCATCGCCCGTCAGATGTCCGACTTGGGGCTGACGGGCGAAGACCCTGACGATCCTCGCATCCGGTTGCTGCTGGAAACTGGCGCCGCCGCGACCGAAACCTACGCCGATCTGGTGGCCTGGATCGCGGAGCGGAGGCCGCGATGAAGAAGGGACGACACCCGAAGATCGCGGCTAACGTCTTGGCCAGACCGTCCACGGCACCCATGCTGCGCGTCCTCGACGCTCAGGAGGAAATCGTGAACTTCGTGGCGGATTGCCTCCTGACTAAGGCGGGATATCGACCGAAGGGTAAGCGGTGAAGAAGCCTCGCAGCCTGGACGAACTCAGGCGGATCGCCGCCGAAATGCGCGAGCGCGGTCAGATTCCGCCTTTGCCCGCAGGCGTCGCATCCCCCGGATCGCCCACTTCTTCCATTCCGGATCGCGCCAGTTCAGACCGTCCTCACGATCTCGGTCAATCCGCATGCGAGACCGGGCCAGACACCGCTCCTCTGCCCGCTTCTCCATTCGCCAGAAGACGCCCTTCGTCCACTCGTTGAAGTCGTCCATCAGGACGAACACGACGCCCAGGATGATCAGGCCCGCAAAGATTTCCACACCACCCTCCAATTAATTGTTTCAGCGCAACAATTGCATGGACAAGTGAATCTGTCGAGATCATATTCGATGCATGCATCAGCGCGACCTTTTCATCGAGCCGACTATCACGCATTCTCCGGTGCCTAACCGGAGGATTCGCATGGCCCGTGGAAAACCGTTGGAGCGCACCGCCCCTGTGGTCCGTAAGTCGCCCTTGGCCGGTGACGTTGTCGCCCTGGCCCAAGTCAGTGCGATCCTGGAACTGCTCGCGAAGGCTCTGCCATCGCGGGTCAGCATTCGTCAGGCGTTCGCCTTCGTCATCGTAGCCGAACGGCTGGCGGCAGGGCACGACATCATCGTGTCCGATCTGAAAACGATTGCCGGTGATGATGCATTCGGCAATCCGGTCTTCGACGCTTCGATTGGCCGCTCCTACCAGTTGCTGATGGACGAACCATCCAAGGGCTACCCCGAACCCGTGGGCTGGCTACGTCTGGAAACTGATCCGAACGACAAACGCCGTAAGCTCCTCCGTCTGACAGCGGCGGGCGAAGCCATGGCTAAGAAAATCGTGAAAGCCCGCAATGAAAGTCAGCACACTTCTTGATCGGTGCGAGCGCGAAGAATGGCGCACACACCGATCTCGCGACACCCTGCAATCAAACCTCCGCATCCTGCGCCGGGTCTGCGGCGACGATGACATCGCAGCCCTGCACTACACGCGTCTGAAGGAGATCGCGGAGGCCATCGCGACCGGGCGTGGCGGCAAGGTGCTAGCCCCGGCCACGGTCAAACGCCGCATGGAGACGCTGTCTGCGGCCCTCCTGCTGGCAACCAAGATGACGGACGATCAGGGCCAGCCCCTGTTGGTGGCCAAGCCGACCTTCCCAACCTTCGAGATCGACAACATCCAGGATCGCGTGATCTCGGACGACGAAGCGTCAGCACTGTTCGAAGAGTTTGCCGCCCTGGCCTTGGAAGAACCTGATCGGGACTGGTCGAGGTTTGATGCGATGGTTCGCTTCCTGCTCGCCACTGCATGCCGACGCGGCGAAGCTCTCCGGGCGCATGCCGGACACTTCGAAACGCGGATGGTGGCGGACAAGCCTGCCACCTTTGTCCAGTTCGCACGATATTCGACCAAGTCGAAAAAACCGCGCGTGGTCCCTGTGGCGCCGGAGATCGTGGCTCTTCTGCCTGCCCTGAAGCTGAAGGCTGGAAGCGGCGCCCTATTCCCCTTCCATCCGAGCCAACTGTTTCGGATGTGGCGGACGGTTCGCCGTCGCATGGCCGCGCGCGGTTATGACTTCAGCCTCGTCCGCTACCACACCATGCGCCACACCACGCTGACCAAGGCGATGCGGAAATATCCGCTCGCGATGGTGTCCAAGCTGGCCGGTCATGCCAGCGTCCAGATCACGGCTGATCGCTACGGTCACATTGCGGCTGACGATTTGGTCGATATGGTGAGTGACATCGCAGCGTAGCCGGAGCAGAGGGGAGCTATGGCCCACATTGCTTCAGACATTGACGTTCGCATCGGCGGCGAGGTTCGCGCACGGCGAGACAAGCTGAAGATCACTCAGTCCCAACTCGCTTCCGCCATCGGCGTCACGTTCCAGCAGGTGCAGAAATACGAGCGCGGCGTGAACCGCATATCGGCGGCGACGCTGCTCGCTATCGCCGAAGCTTTGAACTGCCACGTCGCGGACCTGTTTGGCGACCCTGATCCGAAAGCGATCAGCCAATCGGAGCGCGCCATCTTGAAGCTGTGGCAGGACTTGCGCGAACCAGAGCGCGACGCCGTCATCGCCATGATCCGCGCGTTCCAGAAAGCTTAGTCGGCTACGACCGCTCGCTGCTCGCGCGGAATTTTGTCGGTTTCGATGGTGACACGGCGCGCCGACGACAACAGGACCACAGCGTCATCCACTGGCTTCAATTGATAGCCAAGGATGCCCTGCCCCATGCCGCCGTATTTGACGACGTAAAATCCATCAACGATGTAGCTGCCATGTCGCCAGTAGGCGGTCGGCGCATTGATCTGAACGCCTCCCCCCTGGGGGTAGGTGGTGGAAATGAAAACACCGGCGTCGGCGGTAATCTGATCAACCAGATAGCCTGCCGGGGATTTGTCATCAGTCGGCGAGACCTCAACTTGAAGGCCGACGATGGTGTCCACACGGTTGGCTAGCGCGGCGTTGAGACGCTCCGCATTTTCGGCTGTCACTTCGCCCGAATAGATGGGGATTTCGGCCTGAGCCTGCGCCATCGCCGTGGCTGGCAGGAAGGCGATGGAGGCTGCCACAACGTATCTAATCATGAGGTCATTCCAATATCGCTAGGGCACCGGCTTGCCGCAGGCCCGATAGGCTTTAGTAATCCGGATGTCGATCTCAGCGGGACAGAATGAAGGTCGGGTATTCAATCAGATCGATCGTCCGCTTGAGTTCTCGGATGTCGGCTCCCTCGCCATAGCCGAGATTGATCCGGTCAACCTCACCCTCCTCGTGGCCAACCAGCATATAGGCCAGAACGGTATTTGCGCCGTGCCTGCGCAGCGCGCGGATGGCTGTATGGCGGAAAGAGTGAAAGGGCTTCTTTTTGGCGTCCATGCCTGCACCTTTGACGTTCGCGTTGGCAGCGCAGAACAGGCTCCACCATTTCGAGAAATTGACGGTGCGGCGTTGTCCACGCGGGGTCAGTGACGGGATCAGGTCTGGGAAGAGGAAGCCCGCCCGGTCTTGCTTCTGGACGTAGTCGATGAAACCCAGATCGATCAGACGCTTGTGGAGCGGCACGATGCGGCGGCTTTGATCATTCTTGATGGAGCGGTCGTCGTCTTCGTCGTCTCCTCGGGTGACGATGTCGATGGCCCAAACGCCATCGATCTGCCGAACCTCGTTGACGAGCGTAGAGCCGATTTCCTCCATGCGGGCACCCGTGAAGAGGGCGAGGATCGGCATCCAGAACTTGGCGTCCCGAACAATCTGGTCGCCGGGCTCTTTTCGGTAGCCAGAATGGACGGGGCCAGAGAAACCGGTGAACATCGGCTTGCCGAAAATCTCTGCGATGTCTTCGGCGTCGAACGGATCACGAGCGCGCCGCTTTTTCGCGGGCTTCTTCATCGTGTCTTCCGCCGGATTGATCTCGATCCAGCGATTCTTCGTAGCGTAGGCGAACATCTGCTTCGCCGTGTTGATCCACTTCCAGACGGTGGCTTCGTCCAGCGTCGGTGTGTGACGCCCGTCACCCGCACCCCACTCGACGATCTCATTAAATGGGCGGGCCAGGATGCCGGGACGCTTCGTGTTGGGGAACTTGAGGGTCGCCACGCGGAAGCGGGCGAGATCGTCCGGCTCGATCTGGCTGATCGGCTTTGGCCCAAGGAATTCCTGGAGCCGCTGCACGTAGCCCCGGTGTCGATCTTCCAGTTGAATCGACGCGACGGGAGCCCAACGGTCATAAAGTTCGAGCGGGGTCAGTCCGGCTTCTGGCTTGGCAAAGACAGCAGCCACGGGCGAAGCGGCGACCGGCGTGGCCTCTTCGTCCTCGGGCCAGCCGTCGAAGTTGTCGTTCCGGAACTCGTCGGTGAAATCCTCGACATCCTTCCAGGCAGTGAGGAAAGCCTGACGCAGTTCGCGACGGGCTAATACGGGATGCTCGGCCTGCACGGCCAGCACCTCGGCGAATCGTTCATCGAAGCCCGCAGGCTCCGTGTTCGACCGAAGCTGAGCGCGCAGCGACGACGCCGAGACCGCGTCATCATTGCTCAGCGGAGGCAGGAGTCCGGACCATGCCTGTTCGCTTGCAAGCTGGATGGTTGAGCGGCGCCAGCGAGCAACCAGATCGAAGGCCCTTGCGCGGTCGAGAGGGGCGAAAGCCGCCATCTCGGTCGTCGTCTGAACACGTGGATTTCGTCCGGCGCGGATCGCTGCGATCCGGTCGTCGATCTCCTTAAGAATAGGGGTCGCAAGCTGGATGGCGAGCTTGCGATCAGCGGTTCCGAGGCTGCGGGTGTAGGCTTCTTTCACCCCGAAATCGGCCAGACAATCTGCTGGAATACGTCGCCTGATTTTCCAGACGCCGCCGATTTTCAGAACACCTTCCATGAGTGCCATGTGTATCACCAATGTGTATCGGTTGACACGGCTCAAACCCTTACGGGGCGGGCATTCCTTGCTCTATCAGGGTTTCGCGGAACGATGGCTGGGGAACTAGGACTCGAACCTAGAATGACGGTACCAAAAACCGTAGTGTTACCATTACACCATTCCCCAGCAGGACCGGCGTTTCCGAAGCACTCTGTGCGGCGGAGGCGGTCAGATACGCCAAGCCGTTTTGGGATGCAACACCCTCTTTCAGGACTATTTTCGCTTACCGTGAAGATGGGTCGAAATGGGCGCTTGCGGCCTATCGAACCCATGGCTATAAGCCGCGTCCTCACTTCGGGGCGACGCCGCCAGGCCAGCCCCCACGGTCGGAGTGTGGCTCAGCCTGGTAGAGCACTGCGTTCGGGACGCAGGGGTCGGAGGTTCGAATCCTCTCACTCCGACCATCTTCTCCTCAGAAAAATCGACGATGCGACAGCGGGTCTTTGCCCGCTGCTAGAGCCGCGTCAGTCGTCGTTCGCCGCGCTCTCCATCGCCTGGCGCGCCACCGCATTCAGATGCGCTCCAACCGACTCGATGGTCCTTAAGCCCAGCGCCTTTCGGCGTGCGGTCAGATCGGGCGAGCCCGTGTCATAATCGGCCATCAGTCGCCGCACGAACGCCCCGCCCTGCACCTCGGCCAGCACCTGATCCATCGCCTGGCGAGCCTCGGCTCCGATGATGCGCGGTCCGGTCAGATAGGCCCCGTATTCCGCCGTGTTCGAAATCTTGGCGAAGGCGCCTGCGATGCCGCGTTCGTACATCAGGTCGGTCACCAGCTTGGTCTCGTAAAAACATTCGAACCACGCCACCTCGGGCGGATAGCCGGCATTGACCAGCTTCATGAAGGCCGCGTCGATCAGTTCGGCGATGCCGCCGCACAGCACCACCTGTTCGCCGAACAGGTCGCTCTCGCACTCGTCGCGCATCGTCGTTTCCAGAATGCCCTTGCGCCCGCAGCCCAAGGCCGCCGCATAGGACAGGCCAAGCGCGTGCGCCCCGCCCGTCGCGTCGTGCTGCACCCCAAACAGACAGAAGACTCCCTCCCCGGCTTCGTAGAGATCGCGGATGCGCGGGCCGATCCCCTTGGGCGAGGCCAGGATGACGTCCAGATCCGCGCGCGGTTCGACCAGGCCGAATCGCACCGACAGGCCGTGGGCGAAGACCAGGGCTGCGCCCGGCCGCACGTTCGGCTCCAGCTCGTCGCGCCACAGATCGCGATGCGCCTCGTCCGACGTCATCACGGCGACGACGTCGGCGCCAGCCGCGGCCTGCGCGGCCGTCATCACCGCGAACCCGTCGGCGCGGGCCAGGTCGCGCGTCTTCGATCCGGCCTTCAGCCCCACGACGATGTCGGTCACGCCCGAATCGCGCAGGTTCAGCGCATGGGTCCGGCCCTGGCTGCCGTACCCGATCATGGCCACGCGCTTGCCGCGAATGATCGAAAGGTCGCAGTCGCGATCATGGAAGACGGGCAGCGGATTGGGTAGGGTCTGGGTCATGACCCCCTTCATAACCCCATCCGACGTCGTCGCCTTCTGGAAAGAGGCTGGGCCCGAAAAGTGGTTCGCCAAGGACGAGGCGTTCGACGCCGACTTCCGCGACCGAGGCCATGCCCTGCATTGGGCTGCCGCACGCCGTGAACGAGACGACTGGGTGGACACGGCCGAGGGCGCATTGGCGCTGCTGATCCTGCTGGACCAGTATCCCCGAAACAGTTTTCGCGGCACGGCGCATCAGTTCGCCACCGACCCGCTCGCCCTGATGTTTGCAAACCAGGCCGTGGCGCGCAATCTGCATCTGGCGGTCGAACCGGCGCTGAAGAACTTCCTGCTTCTGCCATTCGAACATTCCGAACGGATCGAGGATCAGGACCGCTACATGGCCTTGGTCGCCGGCGACGAAGAGTTGGAAAAATGGGGCAAGCTGCACCGCGACATCATCGTTCGCTTCGGCCGCTTCCCGCACCGCAACGCCGCCCTGGGCCGCCAGACGACTCCTGAAGAACAGGTCTTCCTCGACGAAGGCGGCTTCGGCGGATGATTCGCCCACAAGTATCTCTGGCTCCCAGCGTCTTCATGAAATTCAAGACGCGACCCCTTAGTTAGGAACTTCTTAAGTGACTCAGCGCGGCCTTGGCCGAGGTTGGGGACGGGATGATGGACGGCAGCGGGCACTTTGCTACTGGATCGGACTTAAGGTCACCGAACCTGACCGAGACGCTAACCGCGCCGGCCGATCATCCCGAGCGGCAGTATCTGAGCTTGCTGCGCGACATCCTCGACAATGGCGTCCGTCGCGACGACCGCACCGGCACCGGCACCTTGGGCGTCTTCGGCCGCCAGATGCGATTCGACCTGTCCAAGGGCT
>NZ_JAELUF010000616.1 GCF_016429195.1 Brevundimonas sp. ASV9
TCATGGCTCGGGTGAGGTGCTCCGTCGCAAGCTGGCGGGACTGCTCGGGTGTCAGGTTAGGGTTTTTGAGCCTGAATTGCGCGTCCAGCTGGTTAAGTTGCGCGGCAATGCTGGGCGGCAGCTGCGTCGGCATTCTCGGTCCAGTCGCACCGCCGTTCGGTGCTCCTGTCTGCATATGCTGTCCGTTCGTGGGAGGAGGAGGTGACGTATGTCCGCTGTTATTCGCATTGTATGCTGCCATCATCGCTTGGGCGTTATTAATGAAATTCTGTTGGTTGATGCCGTTCATACCGTTACGCATGGGTGGGGAACCCTGATTGCTTTGTTGTCCCGGAGTGTTTGGCCTGCCCTGCTGGAGGTGCTGTCCTTGCGCCTGCTGTACGGCTGCTCGTTGCTGCTCGGATATGCGTTGCGC
>NZ_JAELUF010000617.1 GCF_016429195.1 Brevundimonas sp. ASV9
GGATTGGCGCCCATGTAAGTGACAAGTCTTCTCTAAAAGTCTTTTGATGCTAAGAAACTTAGGTCCTGGGTAACGTTCTACTTCCGCTCACGCTTCGACATGGATGAAGGCGAGCTCGGTTGTATCTTTTTTACAACCAATATCATCGCTGCGCTTTCAGTAATTGTGGCATCCTCTCTCTCTAAGCGTCTTGGAAACGTCAAGGTATGTATCGTTTTCCGCCCCCCAGGAATACTCGTTACTTACATTGTACAATTTCAGACCATGGTATTTACACACTTGCCCTCAGCAATATTTCTAGCTCTCATTCCGGTTCCGTCAAACGTGACACTTGCCATAACATTTTTGATTCTACGTTCCTGCACGCAATCAATGGATAGCGCGCCCAAATCCGCATTTCTCGCTACAATCTTGC
>NZ_JAELUF010000618.1 GCF_016429195.1 Brevundimonas sp. ASV9
CTCCTAGGCAGAATGGTCAAGCGCGCACAAGATGCCACAGAAGGCTTTTGGTAGGTAGCGCTAGTCGACATTGCTATCGGCAAATGAAACGCCCTTCCGCGTTTCAAGCAAAGGGCGAAAAAAAAAAATTGCCTCATAGAACTGCTTGACGTAGTACGGTAATATACGCATAGCGAAAGCCGAGGCGCAACCGAAGAGGAATGTGTCCTGAGTCTGGAAGCCAAGATCAGCTAGCTCGTTAATGGGCCTGGAAGATCCAGCCACTGTAAGTGCCACATTCGATATCTAGCAACTGGGCATCCTTCCCCGCGCAATAAAGCTGTGGGGGTACCATGCTGGCCTCCAAATGTCGATTCCGAAGGTCGAGAACATGGTATAATTTGGGGAACCGGCCATACAGTGTCCATGCCAAGGG
>NZ_JAELUF010000619.1 GCF_016429195.1 Brevundimonas sp. ASV9
TTCAGGTTCTTTGAGATTTCTCGCCCCCCTTGCTACTCTTTGAAGTTTCAAGCTGGCGATAGAATATCCTGTTAATCAACACCATTCACCACCATGGGTACCTTTCAAGAGCAGCCAAGACCGGCTTCACCGCAGCCATGGTTCAAGCGCAACGCCATCCTTCTCATTAGCATTCTCGCATCAGCCTGGATCATCTACACCAACAATTTTCCAGCCACCACTCTCACAGCCACCAACAACCCAGGAGAAAGGGCTCAAAAATGCACAATTTCCAACCTCCACAGCGACCTCTCTTTCCTCGACTCCGCCAAGCCCATCTCCAAAGACGAATTCATCCAACGCAGAGACAGGTTGGCCCAAGCCCTCGCGCAAAACGGCGTCGACGCCTTTGTAGTCGAACCAGGCTACACATTCC
>NZ_JAELUF010000620.1 GCF_016429195.1 Brevundimonas sp. ASV9
GCAATACGACGTCGGCAGGAATGGGCTCGTCACGGCAGAGCCTCACGACGTCACCAACCTTGACGTTACTCCATCGCCTGGGCACCCATCGGAGGCCGTCGAACTCTTCGTCGGGGGCAGGGTAAGGCGCAGCGACGGACTTGACAGCAAACGGATTCCATCTATACCAAATACTGTTCGATTGTGCCTTTTTAGCGTTGTAGCGGTCGCCTTCTCTGCCGATGGTGGTCGTAAAGCAGGCATTCTCGACCTTGTCAAGGCGGTGTCTTCGAAAATCATCATATCCTTCCTTGACAACGGTCAAAAGCACGAAGAACAAGAGCGGTAGGATAGTAGTATAGGAACCAGTGGTGGATAAACCGGGAATCTACAACGCGTAGCGCATTGCATATCAGCAAAAATGCCAGGCTAACAT
>NZ_JAELUF010000621.1 GCF_016429195.1 Brevundimonas sp. ASV9
TAAGAAGGCTGTGGCTACGTCGAGAGTAAACCGGAAAAAGAAAGGCTGGAGATCTATCACTCCACCGTCTTGCGGGAGGACTCGCAAAAGGTCATCAATGGGTTCGACAAATACCTTCAAGTCTTCATACTTCTTGTACGCCAAGTGCGGTCTAAGCAAGTCGCGGGAATGTTTCCACGCTGGACCTTCTTGAGTGAAGATTCCATCCCCGAACATGGGAAACGCAATTTGCCTTCTAGGACCAAAAGACCAGTCTGCCGATTTAATGTAAGCAAGAGCCACGACTGTACCAAATAACTGTGGATACATGGTATAACAAGGAACATATACCTTTAGCTCTGGATGAGAAGATAGCTTCGAGGTTAGCTGGATCCACCGTTCCAAATGCGCGAGCACGAAGAAACATTTGCTGCAG
>NZ_JAELUF010000622.1 GCF_016429195.1 Brevundimonas sp. ASV9
GCGCTGATGAGTGGACTCTTCGTTATGGTATTTGATGCATTCGTTTCATCGTTGAACGGCTGGGAGTCGTCTGCTTCGACGTTGAAATGGCTCTCAAGCACATTTTCCGTGTGGATTGGTGACTGAGGAGGAGTCTGAGACATTTCAGTTTGGCTGGCGATAGGCGTCTCCTTGGCTAGTAGCTCCTTCAGGTATTCCCGACTCTCAGGCAGGTTGTCTCTGATTAATCCCCTCAGAAAGTCTCGACAGGCTTTGTACGTGTTGCATTGTCGTTCGAACTCTTTCTCGAATTGCAGCGTGACTGCCCGTAATTCAGACTCGGCTTCATGTCTTTTGTTCCCAGTTAGAGACTGAACCTTCTCTTGCAAAGCCACTCGCTTTTTCAATATCTCGTCATAGTTGCGAACACCTGGGG
>NZ_JAELUF010000623.1 GCF_016429195.1 Brevundimonas sp. ASV9
GTGTAGATGCAAACTACAAGGGCCGTGAGATTTGCTTCGGCTACAACGAGAACACGCTCACCATCTACGACGTCACCAACAAGGCCAGGTCAACCGTCATCTCGCGCGTTTCGTACAACGGCTACGCATACACCCACCAGGGCTGGAATGTCGACCCGGATTTCCGCTACATTCTGCTCGACGATGAGCTGGATGAGGCCCGCACCAGCTTCACCGGCCAGACGATTACCTATGTCTTTGACATTTCCAACCTTGCTAACCCCCGTTATACTGGAAAATACGTTGCCCCTCACAAGTCCATTGACCACAACCAGTACATTGTCGACTACATCTCTTACCAGGCAAACTACGCCTCGGGCCTGCGCGTGCTCGACGTCAAGAGTGCTGTCTCTTATACACATCTGACGCTGCCGA
>NZ_JAELUF010000064.1 GCF_016429195.1 Brevundimonas sp. ASV9
GTATGTGCCGGCCGGCATCGCGCGCCGCGAAATCCTGCCCAAGGGGCCGGGGTATCTCGCCGCCAACGACATGTATGTGAAGGACGGCACGGTCATCCAGCGCGCCGGTCCGCGCTCGGCACTGGGCTATGTGAAGTTCGAGCTGCGCGACAGCTACGCCATCTTCTTGCACGACACGCCGTCGAAGGCCGCCTTCAACCTGTCCACGCGTCAGCGCAGCCACGGCTGCGTGCGGGTGCAGAATGCGGTGGAGTTCGCGCGCCTGCTGCTGTCGCCCGATCCGACCAAGCTGGCCCAGTTCGACACGGCCCAGGACACGCGCGAGACGACGCGCGTGACGACCGGACGCGAAATCTCGGTGCGCCTGCTGTACTGGACCGCCTTCGTGGACGGTCAGGGGCGCGTGGCGTTCCGCGAGGACGTCTATGGCCGCGACGACAAGCTGGCGCAGGCGCTGGGCATCGGCGTCAATCTGCCCAAGCCCATCGACGACGGCCGGGCGGACGCCAACGACGTCGGGCCGTAAAGGGGGCGATCAGCCCCTGAAGGCCGCCTCGAGCATGCCCATCTGGCTGAGCACCGGGTTTTCCGGGGCCTGATCCTGATCGTCGGCGTACATGCGGCGATCCAGATACAGGGTGCGGTCGAACAGCTTTTCCGATCGCACGAGGTATTCGATCAGGGCGATCGGCAACTCGGCGTGGCTGGGCTCGGCGTCGATGCGGCGCTCGTTCAGGCGATAGCGCGGCTCGCAGGCGGTTTCCGGCGACATGTCGTCTTCGCGCACGGCGCGCTGGACCAGAAGCCAGGAGGCGATCTGCATCAGGCGGGTGGT
The DNA here is from genome assembly GCF_016429195.1 of Brevundimonas sp. ASV9. Taxonomy (GTDB): domain Bacteria; phylum Pseudomonadota; class Alphaproteobacteria; order Caulobacterales; family Caulobacteraceae; genus Brevundimonas. The sequence continues at coordinate 836 of NZ_JAELUF010000064.1, forward strand.
CAGCTTCATGCTCTCAGCCGCATAGGCCAGGGCGGCGGCGCGCGACAGCATCTTGGAATCGCGACGGCCCTCGCCGTCCAGATAGGCGGCGGTCTCCTCGACCAGCTCCATGCCTTCGCGGAAGGTGCGATCGAACAGCTCGGACCGGGCGAAATCGCGAACGGTGCGGCTGCGGTCAGCGGGGGACGGAGCGGAGGTCATTTGAGCATTGATCATCAGAGAAGGTCGGGTCCGTCCTGCAATCGGCCCCTGGCGGCGCCGTTCGCACGAAAGATGCAACGCTCATGCCATGCCAGCGGATCATTCGCGATCACGAACCGAAGTTGAACAGGGCGTCAGCGGCGTTTTTCTTGGAGCGTTTCGTCTCGATCGCGGAGCGCGAGCGCGTGATCTCGGCCTCAAGCGCGGCGATCCGCTCCTGCAAATCCTCGACGGCGTAAACATCCAGGTCTTCGCGTGACAGGGCCCGCAGCGGTTCGCCGCGTTGCGGGCGGGGTTCAAGATCTTCGAACATCGTCGCCTTCCTTTCGCGCTGTCATGGCCAAGGCGGTCCAAGGTCCCTATCTGAACGCCCGGATACGGACGAATGCAAGGCGAGTGCGATGCGCGTGATCGAAATCGAAGGCGGTTCTGGACCGGCCGAGGCCCTGAAGATCGCCGAACGGCCCGATCCCGTCGCGGGGCCGGGTCAGGTGCTGATCCGGGTGCGGGCGGCGGGTGTGAACCGGCCGGACCTGCTGCAACGCACCGGCGCCTACCCCCCTCCCCCCGGCGCGTCGGACGTTCTGGGGCTTGAGATCGCCGGCGAGATCGAGGCCGTCGGAGAGGGCGTGACGCGCTGGATGGTCGGCGACCGGGTCTGCGCCCTGCTGGGCGGCGGCGGCTATGCGGAGTTGGCCGTGGTCGACGCGCGTCATGTCCTGCCGATCCCGGGGGGTCTGGATTATGTGCAGGCGGCCGTGCTGCCGGAAACCGTCTTCACCGTCTTCGCCAATGTGTTTGAGGGCGGCGCGTTGAAGGCCGGCGAGACGTTGCTGATCCACGGGGCGACCAGCGGCATCGGCGTGACGGCCATTCAGATGGCCAAGGCGGCCGGCGCCCGGGTGATCGCCACCTCGCGCGGGGCGGACAAGGCCGCAGCCGCCAAGGCGCTGGGCGCGGACATCAGCCTTGACGCCAAGAGCGATGATCTGGAGGCGCAGATCCGCGAGGCGGGCGGCGCGGATGTGGTTCTGGACATGGTGGGGCGCGATTACGCCGCCCTGAACCTGAACAGTCTGAATGCGGGCGGGCGTTGGGTGGTCATCGCCTCCCTGACCGGCCCCAAGGTCGAGATGGATCTGCAGCGGATCATGCTGAAGCGATTGACCCTGACGGGATCCACGCTGCGCAGCCGCCCGGCGGACGAAAAGGCGCGTCTGACCGCGGCTGTCGAGGCGACCGCCTGGCCTTGGGTCGCATCCGGCAAGGTGAAGCCGCCGGTTCAGGCGGTGTTCGCGTTGGAGCAGGCGGCCGATGCGCACGCCGAACTGGAAGCCGGCGGGCACATCGGCAAGATCGTGCTGAGCGTCTAGTAGCGCCCGCCGCGCACGGGGCGCAGCGACGAGATGTTGTCGTTGAAGCCGCCGTTCAGGAAGCGGACATCGCCTTCGACGATGCGGCAGCGTCCCCGGAACTCGGCGTCGGTGCAGACTTCCCAGCGGCCTTCGACGCGCATCGAACTGATGCGGTCATTGAATGGGGTGCGGCCCAGGTTGCGGTCCTCGCTGGTGAACTCACGCGAGGCGCCGCGGAAGTTGGCGTCGTCATAGACGGTGATCGAGGACCGACCCCAGCCACCGCCATTGCCGCCGCCCCAGCCCGGCCCACCATTGCCAGGACCCCAGCCGCCGCCGGGACGGCCGGGCTGGCTGTCTTCATAGTCGCCACGGAACCGCCCGCAGACCAGCAGGCCGTTGTCGTTGTTGATCTCCTCGCCGCCGCAGCGGTTTAGCTCGATCGACGTGCCGCGCATCCGGCCGCGGGTATCGCGGCAATCGGCATAGAGACGACCGCGATTCACATAGGCTTCCGAACACGACTGGGTGTAGCCGCCGCGCGGGGCGACGCGTTGCTGCGCATAGTCCTGGCCCGAGGCCATCGCTGCGGCCAGAGCCGCGCCAAGCAGAATGGACATGGTGGTTCTCCTCTCCCGAAGCTGAAAAGCTTCATTACCGCGAAGGTTGCGTCAGGGCGGATGAACCGTTGCTGTATGGGATTGTCGGTCAGCGTTTTCTTTTGTGTCGAATAGGCCTATATCGGCATCATACGCGCCCGGTCGAAAGGCCGGGCGCCGTCGTATCCAACGCCAGCCGAAGCCTCATTCGGCGGCTCAACAACACCGGGACGAACGCCCCATGAGCGACATTCTGATGCCCAAGGCCACTGCGGTCTGGCTGGTCGACAACACCTCTCTCAGCTTCGAGCAGATCGCCGACTTCTGCGGCCTGCACCCGCTGGAAGTTCGCGGCATCGCCGACGGCGACGTGGCGCGCGACATCCGCGGCGTGGATCCCGTGACCGGCGGCCAGCTGACCCGCGAAGAACTGGACAAGGCCCAGGGCGACGAAAACTACCGGATGAAGGCGATCGTCAGCCGCCACGCCGAACTGCTGAAGTCGGCAAAGCCGGCGCCGAAATATACGCCCGTGTCGCGTCGCCAGGACCGCCCCGACGCCATCGCCTGGTTCGTGCGCAACCACCCCGAGGTGACGGACGCCCAGATCGCCAAGATGCTGGGCACGACCAAGTCCACCATCGAGAGCGTGCGCAACCGCACCCACTGGAACAGCGCCAATATCAAGCCGGTCGACCCGGTGACCCTCGGCCTGGTCGGCCAACTGGCGCTGGACGAGATCGTCAAGAAGGCCGCCGACAAGAAGGCCAAGGACGACCTGAAGAACGGCGGCGGCACGATCCAGCCCGTCGAACAGGTCGAGGCCGAGCCTGAGTTCGTGCCGGAAGCCCGCCAACGTCCCGGCGCCGAGCCGACGGCGGAATCGGTGTTCGGCACCAAGGACTGATCCGCTTTTGCGCAACGAAAACGGCCCCGGAGAGCGATCTCCGGGGCCGTCGTCGTTTTCAGGGAGGTCTGCGCTAGGTCGCGCGCGCCTCCAGACTGGTGATTTCTTCCTTCAGCCGAAGCTTCTTCTGCTTCAGCGCCCTGACCTGCAACGGATCCGTGGACGGGCGGGTAAGTTCCTTCTGGATGGTTTCATCCAGGGTGCGATGACGATTACCCAGTTCGCGAATACGAGCCTCGATGGTCATGGCTTGCGCCTCCTTTGGTTAGGGACCAGTAGAGTGAGCGCCCGGTTTGGCGCGCTGTGTAATCACTTTCGAGTGACAGCCCGTCGCCCCGGACCCGAAGGAGGCTGACCCCCAAAATGGACGATGATGTGAACGGAGCCACACGGAACCCGCCCGCCAGACTGGTGGTCGGAATTTCAGGGGCTTCCGGCGCCGTCTATGGCGCCCGGGTGCTGGATGCGCTGAACGATCTGGGCGTCGAAAGCCATCTGGTCGTGACAAAGGCGGCCCTGCTCACATTGTCGCAGGAGACCGATCTGTCGCCCGACGAACTGACGGCCAAGGCGTCGGTGGTTCACAAGCTGGGCGACGTGGGGGCGACGATCGCCTCCGGCTCGTTCCGCACCCTCGGCATGATCGTGGCGCCCTGCTCGATCAAGACGATGAGCGAGATCGCGACGGGCGTGACTTCCACCCTGCTGACGCGGGCGGCGGATGTGACGCTGAAAGAGCGGCGACCGCTGGTGCTGATGGTGCGCGAAACGCCGTTCCACCTGGGCCATCTGCGCACCATGACGGCCTTAGCCGAAATGGGCGCGATCATCGCCCCGCCCCTGCCCGCGCTTTACGCCCGGCCGAGCTCGATCATGGAGATGGTCGATCAGTCGGTGGGTAGGACGCTGGACCTGTTTGGCCTGGATTGGGGCGCAGTGCGGCGCTGGGAAGGCCTGAATTCATGAGGCTGTGGGACTGGGCGATCGCCGCCTATGGCGCGCCGGGGGTCGGCGAGGCGTGTCTGGCGCTGCAGGACAGCCACGACCAGAACGTGCCCGTGCTCCTGTGGTCCGCCTGGGTCGCGGCGACAGGCCGAAAGCCCGATGAAGAGACGATCGAGGCGGCCTGCGACACCGCCCGCGCCTGGGACAGCGTCGTGGTCGCCCCGCTGCGTTCGGTGCGGCGGATACTGAAAGCGCCGGTCCCCGATATCGACGACGGCCCGCGCGAGAGCGTGCGCAACCGCATCAAGGCGCTGGAGCTGGAGGCGGAACGGCATTTGCTGGACGCGCTGGAGGCGCTGGCGCCCGAACCAAGCGGACCGGCCCGCCCGATCATCGACAGCCTGGCAGCCACCGCCCGGATGTGGGCGGACGTCACCCCGCGTCCGGCCCTGATCCGGCTCGCAGACGCTCTTCCGGGCTGAGATCAGCGTGGCTATAAGCGGCCTGAGACGAGCGGCGTGGAGATGACACGATGAACGACGACACGCCTGCGATCACCGAGGAAATGGTCGAGCTTCACGCGCGGGTGAAGCATCTGCGCCAGGAACACGCCGACCTGGACGCCTCGATCGAGGCCTTGGGTCAGGCCGCCATTCCCGATCAGCTGATGATCGCCCGGCTGAAGCGCAAGAAGCTGGCGCTGAAGGACGAGATCGTAAAGCTGGAAGACCGAATCCTGCCCGACATCATCGCCTGATCTGGCCGGGCGAGCGGCAGGTTCCGCCCTGCGACCATCCGCCGCCCCGCCCTAGCCCCAAAGTCGCCAAAGCCGGTGGGCATAAGCCGCCCTCCCACGGAACGCCGTGCGCTGTCGGGGCGCCGCTTCCTTCATTCCAGAGCGTAGAGACGCTGGAGAGGCCGCCGAATGCGACGCCTGCTGTCCAACGCGCCGATGGCGCGGTGCAAGACCCTGTTGATCCACTCCGGCCAGACGGCCGCCTTCGCCGCCGTGGCCGTTTTCGCCGCCGCCGCCGCGCCAAATGCTGCGCGCGAGGCCGCCTTGCCGCCGCCGACCCAGATCGCCGCGCCGGTGTCGCCGCCGCTGAAGGCCGAGGTCGAAAAAGCCGGGCCGATCACGCGCCAGATCGCCTTCACCGCCCCGGTGCGCGGCTATGCGATCAACTCGCCGTTCGGCCTGCGCAAACTCGCCATTGAAGCCAAGGCGCGCGCGCACAAGGGCGTCGATATCGCCGCGCCGAAAGGCACGACCGTCTTCACCGCCGCCGAGGGCGCGGTCATCCGCACGGGGTACGACCCCGAGGGCTATGGCAACTTCATCGAGGTGCGCCACCCCAACGGCATGAGCACCCTGTACGGCCACCTCAGCCGGATCGATGTGGCGAACGGCGATGCGGTCGCGCCCGGTCAGCGGATCGGTCTGGTCGGCTCCACCGGCTATTCCACTGGGCCGCACCTGCATTTCGAGGTCCGTCGCGGCGGCGCCCAGGTCAATCCGACCAAGGTGGTCGATCGCCATTTCGAAGTGACGGTGAAGGCCAAGGCCTAACGCGCATCGCGTTGCGACGGACGCCGCAAACGTCCTAGTGTCCCCTCTCGTTCTGGGAGGGATGAATATGAACAAAATCGTCGCCGCCGTCGTCGCGGGCTTGTTGGCCGCCACGCCCATCGCTGCCTCGGCGCAGGACTATGGGCGCTACAGCGACGCCGCCGCACAGACCGAGCTGTCGCGCCTGGCGGATGTGCAGATGGCGGTCATGGTGCCGATGCGCGACGGCGTGGGACTGGCCACCAATGTCTATCGCCCCAAGAACGCGTCTGGCCCCTTGCCAACCGTGTTCGTCCGCACGCCCTATAACGAGCTGGCTTACAACGCCCGCACCACGCGTTCGGCCTTGAGCTGGGTCAGCAAGGGTTATGCCTTCGTCATCCAGAACGAGCGGGGACGGTATTTCTCGGGCGGCGACTATCAGATCCTGGGCTATCCCCAGACCGACGGCTATGACGCCCTGACGTGGATCGCGGCCCAGCCGTGGTCGAACGGCAAGGTCGGCACCCTGGGCTGTTCGTCCTCCGCAGAATGGCAGTTGGCCCTGGCGGCCCAGAACCACCCGGCCCACGCCGCCATGGTGCCCCAGGCCTCGGGCGCCGGCATCGGCAAGGTCGGACGGTTCCAGGAACAGGGCAACTGGTACACCGGGGGCGTGCCGCGCAACCTGTTCTTCGTGTGGCTGTACGGTGTGGACAATCCGCAGCGCGCCCAGATCCCGATGGATATTGACCAGGAAACCCGCGCCCGGATCGTCCGCTACAACGACCTGGACGCCAAGAAGCCGGATGTGAACTGGCCCAGCCAGATCCGGCATCTGCCGGTCAATGACATGCTGAAAGACCTGGGCGAGCCCGCCGGCACGTTCGAGGAGCTGATCGCGCGCACCCCGTCCGATCCGGCCTGGCGTCAGGGCGGCCTATATCACGACGACATGGGCTGGGGCGTGCCGTTGCTGTGGTTCAACAGCTGGTACGACGTCTCGATCGGGCCGAACATGGAGCTGTTCAACCACGCCCGATCCACGACACAGGATCGCGAGGCGGCCGAGAACCAATATGTCGTGGTCGGCCCCAACAACCACTGCGCCTTTGGCGGCTTGGGGCCGAACTACAAGTCGGGCGACCGCCCGCTGGGCGACGCCACCTTCGACAGCGACGCCCTGGTGCACGCCTGGTTCGATCGCTGGCTGAAGGGCGAGCGCCGCGCGTTCCCGGAGAGCACGCCGCATGTGCAGTATTTCAACATGGGCGAAAACGCCTGGCGCACGGCCGCGCAGTGGCCACCGGCCGGGGTCAAGACGGTGCGGATTTATCTGCGCTCGGGCGGCGGGGCCAACAGCTTGAATGGCGACGGCCTGCTGAGCCTTCAGGCGCCGCCCGCCGGGGAACCGGCCGACCGCTATCGCTATGATCCGATGAACCCGGTCCAGACCATCGGCGGCGGCGATTGCTGCAACGGTGGGCTGGTCACGGCCGGGGCCTTCGATCAGCGACCGATCGAAGCGCGCAACGACGTGCTGGTCTACACCTCGGAGGTGCTGACAGAGCCGATGCAGGTCACCGGCTTCATCGATGCGGTGCTGAAGGTGTCGTCCTCTGCGCCAGACACCGATTTCGCGGTCAAGCTGGTGGATGTGGCGCCGGACGGCACGGCCTATATCCTGGGCGACACCATCATGCGGGCGCGCTATCGCAACGGCTATGACCGTCCTTCGCCCCTGACGCCGGGCCAGGTGGCGACCGTGCAGCCCACGCCGCTGACCATCAGCAACACCTTCCAGCCCGGTCACCGCATCCGGGTCGAAGTCACCAGCTCCAACTTCCCCAAGTTCGTGCGCAACCTGAACACGGGCGGACCGAACGAGACCGAGAGCCAGGGCGTGATCGCCGACAACGCCGTCCATCACGCGGGCGACGACGCCTCCTACATCGACCTGCCTGTGGTGAAATAGGCGCCCCGCGCCGAAGTCGCTGGCATCCCCTGTCGTCGGATTCTAGTCTGACGACAGGGATTTGGGAGGCGACATGGCGGCGTTGACGCTGGATGGGGTGAACAAGCGATACGGCGATTTTCACGCCGTGCGCGATCTGAGTTTTCAGGTCGAAAAGGGGTCGATCTGCGGCTTTCTGGGACCGAACGGGGCGGGCAAGACCTCGACCCTGCGGATGATCCTGGGGTTGCAGCCGGCGACGTCGGGGCGGATCGAGATCCTGGGCGCCGACGACGGGCGCAAGGTGCGCGACCGGATCGGTTTCCTGCCCGAGGAGCGCGGTCTCTATAAGAAGATGACGCCGATCGAGGCCATCGCCTTCTTCGGCGCGCTGAAAGGCCTGCCGGTCGCCGAAGGCCGCAAGCGCGCCAAGACCCTGCTGGAGCAGCAGGGGCTCGGCGAAGCGCAGAAAAAGAAGATGAAGGAGCTGTCCAAGGGGATGGCGCAGAAGGTGCAGCTGATCGCCTCGGTCGTGCATCAGCCCGAGTTCGTGATTCTGGATGAGCCCTTCTCCGGCCTGGACCCGATGAACCAGCAGGGCCTGGAGGCGATGATTCGCGGGCTGGCCGCGAACGGCGCCACGGTGCTGTTCTCCACCCACGTGATGCAGCATGCCGAGCGGCTGTGCGACAAGGTCGTGCTGCTGGCCCGCGGCAAGAAGGCGTTCGAGGGGACGGTGGATCAGGCCAAGGCCACTTCGCCGCGCTTCCTGGATCTGGACGGCGCGATCAGCGCGGACGCCGCCGCCGCCCTGCCCGGCGTCGCGGGCGTCGAGACCCTGTCCGACGTGGATGGCGTGCGTCGCCTGAAGATCGCCCTGGCGCCCGGCGCAGGGGGTCAGGACACGTTGAAGACGGCCTTCCTGAACGGGCTGGATGTGCGCGGCTTCGCGCTGAAGGAGCCGACGCTGCACGACGCCTTCATCGGCCTGACCGGGGACCATCCCGACCAACCCGTCGCATCCGTGGAGGCTGTCCGATGAACCGCACGCTGCTGATCGCGCGACGCGAATATGTCGCCTATGCCAAGACCGTCGGCTTCTGGCTGTCGCTTTTGGCCTTCCCCCTGTTCGCCGTGCTGGGCGGCGGCATTCCGGCGCTGATCAAGGCCTCCGAGCCGATCAAGTCGGTGGCGGTGATCGAGGAAGGCCCCAATGCGACGGGCCTGGCCGCCGCCGTGCGCGCCTCGTTGCAGGCCGATGTGGACCGTCAGAACGAGCGCCTGCGCGAAGCCGCTGAAAAGGGACAGGCGGGCGCCGGGCGCGCCGTCGCCTCCATCACCGGCCCCAAGATCCGTCTGGTCGACGCGCCGCCCGCCATCGCCGACGCCGTCGGACCAGCGCGTGACGAGGCGATCCGCAAGGCGCTGGACAAGCAGACCTCGAAGGCCAGGCGCCTCGACGCCGTGGTCTTCCTCAGCCGCATGGATGGAAAGCCCGCCGCCCAGGTCTGGACCGCGCGCGCCACCGACAACGACGTCTCCGGCTTCGTCCGCAACGCCCTGCGTGATGCGCGACGCACCGAACTTCTGACCGCCGCCGGGGTCGCCCCGGCCGTGGCGCAGGAGGTTCAGACCTTCCGGCCCGAGGTGAAGTCTTTCTCGCCCAGCGCAGCGAGCGGTGGCGAGGTGTCGATGCGTGACCGGATCCCGTCCTTCATCGGCCTGGGCGTCGGCTTCCTCTTGTGGTCGCTGGTCATCACCGGCGCCTCCATCCTGCTGAACAGCGTGATGGAGGAGAAGTCGAACAAGATCCTGGAGGTCCTGCTGTCCTCGGCCTCGGCGACCGAAATCCTGACGGGCAAGGTGCTGGGCGTGGCGCTGCTGACCCTGACGGTCATGGGCGTCTGGGGCGGAATCGGGGCCTTCACCCTGATCTCGGCCTCGCCCGAGACGGCGGCGACGGTCGGACAGGTGCTGCTGCACGACGGCCTGATCTTCTATTTCATCGCCTATATGGTCGGCGGATACCTGATGTATGCGGTGCTGTTCGCGGCCATCGGCGCCTTCTGCGAGACGCCGCGCGACGCCCAGACCCTGATGGGGCCGATCATGATGATCCTGGTCGTGCCGATCCTGGTGATGCAGATGGCCCTGACCAGCCCGGATGCGCCGGTGGTGAAGGTGCTGTCCTGGATTCCGTTCTTCACCCCCTTCCTGATGAGCGCCCGCGCGCCCAGCGATCCGCCGCTGGTGGAGGTGATTCTGACGCTGATCGGCATGTTCGCGACCGCCGCCTTCATGGTGTGGATCGCCGGGCGGGCCTTCCGCGCCGGCGCGCTGTCGGACGTGAAGCTGAGCTGGAAGAGCTTCGGCCGGGCGATCACCGGGCGGGCGTAGGCGGTATGGTCGCCACCTCCCCGTCCCGTCGCGATGGGGAGGTGGCGCGGCGCTTCTTCTGTGGGACTTCAAGAGTCCTCCACCACGCTCCGCAGAAACCAAACGCAAAGAAAAAGGCCGCTTCCCGAAGGAAGCGGCCTTAAATCTTTCGGCCGTCGCCGGGGTCTTAACGACCGCCGGGAACGCGCGGCTTCGGCGCGGGCAGCAGGCCCTCGCGCTGCATGCGCTTGCGCGCCAGCTTGCGGGCGCGACGGATGGCTTCGGCCTTTTGACGGGCGCGCTTTTCCGAGGGCTTCTCGAAGTGCACGTGGCGCTTCATTTCACGGAAGCTGCCCTCGCGCTGCATCTTCTTCTTCAGGGCTTTGAGCGCTTGGTCGACGTTGTTGTCGCGAACGAAAATCTGAACCAGGTTAAACTCTCCTTTGGCCGCCCGCCGCGTCCTGTGAGGGAGACGGGCGAACAAAATAAAATCGTCTTCCGACAGCCGGGCTCTCGGATGAAGGCGCGCTGATACACGAGCCGCCTCCTTCTGTCCAGATCGTCGCGACCATTCTTCAAGGCTCGAAACGCCATGACGACCGGCGTATGATCGCCCTTATGACTGAGACGACAGACTGGGCCGACCGGACCGAACAGACCGTGCTGGACGCCGCCATCGCCCGCGCGCCCGCACTCGGCTGGAATGCGCGTCTGGTACGCGAAGCCTGCGAGGCGTGCGGACTGTCGCAGGGCGACGAGGAACTGCTGCTGCCCAACGGCGCGCGCGATCTGGCGGCCCTGCTGTCGCGCCGCCATGATGCGCGAGCGCTGGCGGCTCTGGGTGAAATCGACGCCAAGTCGCTGAAGATTCGCGAGCGAATCGCTCGCGCCGTGTCCGAGCGGATGGAGGCGGGCGCCGCCGATCTGGAGGCCACGCGTCGCTGCGCCGCCTTCCTGGCCCTGCCCGTCAACGCCGATCTGGGGCTGAAACTGGCCTGGGAGAGCGCGGATCATCTGTGGCGCTGGGCCGGGGACGAGGCGACCGACTGGAATCACTATTCGAAGCGGACGATCCTGTCGGGCATCCTGATTCCCGCCCTGACCATGCGCTGGTTCGACGGACGCGAAGCGGCGGAGGCCTTCGTCGCCCGCCGGATCGAAAACGTCATGGCCTTCGAGAAGTGGAAGGCGGGCAAGGATTTCGACGCGCCGTTCCGAAAGGTCAGTGATGCGCTGAGCCGCATGCGGTATGGCGCGAAAGCCTAGACCTCGGCGGAGCTAAGCTCGGCGCGATTGTCGCGCAGCGCCTGATCGCGACCAGATTGGTGTCCAAGTTGGTATACCCCGACGCCTAGGATCAGAACTGCAACGCCAAGTATGGCCCCTGCCAGCACGCGTGAGCGGCCAGCTCCGTCTGAAGTTCTTTGGTCTGCGCGCGGGCCATCGGCAGAGACCGATGAACCGATCAGGGCCATTGCCATCGCCATTAGGAACAGAACCATCGGGGTGTTCATATTCCGACGCTCTTGGTGATTGCAGATCGATTGTCACGTTCAGCGGCGTCTTTTCCCAGGCGCCCACCGAGGTCCACGCCGGCGACAATCAAGGCCAGAGCAGCCGCGGCTAAAGACACGCCGAGCGCGCCAACCCGCGACGATTGGCGGCCATTTAGTGCGCTGATCACTCCAACAGCAGAGGTCGAGACCAGCAGAAGCGCGAGTGACACGGTGAGCGACAGCGACATGGGTCGACCATGACGCAAGTTGCGTTCAACGCAACTCAAATATCAGATCGCACTCAGCACCCGATTCACATGCGCCATCTTGCGGCCGGGGCGGGCCTCGGCCTTGCCGTAGAGGTGCAGGCGTTCGTCGGACTTGGCCGACAGCTTGCGCCAATCCTCGACCTCGTCGCCCAGCAGGTTGGTCATTTCGATGCGGGCGTGGGCCGTCGTGGGGCCGAGCGGCCAGCCGGCGACGGCGCGGATATGCTGTTCGAACTGGTCGCAGACACAGCCGTCCTGGGTCCAGTGGCCGGTGTTGTGAACGCGCGGAGCGATCTCGTTGACCAGAAGCACGTCGTCTCCAAGGTCGAACAGTTCGACGCCCAGAACGCCGACGTAGTCCAGCCCGTCCAGGATCGCCTCGGCGATGGCGCGGGCGCGAACTTGGGTTTTCTCGTCCACGGCGGCGGGGGCCAGGGTGGTGCGCAGAACGCCGCCCTCGTGCCGGTTCTCGCCCAGCGGATAGACCGCCATATGGCCGTCCCAGTCGCGGGCGGCGATGACCGACAGTTCGCGCACGAAGGTCGCCTTGGCCTCCAGGATGGCCGGACGACCGCCCAGGCTTTCCAGGGCGGCGGGCGCATCCTCGATGGCGTGGATCCAGACCTGGCCCTTGCCGTCATAGCCTTCGCGGCGGGTCTTCAGGAGGGCGGGCAGGCCCAGTTCGGTCAGGCCGACGACAAGGTCGTCCAGCGTATCGACGACGGCGAAGGCGACCGTCGGGGCGCCGACGGCGTTCAGGAACGTCTTTTCGTCCACCCGGTCCTGCGACACGCGAAGCGCGGTCGGTCCCGGCGCGACGAGGGCGCCCGCCTCGGCCAGACGCTCGATGGATTCTGCCGGCACATTCTCGAACTCGAAGGTGACGACATCGGCGGCGCGGCCCAGCGCCGACAGGGCCTTGGGGTCGTCATAGGCGGCGACGATCTGGCGCGCCGAGACCCGGCCGGCCGGGCTGTCGGCCTCGGGGTCCAGGATCACGACGTCGAAGCCCAGGCGCGAGGCGGCCTGGCTCAGCATCCGGCCCAGTTGGCCTCCGCCGATGATGCCGAGGGTCGAACCAGGGGGAAGCGGAAGATCAGGCACTCAGTCCTCGACGGTTTCTGCGACGGATTCAGTCTGGGCGGCGCGGAAGGCGGCCAGGCGTCCGGCCAAGCCCTCGTCCGACAGGGCCAGGATCTGGGCGGCCAGGATGCCGGCGTTGGCGGCGCCCGCCTCGCCGATGGCCAGGGTGGCGACCGGAACGCCGGCCGGCATCTGAACGATGGACAGAAGGCTATCCATGCCCTTCAGCGCCTTGGACTGGACCGGCACGCCCAGCACCGGCAGTTCGGTCATGGAGGCGGCCATGCCCGGCAGGTGGGCGGCGCCCCCTGCCCCGGCGATGATGACCTTGTATCCGACGGCCTTGGCGCCCGTGGCGAAATCGACCAGGCGTTGGGGCGTGCGGTGGGCGCTGACGACCTTGGCGTCCCAGGCGACGCCCAGTTGATCCAGGCGATCGGCGGCCAGCTTCATGGTCGGCCAGTCGGACCGGCTGCCCATGATGATAGCCACCGGGGTGTCGGAAGTCGCCATGTCTGCAAGGCCCCTCGCGGAAAGGCGCCGGTTACAGCACGCGGGTGACGCCCGCAACCGCAACACCGTGATTTCAGCCGCGTCGGCCCGTAATGTCGGCCTTCAATGTCGGCGGATCACGCTCTACCATCGTTCGACCGCGCGACGCAGACTGAGTCGCGCCTTCGGAGCCATTCCTGCGCCGTGACCGACGTGGCCGAACACGACCTGACCGCCGAGATCGCGCGCCTGCGCGTCGAGCTGGAAGCGTGGAAGACGCGCGCCGCGGCCGCCGAGGCCGCCGCCGACCACGATGTGCTGACCCCCGCCCTGAACCGGCGCGGCTTCATCACGGCGATGCAGCGGACCATGGCCTATTGCCAGCGGCACGGAGTGCCGGCGGTGCTGCTGTATCTGGACATGGACGGGTTCAAGAGTGTCAACGACAGCCTGGGCCATGCCGCCGGCGATGCAGCCCTGGTCGCGGTGGCCGAGCTGTTCCTGGCCAATCTGCGCGAGTCGGATGCGGTGGGCCGGCTGGGCGGGGACGAGTTCGCCCTGCTGATGTTGCACGCAGGCTACGAAGAGGGCCGGGCCAAGGCGCGTCAGCTGGCCGAGGCGCTGAAGACCGAAGGCTTCGTCTGGGACGGCCAGAAGACCGAACTGGGCGGCTCGTTCGGGGTGCGCGCCTGGGACGGCCATACCGACGCCGAGGTCTGGCTGACCGAGGCCGACGCCGCCATGTGGGTGAGGAAGAAGGGGCGCTGAGGCCCCTTCCCGCCCCTGCCGCTTAAAGCGGGAGTTTCAGCTGAATGCCGCCCATGTGGCTGTCGGCGTGGTCGCCGAAGCGGCCGCGATAGCCGACCGTCACCTTGACCGGGCCAAGCGACCCCTCGACGCCGGCGGAGGCCAGGAACTGGCCGCCGAACGGATCGTCGATCTCGCGCGACAGCACCTGCGCCGGGTTGTTGTAGAGACCGACGCGCACCGGATCGGAGCTGTCGTCCAGGGCGTCGCGGTAGCCGCCTTCGGCGAACAGGCCGAACCCGCCCATTTCCGCCTCGGCGCGCAGTGCGACCTCGCCGGTCAGAGCCTTCACGGTGCGATCGCCGTACTGATACTGGGCGCCGACGCCCTGTTCGTAATAGCCGTCCACGTCGCTGGACACGTAGGCGAGGGCCGCGCGGGGCGACAGGGCGACGCCGCCCATGTCGAGCCACATGCCGCCTTGCAGACGCGCGCCGCTGCTGAGCGCGCGGGTTTCAGCGGTGTGGACGATCGGCGCCAGGCTGGTGGTGCGTTCGATGTCGTCGATGTTGTCGCGCGCCACGCCGACGGCGGCGTTGACGAAGACATCGCCCGAGCGCCAGCCGCCATAGATGTCCAGGCCGAAGCTCTCGACGTTGAACTGCAGCGCCTGGCTTTCGACGTCGGTGTTGCGCGCGGTACCGGCCAGACCAAAGCGCCAGTTGGCCGAGGGGCCGGCCTCAAGCGCGATACGGGCGCCCCAGCCGTCGCTGGACGAACTGGTGACCGAGCCGCGCGCGTCGGTGTCGACGCTGTCGATCAGGGCCGAAGTTGTGACAGACACGCCGGCCTCCCACGCTTTGCGACCCGACAGGGCCTCGCCGGCGGCGTCCAGGGCGTCCTCGCGGTGACGATAGGCCGTCTCGCCCTGCAGGGTCGATTGGGCGCCGATGTCGCCGTAGTAGAGGTAGTCGGTCGCCAGTTGGGCGATGATCCGGTGGCCCGCCGCCGTCGGGTGGACGCCGTCGAAGTAGAAGTAGCTGTCGGGGTTCGTGCAGACCGTTACGCCGTTGAAGCAGGGCTGGGTGATGTTGGTGATGCCGAACAGGCCCGGATTGCCGGCCAGGGTGTCGCCGATCTTGAACAGGTCCATCATGATGATGTTGCTGCCCGGACGGGCGGCGGCCGTGGCGGTCAGATTGGTCTGGAGCGCCGTATTGAAGGTGGTGACGGCGAAGTCGGCCAGGGGCGCGGCGGTCGTGCCGCGGAACTGAGGCGTCAGGCTGAGCTTGGGCAGGTTGGTGACCAGGATGGTCCCGGCCCCCGCGCCCGCCACGGTGTTGACCAGGCTGTTGATGTTGGCGGCGGCCGTGGTTGCGACCGGAGTGATGGCGGCGACCGGGCTGGCGGAAGCGCCGGCGGCGGGCAGACCCTGGAAGATGTCGTTGGCGCCGCCCAGGACGCTGACCAGATCCGTCGAGCTGAATCGGCCGCCCGCGGCGGTGTAGCGCGACAGCTGGTTCAGCATGCCGAACGGCACGCCGGCCGAGGCGTCGGTGCGCGAGCCGCCGAAGGCGTAGTTGATGCTGCCCGTGACCGAGCCGTTGAAGTTGGCGGCGTTGAAGCCCAGCAGTTCAACGAAGGTCGGACCGTTCGAGAAGCGGCGCGCATAGGGCGGCGACGGCGGCTGGGTCCCGCCCGAGATCAGAAACAGGTTGCCGTTGTCGCTGAGGCTGTCGCCGAAAACGACGAGACGGTTGTAGGTCTGGGCCGAGGCCGAGCCGGCAAAGGCGCAGGCGGCAAGCGCCAGAGCGGCGACGGCGCCGCCGGTGATGAAGCGTGACATGAAATTCCTCCCGCAGCCGTCGTTGCGCGGCCGTTCGACGTGAGGATGCGCCAGTTCGCGCAGAGCGCAAGATGCCGCTAGGTCAGCTTTGAGAAGATATTTGCGAGCGACGTATCACTGCAACGTGCGGAACTTCAGCGTGCCCGGCACCGTCTTGAGTTCGCGCAGCGCCTCCGGGTCGTAGTCGCGGTCCACATCGGTGATGACATAGCCCGTGCGCTCGTCCGTCTTCAGGTGCTGGCCGAGGATGTTCAGGCCCGCCGAGGCCAGAGCGCGGTTCAGTTCGGCCAGAACGCCCGGCTGGTTCCTGTGGATGTGCAGAATGCGGTGGGCGCCCGACACTTCGGAAAGCTGAACGTTGGGCAGGTTGACGCTGAACGTGGTGTCGCCCCGGTTCAGATAGCCCAGCAGGCGTTCGGCCGCGAACTCGGCGATGGCCTCCTGCGCCTCTTCGGTCGAGCCGCCGATGTGCGGCGTCAGGATCATGTTGGGCAAGCCCTGAAGCGGGCTCTCGAAGGGGTCGGCGTTGGTGCGCGGCTCTTCGGGGAAGACATCGACGGCGGCGCCGGCGACCCGGCCAGAGCCGATCGCCTGGGACAGGGCGCCGACATCGACCACATGGCCGCGCGCCAGGTTCAGGAACAACGCGCCTTCCTTCATCCGGCCGAACTGGGCCGCGCCGAAGATGTTGGCATTCTCCTTGCGGCCATCGACATGCAGGGTGACCACGTCGCTTTCGGCCAGAAGCGCGTCCAGCGAACGCATGCGGCGCGCATTGCCCAGGGCCAGGCGCTCGGACAGGTCATAGAACAGCACCCGCATGCCCAGGTTTTCGGCCAGGACCGACAACTGGCTGCCGATCGCGCCGTAGCCGACGATGCCCAGGGTCTTGCCGCGCAGCTCCTTGGAGCCGGTGGCGGACTTTTTCCACTTGCCGACGTGCATGGCCGAGGACTTGTCCGCCACGTCGCGCATCAGGACGATCATCAGGCCGATGGCCAGCTCGACCACCGAACGGGTGTTCGAATAGGGCGCGTTGAACACCGCCACCCCGTGATCCGAGGCCGCGTCCAGGTCGATCTGGTTGGTGCCGATGCAGAAGGCCGCGATGGCCATCAGGCGGTCGGCCTGTTCCAGCACGCGGCGGCTGATCGTGGTCTTGGAACGGATGCCCAGAACATGGACGCCCTTGATGGCCGCGATCAGATCGTCCTCGTCCAGCGCCCCCTTCTGGGTTTCGACCGAATAGCCCGCCTCTTCCAGCCGCTCGACGGCGGCGGGGTGGATGTTTTCCAAAAGCAGCATCTTCATGCGGCTGCGCGGGAAGGACCAGCGGCCGACAAGGCCTTCGGCATGCAGCACCTCGTCGAGCGACGCGGCCTCGGCGTCGGCGACCTGGACCACCGGCGCGCGGCGCACGACCTCGGTGAAGGCGTAAAAGGCGTCAGCGGCGCCCGCGATCTTGACCTCGGCGTCGTTCCAGCCATCGCCGACCATGACGACGCGACCCGACAGGTTCAGGCCGTGAATGGCGGTCGGCTTGCCGTTGGCGTGCGACAAGGGGTTGGCGTCGTCAACGCCCACCACGCGGTCGTCGGCGTCATAGATCAGATCGTTGCACAGCACGCGATCGGCAGAGACGCCCAGCTCTTCGGCGACGGGGGCAATCACCTCGCGGAAGCCGCCGGAGAGGATGACGACCTTGCCCTTATTCTGCTGGAAGAAGTTCAGGTTGCGCCGCACCGACGCCGTCAGGTGGTCCGGCGCGGTCTGGGCCAGGGCGGCGACATGGGCGCGGGTCAGCGGCAACAGCGCCAGACGGCGACGCAAAGCCTCGCCGAATTCGATCTCCCCAGCCATAGCCTGATCTGTCAGGGCGGCGATCTGGGCGCGCGTCTCGGATGCGCCCGGCGCGTCCGCCAGGGCGATGTCGGCCAAAGCCTCAAGGGTCTCGAAATCGACCAGGGTCGAATCGAAGTCGAAGATCAGGGTGGGGCGCGCGCTCATGGGCGGCGTCTTAGCGGCCTTCGCGGCTGCGGCAAAGCCGAGCGATGCTGCTCACTGTGGGCAGATGCGCTAAAAGTTTGCCGCCCGCCGCGATTTTCACCGGACGAGCGGCACGAAAATATCAGAAGCGGGCGATGCGACGCACGTGGCTGTCGGGACGACGGCTTTCGAGAACAGCTGCGCCG
>NZ_JAELUF010000624.1 GCF_016429195.1 Brevundimonas sp. ASV9
GCGGCGATCAGGCCATACAGTCCTACGTAAAAGCTCCTCGAATGGTTAAACGTATCCTCAGACCAGTAAGATACCCAGATCGTGCTGAAGTTTGTGCTTGCCCCTGCTACACCGCAAAGCAGCCCAAAGATGATAGAGGAGACTTTGCTGATATTCCGCAGATAGTGAATGTATACCGACCAGTCAGCAGCTGGCCTGATGAGCTCGTCAACTTCAGCTTTCACGTCTCCTGTGTTTAGGGACACCGAGGCTGTAGATGCTTGCTTCGCTTCCTCTTTTCCCTCAATTGCTGCCACATCTGCCTCGAGACGAAGCTGCGACACGTACTTTCCACTCCCGGAAAGGACATCAAATGCTCCCTGCTCAACGATAGTGCCTTCTGTGCCGAGAACAATAATGTGGTCTGCTCTGGGG
>NZ_JAELUF010000625.1 GCF_016429195.1 Brevundimonas sp. ASV9
TTGGTGTTGTCGAAGATGACGATGAAGTTATTCGAGCTACAAATACAGGTGAACCTGTGGCGTTGCAACCAAGCGGAAAAGCAGCGTTGGCTTATCGTAATATCGCAAGACGCTTGTTGGGTGAGAATGTACCATTACAAGCATTTGAACAAGAAAAGGTATCGGTATTTGCAAAGGTAAAAAACTTCTTTGGAATCCGTTAAAAGCACTTCGCACATATGCGAAGTGTTTTCTTTTTTCTTCACACGAATATCTTTCTTTCTTAGCTCATACACATGTACAAACTGTATACAACTGTTTCTATTGAAATTAGCTTACGGAAAGAAAGGAGACAGTATGAAGAATAGACGCGTAGAAGAAATTAAAAAGCGGATTGCGAAAAGGAAGGCCGAGCAAGAAAGGATGGAGGAAGAG
>NZ_JAELUF010000626.1 GCF_016429195.1 Brevundimonas sp. ASV9
GGCCACCCCATCGCTGATGCCTTTCTGCGCCGTTGCGAATGCCTGTGAGGCTTTTCATGATATTTGGAGTAGTCGTGACTGATCAGTAAGAGGGGTTGTGAAGTTTTGATTGAGATTTCCGGATGGAACAAGTGATGAAGGAAGACGAATGTGAAAGGTTTCTGCTGGATTTTTATAGATTTATTAGATTAGAGCCTTTGTGCTTACCACGTGCAGCAAAGTTTATTCTACCACGAAAGTCAACAACCCTCCCAAATAGGCAACTGTTGCGTTAATCTTATTTTAATAAACTCTAACTTTTGTATGCTAATCTTACATTCTGCGCATCGCTGCATGTCTTATCTAAAGAGTGTTCATCCCCCGTGAAGTGTTCTCCAAGATGTTCGGAAATGGTATGTCGCCCCCACCCCTACG
>NZ_JAELUF010000627.1 GCF_016429195.1 Brevundimonas sp. ASV9
TTTTTGGGGTGTGTATTGCGAGAAGACGGGTTTTGCATGTACGAGTAATGGTATAAAGACCCTGCTGTCTCTCCTTCTTTGTTTTAACAATGCAAACAAAGAGACAAAGCCTGATCCAATAACAATACATTACGAAAATAAACAATAAAAAACACCCACAATGCACTTTTCCTCCGCAGCCATCCTCCTCTCCCTCAGCGGCATCTCCACCGCCCTCATCCACGGCGTCGACAGCTCCACGGACGTGCCAGTAGCAACCTACAAAAAGGCCCTTGGCCAAGGCTTCGTCAAGTCCATCCCCCGCGGCTACTTTGAGGCCTGCAACTCTGGCGGGCTAGTCGACCCAAACTTTGTAAGCAGCTACAAAAACGCCGTCGCAGCAGGCTACAAGGACATCGACACGTACATGTACC
>NZ_JAELUF010000628.1 GCF_016429195.1 Brevundimonas sp. ASV9
GTATGGGCTGGCCCGCTGCTGAAGATAGATGCTTGGCGAATTCGCAATTGGCGTCAAGGCAAGTGGTGTGGGCATGGCCGATCCTGCGCCAAAACCATCAACCATTGGCGACGACGCGTACTGCACGAGGCCAACAGGACTCCTCCGTTTCGTAGGAGTCCCTTGGTTTGCAGAAGGGGCCATGGTAGGCACGCCAGAGGAATAGCCTGCGGTGCCTACGGTGGCAGCCATGTTCTGCGACAGCGGCGGCGGCTGCTGCTGTTGCTGTGGTTGCGCTTGAGGAAAACCAAGGTTGTTTGGCTGGTATACCGTGGACATGGCGCGGACCCCTTGCTGCAATGGTGGCAAAGACATATTCTGGTTCGGCTGGTATGCGGTGGGTGCGCCTGTGTAAGCACCGTTCTGTGGTGCTT
>NZ_JAELUF010000629.1 GCF_016429195.1 Brevundimonas sp. ASV9
TTCCACAGCGACTTTTCATCCTTTTGGCCGATTCTAAAAGTCATTGCATCACTGATAAAGATGAAATGCTCGAAGAACTTGGACGCGATATCTTCGTAGATGCGACGGTGCTTTGCCAGCTCGAGTGCAATATTGAGCATAGATAAGCAGTAGAAGGCCATCCAGCCAGTACTGTCGGCTTGTTCGAGCACGCCACCGGTAGGCAGAGGTTCGGAGCGGTTAAACAAACCAATATTGTCCAGCCCGAGGAATCCACCTTCAAATACGTTCTTGCCCCCGGCATCTTTGCGGTTCACCCACCAAGTGAAATTGAGAAGCAGCTTCTGGAAGACACGCTCCAAGAAGTCAAGATCTTGGCGACCATACAATTTGCGCTCAATCTTGAAAGTACGGAACGTTGCCCAAGCATGAAC
>NZ_JAELUF010000630.1 GCF_016429195.1 Brevundimonas sp. ASV9
GTCTCGCAGGCAATTCCGTATGGCCGTCTCACCAATCTTGATTGCAAATGCTGGATGAAGGTATTTGCCTCGCAATACTCCAACGACGTCCACGTTCCATGTGCTATTCCAATGCTTTGTCATAAGGGTAATGCCGTCATAGTAGTGCGGCGTAAAGGCCATAAGCGGGTCATCATCCTCTGTGCCTTTGACTTCTGGCGGTAGCTCAAGCGTCGGATACTGCATCAACATGATACAGCCTTTGTGATGGCTGCGACAGGCATCTCTGAATCGCCTCCAGAAATCAAGAAAATAGGTATTGTTAAATTGCGGATAGTCGATCTTCTTGCCCGTCCGAGGGCTCTTCGCAAAATAATCCTTCTTCAACAATGTATCCGTACCGGTATCCCATACGCCGTGCTGCGCCCAGATAC
>NZ_JAELUF010000631.1 GCF_016429195.1 Brevundimonas sp. ASV9
GTATACACCCCGCTGCGCTGTTGGACGTGAAAGGCACTCTCACCCGTTTTGCACGTCTCCGGCCCAGCCATTGTGTCCAACCTCCTGCGGACAGAGACAAAAATAAACTGGATACTTACATTCGGAACAAGGCCGAGCCTGAAGCTCCGTGAAGGTTGGGCTGGTACTGGTCTCTAAACAATGTCCGTTAGCCGACAGACGCTTCCTCGTCTCAAGCTACCGCGCTCGGCTTCGATAGACACAAAACACAATCGATTCATCGCCGAGTAATTCGATCGAACCGTCCGCTAGGCTTCGGTCGGTAGCATCTTTAGAGGGTAGTAACGTACTTGGGGCCGTACGCGCTCTTGAAATCGGCGGCGCGGAAAGGAGTCTATCAGGCAGTTAGTCAATTGCAGCCCTCAGGCAAGGTC
>NZ_JAELUF010000632.1 GCF_016429195.1 Brevundimonas sp. ASV9
CGTTTGATGGCGTACCAATTGTCTGCAGCGGAACCACGAAGGCGCATTCACGACAAGCCCCGTGACTGATACAAGGGTGGTTACCCGCCATTACAGAGCTAAAGCTAAAGCTACGAACAAGGAACCTTTTTTTCTTCTTAATCAAAAGACGGATCATTGCCCTTTTTTTTTGTTTTTTTTTTGTTTTTTTTTTTGTGACGGGATTGGAGGAGGACATAGCCCCTCAGTTTGAGAATGAGCGACGGAGCTATGCGGAGTTTCTAAAAAGAGCCAAGCAGACCGGTCAAGATGCAGGGAATCGCTGTAGCGACATGATGCATTTAACGCGAAAACACCCCTTTTTAGCGACCGGTCTGCAAGGGAAGGGGTTCCGAAAAGGACGGGCAGCTGGTTCCGTTTACGCGGTGCAGTGG
>NZ_JAELUF010000065.1 GCF_016429195.1 Brevundimonas sp. ASV9
GTACTATGGCCAGGTGATCGCCGCCCGCGCGGGCCTGCTGAGCAAGCAACAGGCGATGGACGCCCTGGCCATGACCGCCGCGACGTTCGACACGCGCGTCGGCCGCGAATGGCGCGCGATGCAGGACACCACCAACGACCCCATCATCAGCCAGCGCCAGCCCAAGGGCTGGCTGTCGTGGCAGCGCGACGAAGACTACTATTCGGAGGGCCAGCTGATCTGGCTGGACGTCGACACGACGATCCGCGAGAAGACCGGCGGCAGGAAGTCGCTCGACGACTTCGCCCGCGCCTTCTATGGCATCCAGGACGGCAGCTATACGCCCGCTCCCTATACGTTCGAGGATGTGGTCGCGGCCCTGAACGGCGTCGTCGCCAATGACTGGGCGACCTTCCTGCGCACCCGCCTGGACGCCGACGGCCCCGAGGCCCGCGCCCCGCTGGACGGTCTGGCGCGCGGCGGCTGGCGGCTGGCCTATTCGGACAAGCCCACCGATTACATGAAGACCCTGTACGCCGAGCTGAAACGCAACGACTTCACCTATTCGCTGGGCTTCCAGACCGGCGATGGCAACAAGATCCGCAGCGTCCAGTGGAACGGCCTAGCCTTCAAGTCGGGCCTGGCCGCCGGGATGGAGATCGTCGCCGTTAATGGGCAGGCCGCCAGCGCCGAACGCCTGAACGAGGCCGTCACCGCGGCCAAGGATCCCTCGACGCCTATCACCCTGATCGTCAAGGACGACGAGCAATACCGCACCGTCGTCTTCGACTACCACGACGGCCTGCGCTACCCCCGCCTGGAACGCATCCCGGGCACGCCTGACCGCCTCGGCGACATCCTGACGCCCCGCCGGCGCTGACGGCGACCCGTCTCCTCCCCACTTGGTGGGGAGGTGGCGCGGCGCTTCTTCAGCGCCGTGACGGAGGGGCTCTTCACCGCCTCACAGGCGCCTGCGGGACTTCAAGAGCCCCTCCACCGCTTCGCGGTCCCCCTCCCCGCAAAACGGGCAGGAGACCTGTAAACCCTACTCGATCTCGACGACTTCCACCCGCGCGCCGTTCAGCACCAGGGCGATCTCGCCGCGCTTCAGCTTCAGCGCGTCCTCGCCGAAGATCTGGCGGCGCCAGCCCTTCATGACGTCGATGTCGGCGTCGTCGCTGATGGCGATCTTTTCCAGGTCCGACACGGTGGCGATCAGCTTGGAGGCCACGCCGGCGTTGTCGCTCTTGGCCTTCAGCAGCACCTTCAACAGTTCCACCACCGACGGCGGGGCCGGCTGGCGGTGGGCGGGGCGCTCCATCTCGGGCGCATGCGACTCGGGATCGGCCAGAACCTGCTTCAGCTCCTCAGCCAGTTCCAGACCCAGCCGTGAACCGCCGAAACCCTTGGGCACTGAGCGCAGGCGATTAAAAGCCTCGACATCCGTCGGGGTCTGCTGGGCGATCTCGTCGATGCCCTCGTCCTTGAGGATGCGGCCGCGCGGCTGGTCGCGCTCCTGCGCCGCCCGCTCGCGCCAGACGGCGACGGCCTTGAACGCCGCCAGATACTTGGCCGAGAACTTCTTGGGCTTCAGCCGCTTCCAGGCGTTTTCGGGATTGGTGTCGTAGAGGGCCGGATCGGTCAGGCTCTCCATCTCCGACATCACCCATTCCAGCCGGCCTTCCTTCTGCAGCCGGTCGCGCAGCTTGGGATAAAGCGCCGCAAGGTGGGTCACGTCGCCCAGCGCATAGACGAGTTGGTTCTCCGACAACGGCCGGCGCGCCCAGTCGGTGAAGCGGCTGCCCTTGTCCACCTCGATGCGCAGCATCTGCCGGACCAGCGAATCATAGGCGACCTGCTCGCCGAACCCGGCGGCCATGGCGGCGACCTGGGTGTCGAACATCGGCTTTGGCATGGCTCCCAGGCGCACGAAGATTTCCACGTCCTGTCGGCAGGCGTGGAAGACCTTGACGATCTTCTCGTCGCGCAGCAGGTCCAGGAACGGCTCCAGATCCAGCCCCTCCGCCATCGGATCGATGATGGCGGCGTGATCGGCCGAGGCCGCCTGGATCAGGCAGAGCTTCGGCCAATAGGTCGTTTCCCGCATGAACTCGGTGTCGACCGTGATGAAGGGAGCGTTGGCTACGCGGGCGCAGAAATCGGCCAGCGCCTCGGTGGTGGTGATCGGCGTCATTCCGATGCTATAGCCCCGCGCATCCTACCTGTGGCAAGAGCCGCGCTGCATTTCCGCCCCGATTCAGGCCCGAGATCCCATGAGCGACACCCAAAAGCCTCTCGAAAACGGTCTGACCTACGCCGATGCGGGCGTGGACATCGACGCGGGCGAAATGCTGGTCGAACATATCAAGCCGCTGGCGAAATCGACGGCGCGCCCCGGATCGGAGCCCTCGCTGGGCGGATTCGGCGCCCTGTTCGACCTCAAGGCCGCCGGCTTCCAGGACCCGCTGATCGTCACCACCACGGACGGTGTTGGCACCAAGCTGAAGATCGCGATCGAGACCGGCCGTCATGACGGCGTCGGCGTCGATCTGGTCGCCATGTGCGTCAACGACCTGTTGGCCCAGGGCGCCGAACCCCTGCTGTTCCTCGACTATTACGCCACCGGCCGGCTTGAGATCGACGCCGCCCGCCGCGTGGTCGCCGGCATCGCCGAGGGCTGTCGCCAGGCCGGCTGCGCCCTTGTCGGCGGCGAGACCGCCGAAATGCCGGGCATGTACACCGAGGGCGACTACGATCTGGCCGGGTTCAGTCTCGGCGCCGTCGAGCGCGGCCACGCCCTGCCCTATCTGGATCGCCAGGCGGCCGGCGACGTCATCATCGGCCTGGCCTCCACCGGCCCGCACTCCAACGGCTATTCGCTGGTGCGCAAGGTGGTCGAGAAGTCCGGCCTGGCCTGGGGCGACGACGCCCCCTTCGCCAAGGACCGTTCGCTGGCCCAGGCCCTGATGGAGCCGACGCGCATTTATGTGAAGCCGGTCCTGCCGATCATGAAGGCGGGCCTGGTCAAGGGCGCGGCCCACATCACCGGCGGCGGCCTGATCGAAAACCCGCCGCGCTGCATCGCCGAGGGTCTGCAGGCCCGATTCGACTGGAACGCCTGGCCCATGCCCGCCGTCTTCCATTGGCTGGCGGAGACCGGCGGCATCAGCGACCACGAGATGCGCCGCACCTTCAACTGCGGCGTCGGCTTCATCCTGATCGTCTCGCCCGAGAACGCCGAGCCGGTGCTGGCCGCCCTCCTAAACGCCGGCGAAGTCGCCTTCGTCTGCGGACAACTGGAAGCGGCCTAAGCCGCTCCCAGGTCCCGCGGGGCTTACCGGACCCCGCCGTTCGCCGTCTCGGCGTAGAAGCGCGACAGGTCGGCGTGCAGCTTCACCAGAGCGTCGTGGCTGAGGTACATCATGTGCCCGCCCTCATAGTAGGTGAACTCCAAGTTCGGCCGCAGGCTGGGCTCCAGCATCATCTGCGCCAGGTCGAACTCGGTCGAGAAGAAGGGCGTGGCGGCGTCGTAATAGCCGTTCAGCGACATCACCTTCAGATACGGATTTCGTCGCATCGCCGTGGCTAGATCAATGGCCGTGTTCGGCGTGGTTTGCGGCCCTCCCACCGGCGGACGGTGGCTCCAGTTCCAGTTGAAGCCCGGCAGGCCCCGCGCCGACATTCGGTATTCGACGTCGGTCTTGTAGTTCAGTTCATTGGCCACGTAGTCGCGGAAGATGCCGAAATAGGCCCCCGTCACGGCCGAGCTGGACGGATCATCCTCCGGCTCGCCGCCCGCCGCATCTTCATCCAGACCCATGTAGCGAGTGTCCAGCCGCCCGATCGTCTGGCGCCGGTCGCGCAGCAACTCCTTGCGGAAGGCGCCGAGGTCGACGCGCATATTGGCGTTGTCGATGAAGGTGGTCGACAGGCCCGTCAGGTCGCTCATCTGACGCACGATATCGGCGCGCTCGGCGTCAGAGATCATGTGCCCCTTGGCCAGAGCAGAGGCATACGGCCCCAACGCGAAGTCACGCGCGCGCTGGACCTGTTCCTCGACCGTCGCGGCCGGGTTCGCCAGCTTGCGATGATACCAGGCCGTCGCCGCATAGGTCGGCAACAGGGTGACGAAGTTCTGCGGATAGCCGGGCTGGCGCACGCCATAGTTCATGATCGACGACAGCAGCACCACGCCGTTCAGCGACATCCCGCGATCCTCAAGCTGGAACGCCACCGCACCGGTGCGCAGCGTGCCATAGGATTCGCCGATGATGTATTTCGGGCTGGACCAACGGCTGAACTTGGTCGTGTAGCGCATGATGGCGCGGGCGAAGGCGTCGGCGTCTCCATCCACGCCCCAGAAAGTCGAACCCGGCGTCTCGCCCAACGGACGCGAGAAGCCCGCGCCTACCATGTCGATGAAGACCAGGTCCGTCTGATCCAGCAGGGTCTGGTCGTTCGGGCCGAAGGCGAAGGGCGCCGGCCTCACCACGGTCGGCTCATCGGTCTGGACCCGCATCGGCCCAAACGAGCCCATATGCAGCCACACGGTCGGCGAGCCTGGTCCGCCGTTGTAGAGATAGGTCACCGGCCGCGTCCCGACCGGCTGACCGTCCAGCGTATAGGCGGTGTAGAACAGGCTAGCGGTCGGCATCCCCGCATCGTCGCGGATCGTCAGCGTGCCGGCCGTGGCGTGATAGCGCAGGGTCTTGCCGTGGGCGTTGACCGAATGAGCCGTCGTGACTTCGGTCTCCTCGACCGGTGCGCGCGCCCAGTCCTTTTCGATCGCCTCGGCGTTGGCGTTGCGGAACCGGTCGGTTGCGGATCGCATCGCGGCGCCCCCGCCATTGTTGCTGCTGCTGTTGGTCCCGCTTTCCTGGGCCAGCGCCGCCACGGGCGCGCCCAGCATCGCGGCGGTGGCCGCGAGGCAGATCAGTCTCTTCATGCGATAGTCCCCTGTACGCGCCGACCCCCGACCCCTCGCCATGCGGTCGGCGTTACACGCTAACGCCCGAACCCAGCCGACAACAAGGGTGGATCGCGTTTGAAACTTGCCAAGCGTCGCCCGCGCCGTCATGCGAGGCGCCATGTCGCCCCAAGCCGCCCCGCCCGTCCGCGTCGCCGTCCTGATCTCTGGGGCGGGCTCCAACATGGCGGCTCTGATCGACGCCGGTCAGGCGCCGGACAGCGGCTATGAGGTCGTGCTGGTGCTGTCGAACATCGAGGGCGCGGGCGGTCTGGCGATTGCGGCCGCCAAGGGCGTGGCGACGGCGACCGTGACGCACAAACCGTTCGGGAAGGATCGCGAGGCGCATGAGCGGGCGGTGGACGCGGTCCTGCGCGACGTCGGTGTCGAGGTCGTAGCGCTGGCCGGCTATATGCGTGTTCTGACGCCCTGGCTGGTCGGCGGCTGGCGCGAGCGGATGCTGAACATTCACCCCAGCCTGCTGCCCCTGTATCCCGGCTTGGACACCCACGCCCGTGCGATCGCCGCCGGCGACGCCGAGGCCGGCTGCACGGTCCATCTGGTGACCGAGGGCGTGGACGAGGGACCGATCCTTGGCCAAGCGCGCGTGCCGATCGTCGAGGGCGACACGGCCGGGGCCCTGGCCGAACGGGTCAAGACTGCGGAGCATCAGCTTTACCCGCAGGTGCTGACCGACTTCTGCCGAGACCTGCCCCGCCGTTAGCGGCGCGAAGATTACAAAAACGTCATGCGACAGACCGCCGCACCGGCGCAATGGTGCGCCCGACCTCAATCGGGACCCTCTCTATCCATGACTCGCATTCGTCTGATGGCCGCCTGCTCGGCCTGTATCGTCGTCGCTCTCACCGGCGGCGCGGCCTCGGCCCAGGACGCTTCGGCCCAGCATTCGCACGGCATGGCCGGTGCGGCCCACAGCCCCTTCGGCGCTTGGGGCTTCGATCTGGCCGGTCGCGACACCTCGGTGAAGCCCGGCGACGACTTCAACGAATATGCCAACGGAACCTATCTGCGCACGACCGAGATTCCGGCCGACAAGTCGCGCTTCGGCCCGTTCGACGTCCTGTATGAGAACGCCCAGTCCCAGCTGAAGTCGATCATCGAGACCAGCGCCGCCAATCCCGCCAACGAAAACGCCCGCAAGGTCGGCGCCCTGTACGCCAGCTTCATGGACGAGGCGAAGATCGAGCAGCTGGGCGCAACGCCGCTGGCCGCCGACCTCGCCGCCGTCAATGCGGTCACCGACCACGCCGGCATGGCGCGCCTGATGGGCGAGAGCCATTCGGGCTTCGGCGGCTCCCTGTTCGGCATCGACGTGTTCGAGGATCTGAAGAACCCCAATCTGAACTCGGCCTATCTGGGTCAGGGGTCGCTGGGCCTGCCGGACCGCGACTACTATCTGAAGCCCGACTTCGCCGCCCAGCGCGAGGCCTATCTGGCCTATCTGACAACCACCCTGACCGCCATCGGCTGGGCCGATCCGGCCAAGACCGCCGCCGACATCCTCGCCTTCGAAACCAAGGTCGCCGACAAGCAGTGGACGACCGTCGAGCGTCGCCAGATCGACAAGCTGTACAACCCGGCCAAGGCCTCGGACCTGGCGACCCTAGCTCCCGGCTTCGACTGGGCCGGTTTCCTGGCGGGGGCCCAGGTGTCGGACGTCGACACCCTGGTGCTGATGGAAAACACCGCCATCCCCGCCATCGCCCAGGTGTTCGCCGACACCCCCATCGAGACGCTGAAGGCCTGGCAGGCGTTCAACGTCGTCGATCAGGCCAGCCCCTATCTGTCCAAGGCCTTCGTCGACGCCCGCTTCGACTTCCGCGGTAAGACCCTACGCGGTCAGCCCGAAAACCGTCCCCGCTGGAATCGGGGCGTGGCCCTGGTCGACGGCCAGCTGGGCGAGGTCCTGGCCCAGGAATACGTCCGCCTGCACTTCCCCGCCTCGTCCAAGGCCCAGATGGAAGCCCTGGTCGGCAACATCCGCGACGCCATGACGGAGCGGCTGAAGACCCTGGACTGGATGAGCGAGCCCACGCGCGAGCAGGCCCTGTACAAGATGTCCAAGTTCGGGGTGAAGATCGGCTATCCCGACAAGTGGCGCTCGTATGACGGCCTGGAGCTGAAGGCCGACGACCTGTACGGCAACGTCGAACGCTCATCGGCCTTCGAATGGGCGTACAAGCGCGGCAAGATCGGAAAGCCGGTCGATCCGCTGGAATGGGGCATGACGCCCCAGACGGTGAACGCCTACTACAACCCGCCGCGCAACGAGATCGTCTTCCCGGCCGCCATCCTGCAGGCGCCCTTCTTCGATCCGAACGCGGATCCGGCCGTCAACTACGGCGGCATCGGCGCGGTCATCGGCCACGAAATCACCCACGGCTTCGACGATCAGGGCCGCAAGTCGGACGGCGACGGCGTGCTGCGCGACTGGTGGACGCCAGAAGACGCCGCCCGCTTCGAGGCGCGCGCCAAGGTGCTGGGCGACATCTATGACAAGCTGGAGCCGATCCCCGGCGTGCACGTCAACGGCGACCTGACGATGGGCGAGAACATCGCCGACCTGGGCGGCCTGCTGCTGGCCCTGGACGCCTATCACAAGTCTCTGAACGGCCAGCCTGCGCCGGTCATCGACGGGCTGACGGGCGATCAGCGCGTCTTCCTGGGCTGGGCGCAGGTCTGGCGCGAGAAGTCGCGCGAGGCGGCGCTGAAGGAGCAGTTGACCACCGATCCGCACTCGCCCGGCCCGGTGCGCGCTGCGACCTCGCCGCGCAATATCGACGCCTGGTATGCGGCCTTCGGCGTCTCGCCGGACCAGAAGGAATATATTGCGCCCGAGGCCCGCGCCCGCATCTGGTAAGGGCGCCGGACGTCGAACGTAGAAAAGGCCCGGAGCGAACGCTCCGGGCCTTTTTGTCATCCGGGCTTTCGCCCCAGGCTGCGCCTGATTTAGCGGGGCTTGGTCGCCGCGCCGGCGACGGCGCCGATGGCGGCGCCGGCCACGGTCGAACCCGTGTTGCCGCCGATGACCTGACCGGCGACGGCGCCGCCCAGGGCGCCGGTGGCGGCGCGTTGTTCCATTGTCTGGCCGCAGGCGGCCAGCAGGGCCACGACGCCGATGACGGGGGCCAGTTTGATCATGGTCTTCATGGGTCTTCTCCGGGAGACGAACGAGATAATGACCAACAAACGACAAGGCCCGCGTCCGGTTCCGGGCGCGGGCCTATATAGTCACGCTATGCGAGAGGCTTCGCTCTCGCATAGCTCTTCTTTCTTGCGCTACGCTCGGAACGCGGTCCCTCGCGACTTGAGCGCCTTGTGCTCGCGCTACGCTCGGAACGCGGTTCCTCGCAACTTGAGCGCTTAGCCGACGATCTGGTCGTCTGTGAAGAACTGGGCGATCTCGATCTTGGCGTTGTCCTGGCTGTCCGAACCGTGGACCGAGTTTTCACCGATCGACAGGGCGAACTGCTTGCGGATGGTGCCTTCGGCGGCCTGTTCCGGGTTGGTGGCGCCCATGACTTCGCGATAGGCGGCGACGGCGTTGTCGCCTTCCAGCACCTGAACGACGACCGGCTCTGCCGTCATCTGCTCGACCAGCTCGCCGTAGAACGGGCGCTCGGCGTGCACTTCATAGAATTTCTTGGCCTGTTCAGTCGTCAGCTTGACGCGGCGCTGGGCCACGATGCGCAGGCCGGCGCCTTCGATCACGGCGTTGATCGCGCCGGTCAGGTTGCGGCGCGTGGCGTCGGGCTTGATGATCGAGAAGGTACGTTCGGTCATGGGAATTGACTTCTTGTTGGGAGATTGAGTGTCGCGGGCTTATAGCGACCACCTCCCGCGTTTCCAACCGTCCCTTTTTGCATCCCTGACGCACGCCGCATGGCGACCTGCCGATTGAGGGACGCCGACCAACCGAAGAACCTTCGCCGCAATGCTCCAGATCACCGACCTGACCTTCAACGCCTGGGGCCGCAAGTTTCTCGTGGACGCCTCCGTCAGCCTGCCGCCCGGCTCGAAGGTCGGTCTGGTCGGCCGCAACGGCATCGGCAAATCGACCCTGTTCAAGCTGATCCTGGGCGAGCTTCACGCCGCCGGCGACGAGATCAGCCTGCCCAAGACCGCCCGTATCGGCTCGGTCGATCAGGAGCATCCGGCGACCCCCGTCAGCGTCATCGACACCATCCTTGAGGCCGACGTCGAACGCCACACCCTGCTGGGCCGGCTCGAGACCGCCGAACCGGAAGAGATGGGCGAGATCTGGTCGCGCCTGATCGAGATCGACGCCGACGCTGCGCCCGCGCGCGCCGCCGAAATCCTGGTCGGTCTGGGCTTCGACCAGGAAAACCAGGCTCGGCCGATGTCCGAGTTCTCGGGCGGCTGGCGGATGCGCGTCGCCCTGGCCGCCGCCCTGTTCGCCGAGCCGGACATGTTGTTGCTGGACGAACCGACTAACTACCTCGACCTGGAAGGCGCTCTGTGGCTGGAGGCGCGGCTGAAGAAATACCCGCACACCGCCCTGATCATCTCCCACGACCGCGAGATGCTGAACGAGGTCTGCACCCATATCCTGCACCTCGCGAACCACACCCTGACCCTCTACACCGGCAACTACGACGCCTTCGAAAAGGCGCGCGCCGAAAAGGCCCGGCTGCAGCTGTCGGCCAAGGCCAAGCAGGACGCCGAGCGCGCCCACCTTCAGGCCTTCGTCGATCGCTTCAAGGCCAAGGCCTCCAAGGCCGCCCAGGCCCAGTCGCGCATGAAGCGGCTGGAGAAGATGCAGCCGGTCGCCACCACGATCGAGGAGCGCGTCGCCCCCTTCACCCTGCCCTCGCCGCCGCGTCCGCTGGCGCCGCCGTTGATCCGGCTGGAGCGGGCCAATGTCGGCTATGAGCCGGGCAAGCCGATCCTGCGCAATCTGAACCTGCGCATGGACCTGGACGACCGCATTGGCCTGTTGGGCGTCAACGGCGCCGGCAAGTCGACCTTCGCCAAGATGATCGCCGGCGCTCTGGACGTGTCCGAGGGCGAGCTTCACCGCGACAGGAAGATGCGCGTCGGCTGGTTCCACCAGCACCAGATCGAGGCCATGGACCCGACCGACACGCCGCTGGAAATCATCCGCCGCGCCATGCCGGATGCGCCCGAAAGCGCCCGCCGCTCCAAACTGGCCCAGTTCGGCCTGGGTTATGAAAAGCAGGAAACCACGGTCGACAGCCTGTCGGGCGGCGAGCGCGCGCGGCTGCTGCTGAACATGGTGGCGATGGACGCGCCCCACGTCCTGATCCTGGACGAACCGACCAACCACCTGGATATCGACAGCCGTCGCGCGCTGCTAGACGCGCTGAACGACTACAACGGCGCCGTCATCCTGATCACCCACGACCGCTCGCTGATGGAAATGGTGGCGGATCGCCTGTGGCTGGCCGCCGACGGCACGGTCAAGCCGTTCGACGGCGACATGGACGACTACGCCAAATTCGTCCTCGACCGCGCCAAACAGGCCATCGCCAAGCCTAGCCAGATCAAGAAGGAAGAGGCCAAAGCAGACTCAAGCGCCCCTGCCCAGAACAACAAGAACCGCAAAAACGACAAGAAATCGGGCCCTTCGCCCTCGACCCTACGTCACGCGGTCAAGAAGGCGGAGGAGACCATGACCCGCCTGACGGCCGAAATCGCCCGCATCGACGACGACATGGCCACCGCCTCGGTCAGCAATCCCAAGGCCCTGGAAGGTCTGACCCGCGCCCGCGCCAAGACCGAGGCCGATCTGGCCGCCGCCGAAGCCGCCTGGGTCGCCGCCGAAGAAGCCTTGGCCGAAGTCGCATGAAACCGATCGAATTCTCCAGGGAAGAACGCGCGGCGATCACCGCCAAACTGCGCGACTACTTCGCCCGCGAACTGGATCAGGAACTCGGCCAGCTTCCGGCCGAGATGCTGCTGGACTTCATCGGCAAGGAGATCGGCGGCGCCTTCTACAATCGCGGCGTCCACGACGCCCAGCGACTGGTGCAGCAGAAGGCCGAGGACATCGTCGAGGCGCTGTACGGCCTGGAACGCGCGGCCCCCGCGCGCTGACCGGCCCGTATTGCTGAACGGGTCGGCCCAAACGAAAACCGCCCAGCGCATTCACGCCGGGCGGTTGGATCGGTCGGCGTTTCAGGCCGGAAGGTCTTCGGCCAGGATCGCCATTTCGAACATGAACGAGCCTTCCTCGTCCTCGTCCTCGAAGACGATGCCGATGAACTCGTCGCCGACATAGACCTCGGCCGAGTCATTCTGCTTGGGGCGGGCCTTCACGATGATGCCGCCGGTGTTGAAGGTGCGCTTGAGGTGCGCCTCGATGCGCTTCAGGTCGGTGTCTTTCACGGGGGGCCTCATGGTCTGGACGTTGGCGGCGGACCCTAGAGACATCGGCGGTTCAGGGAAACCGGCGTCGCGCATTTTCCCGCTTCAGAGATACTTCATCCACCATTGCGAACTGCGCCGCTTGACCCCGCCAAACCATCGGCAGGCGAACCAGCAAGGCAGGGCGACCAGGCCCGCCAGCAGCCACACCCAGCCAACGCCGGGCACGCCGAAGCCGTCGCCCTGATTGGCCCCGAACAGCATCAGGGCCGCCAGGTTCAGCAGGTGAAGCCCGTAGAGGTGGATCAGATAGAAGAACAGCGGCGCCCCGCCAAAGACCGCCAGCACGCCGACCAACCGCTCCGGCGCTCTTTCCAGCCCCGCCAGAATCAGCGCGCCAATCCCCAGCGTCAGCAGCAGAAAGTCGGCCGACGGGGGGTATTTCGTCAGGTTCAGCACGCTCATAACCGTCTGGATCGGCGTCGCCTGCACGGACCACGGCGCATCCCCATAGACATTGATCGCCCGCAGCACGACGACCAGGGCCAGCGCGCCCAGCCCCGTCAGCACCAGACGCTTCAGCCGCGTCTTCTGCCCTGCGAACCACGGCCCAATGGCGTAGCCCAGCGCCGCCACGCCGATCCACGGCAGAAGCGGATAGGATGTCCTCGCCTGACCGCTCCACGGCAAATCGATGAAACCGCGATCATGCAGCACAGCCCAGATGGCATGGCCCGGCTGCCCTGCCGCGACGGTGATCGGGTCCAGCAGATTGTGCCCCAGCACGATGACCAGCCCCACGCCGATCAGCACCGGGCGCGGCAGATGCACCAGGGCCGCCAGCGCGATCATCGACAGGCCGATGGCCCAGATCACCTGCAAATAGATCAATTCGGGCGTCATCGAGAAGGTCCAGGCGAAGTTGACGACCGTCAGTTCCAGCACGACCAGAAACAGACCGCGTTTCAGCAGAAAAGCCGATGCCGCGCCGGCTCCGTTCCCGCCGCCCGCCTGCTTGTTTCCGTACAGCCAGGCCCCCAATCCCGTCAGGGCCATGAACACCGGCGCGCACAGATGGGCCGACAGCCGGGTGAAGAACAACGCCGGCGAGGTCGTCTCCACGTTCATCGGGTCCGAGACCTGGGCGTGGATGAAGAAGAACTCCCGCGCGTGATCGACCAGCATCAGCAGGATGACCAGCCCGCGCAGGGCGTCGATGGATCGGATCCGACCGACCGCACGGCTTGGCGCGGCAGTCGAAGAAGCGGAGGCGGGAACAAGCGTTGCAGCGGTTGACATCATCAGGCGGAAGCGGATAGCCGATACAGTATAACATTTCAAACGGAGCCTGCCTTGTCCCTCCTTCTGAGCTGCGCCAGCGCGTGCCTGCTGGTCGCAGCCAACGCCCCCGCCCCCGTCGCTATCGAGGCGGTCGAGCCTGAAACGGTGGGGGAGATCGTCGTTCTGGGCCGCCGGTCGGCGCCGCGTGATCTGACCCTGGGCGCAGGATCGATCACCGAGGCCATGTCGCCGTCCAGCCGCGCCATCGAGAACGATCTGATCAAGGCCGTGGGCGCGACGCGCCTTGCCGATGCGCTGGAACTGGTCAGCGGCGTCAGCCAGCAGAACAATCGCGGCGGCGTCATGGACAACTTCGCCATCCGCGGCTTTTTGGGCACGCCCGACGGCGGGGCTGAATATTATGTCGACGGCTTTCTGGCCAATCGCGGCATGGCCCCGCCCCGCGACCCGGCCACGTCCGAGCGGATCGAGGTGCTGAAGGGGCCGTCCGGCGCCCTGTTCGGCGACATCGACCCGGCTGGCCGCATCAATATCGTCTCCAAGACCCCGCGCTTTGCCGCCGCCGCCGCTTTCACCGCCACTGTTGGATCATTCGGCCTGCGCCGCGGCGAACTGGACCTGACCGGCCCGATCAACGACTCCCTGGCCGGACGGCTTGTGGTGGCGGGCGAGACCTCGAACGGCTGGCGCGACTATGTCGGCCTGGACCGCACCGTGGTGGCGCCCTCCCTGACCTGGCGTCCCAACGATGATCTGCGGCTGACCTATGTGGGCGAGTTCACCACCTTCACGACCCTGTTCGACCGGGGGATGCCGGCGATCAACGGCGACGCCCTGTTCCTGCCGCCCTCGAACTACTACGGCGAGCCCGGCGACGGCGGGACCCGCTTCCGCAACGAACGGCACCAGATCACCGGCGAATACCGGATCAATGACGACTGGAGCCTGAACGGCGGCGTCGCTTGGCGCGGCGGCTCGCTGAAGGGCCTGTCCAGCGATCAGTCGCGCCTGGTCGGCGACCAGCTGTGGCGTCAGCGTCGCGGACGCGACTTCTCGGTCGAGGACGTGTCGGCCCGGATCGAGCTGAACGGCGTGGTCGAGACGGGGCTGGGCGTTCACAACCTCGGTTTCGGGGTGAAGGCCTATCAGCTGACCTATGGCGAGAAGTGGCTGCGCATCAATCCGACTGCGGCCAATCCCTATCCGATCAATGTCCTCAATCCCGTCTATGGCGCGGTCACGCCGCCGACGCCCCTGCCCTTCACCGACAATCTGGAAACGCGCGACGTCGTCACCTTGTACGCCCAGGATTTGTGGGAGGTGAACGACCGCTTCAGCCTGCTGGCCGGGCTGCGGTTCGACGACTACGACCAGACCATCCGAAACAACCGCACCGGCGCCGTCGGCGAGGCCCGCGATACGCCCCTGAAATACCGCTTCGCCGCACGCTATCGCCTGACCGACAACCTGACCGCCCACGCCAGCTATGGTCAGTCGTTCGTGCTGAACTCCGGCACGGGTCGCGACGGCTCCGGCTTCGCGCCCGAGGATGGCAAGGGCTACGAGATTGGCCTGGCCGGCGCCTGGGACGGACTGGACCTCGCCGCCACCGTCTTCGACATCGAGAAGTCGAACATTCTGACGACCGATCCCGCCGATCCCAACTTCCTGGCTCCGGTGGGCAAGCTGACGACGCGCGGGATCGAACTGGACGGCGCCTTGAAGATCGACGACGTCTGGCAGGTGGTGGCCAACTACGGCTGGACCGACGCGAAGGCCGACGACAGCGCCTTCGCCACCGACGCCGTGCTGAACGTGCCCGAACATTCCGGCTCGCTTTTCGTCATCGGTCGCTTCCCTACCATCCACGGCACGACCTGGTCGTTCATGACCGGCGCGGCCTACGTCGGCGACCGGGCCGGCGGCCTGGCCCTCGGCGCGCCCGAACTGCCCGCCTATTGGAAGGCCAAGGCGGCGCTGGACTACGGACTGACGCCCCAGATCACCGCCCGCGTCGAGATCGATAATCTGTTTGACGAGCGTTACGCCGCCAGCTCCTACAGCGCCCTGTGGATCTACCCCGGCGCCCCGCGCAGCGTCCGCGCCTCGCTCAGGATCGCGTTGTGATGCCGCTTAGATGACAAGCACTGCCTCACTGGACACGCGTCCAAAGCCTGTTAAGCGCCACTAGAAGCTTCACACCGGCTGCGCGCCGAACATCGAGAGAGCCGGTCAATGCACCCTGTCGTCCGTACATCGCTCATCGTTTCGATTGTCAGCTTCGTGGTCGGCGTCATGGCTATGGTGTCAGCTTTCGCGTGCGCCGTTCTTGGCTTCGGCGGGATCGCAAACTTTGCGTTCGAACTTGCAAAACTGCTCGGCGCGCTGACGATCCTCGCCTTCCTCGTGTTTGCGCTTCTCATCGTCATCCTGCCCAAAAGGACAGCGTCCAAGGACATCTCCGCATGAAGGCGAAGACCCGGACTTTTCTGGTTTGGGCAGGCGTGGGCGCCGCTGTCGCAATCCTTGTCGCAGCGATCATGATCGGTCGCGTGTTCGACAAGTTCAGTTACGTCGATGAGACGGTGGAGATTCAGCTTGTGGCGCCGGCTGAATGAAGACGTCCGCCGTCAGATGACGAAGTCGTACACCACATCGGCCAGGGTGTGATCCATGGTGCGGGCCGGTTCGGCGTTGGTCGGGCAGTTGACCAGCCGGGCCGGCACCCCCGCCACGGTGCAGCCGGACGGCACGGCCTTCAGCACCACCGAGCCGGACGCCACCTTGGCGTAGTCGCCGACGTAGATATTGCCCAGCACCTTGGCCCCGGCGCCCAGCAGAACGCCCTTGCCGATCTTGGGGTGGCGGTCGCCGCGCTCGGCGCCCGTCCCGCCCAGGGTCACCCCGTGCAGCATCGACACGTCGTCGCCGACCACCGCCGTCTCGCCGATCACGATGCCCGTGCCGTGATCCAGAAACAGCCCCTTGCCCATCTGCGCGGCCGGATGGATGTCCAGCTGGAACAGTTCGGAGATCCGGCTCTGGAAGTGGAAGGCCAGCGTCTCGCGCCCCTGTCCCCACAGCCAGTGCGCCACGCGCCAGCCCTGTAGGGCCTGGAAGCCTTTGAAATACAGGAAGGGCTGCAACAGGTTGCGGATCGCCGGGTCGCGCTCAGCCACGGCCTGCAGGTCGGCTTCCGCCGCCTCGACCATCGACGGATCGGCCTTGAACGCCGACAGACAGACCTCGCGCACCGACATGGCGCTCATCTCGCCGTCCGCCAGCTTGCGTGCGATCTGGAAGCTCAGCGCGCCCGCCAGGTCGTCGTGCGACAGGATCACCGCATTCATCTGCGAGCCCAGTTGCGGTTCCTCGCGCGACGCCGCCTCGGCCGAGGCGCGAAGCTGACGCCACACGGTGTCCATTTCGAGTTCTGCGACGACTTCCAGCTTGGCCATGACCGGCTCCTTCGGCGACATCATACGCGCCCCAGCAAGGCGCGCGCCAGCGCCTCGGGCAGTTCGCCGTTCATGGCCATATGATAGGCCTTATAGGCCGTCGCCACCGTCAGGCTGTCGCGCACCGTTCCTCGCCCGATCTCGTCCAGCAGATCCAGGAACGGCACGCGCGCCACGGCGATGATCTCGGTGGGATCGGGATCGGTCGGCGCGGGCGACAGGCCCCAGGCGATCCAGGTCATGCCGATCTCGTCGGTGATGGAGTTCGACATCTCGACCTTCAGCGCCGGCAGCCAATATTCGGCCTGCAATCCCGCCTCTTCGGCCAGTTCGCGCCGGATGCCGTCGAAGGGATCCTCGTCCAGCGGCGCGCCGCCTTCGGGCATTTCCCAGCTATAGTTGGCGTGGGCGAACCGCTGCTGGCCCACCAGGGTGACCGTCCCGTCGTCGTGGACGGGCAGGACGCCGGTCCCGACGTTCTTGAACCGCACGACGGCATAGTCGGCCTTCATCCCCGTCGGCGCCGTCGCCGGATGCCGGGTCAGGGCCATCCAAGGGCTGTCGAACACCGTCTCGGTTCCGTCGCTGCGCCAGGCCGGCGGTTTCGACAGCCCCTCGGCCCATTTCGGTTCGTCGGATTTGCGCATGGGCCACCTATGGCGAAGACGCGGATGAAAGCCTAGCTAGACGGCATGGTCGCGCTCAACGAACCCCTGCCCCCGCCCGTTCCGTCGAAAGATTTCCGCGACCGCCTGGCCCAGCGGCGCTCCGCCCCGGCCCAGGCCCTGGTCGCGCCCGGCCCGTCCGAGGCCGAACTGGACGAGATCCTGACCCTGGGCGCCCGCACGCCCGACCATGGCAAGCTGTTCCCGTGGCGGTTCGTCGTCCTGGGGCCTCAATCGCGCGCCGACATCGCCGCCCGCCTCGCCGTGCTGGTCGAACTGCGCAACGGCCCGGCCAAGGATCAGGCCGTGCTCGCCAAACTAACCGCCGCGCCTGTCACCATCCTGGTCGTCTCGACGCCAGTCGAAGGCTCCAAGCCGATCTGGGAGCAACAGCTGTCGGCCGGCGCCGTCTGCATGAACCTGGAACACGCGGCCTCCGGCTTCGGCTATTCGTCGAGCTGGATCACCGACTGGTACAGCTACGACCCCCAGGCCACGGCCCTGTTCGGCCTGACCGAGGGCGAGAGCGTCGCCGGCTTCATCCACATCGGCACGCTGAACGAACCCGCGCTGGAACGCCCGCGTCCCGACCTGGCCGCCAAGGTCACACGCCTGCCGTAAGCGAGTGACATAAGGTCGCCCTACGTCGGTTAGACCTCGACCGACCCCGCCTTCCTCCCCCAAGGCCTTCGTATGGATTCCCTGTTGCAAGCCGTGGGCGATTTCGTCGCCCGCAATCATATGTGGGCCGGCGTCATGTTGGGCTTGGTCGTGTTCGTCGAGTCGCTGGCCGTCGTCGGCGCCTTCGTGCCCGCCACCGGCCTGCTGGTCGCGGCGGGCGGCCTGATCGCAGCCGGCGTGCTGGATCCCGTCAACGTCATCGTCGGCTGCGTCATCGGCGCGGTCATCGGCGACGCCATCTCCTATTGGGCCGGACGTCGGCTGGGCGTGCGCTTCCTCCAGCGCCCGATGTTCAAGGCGCACCGCCGTCGCATCGCCTGGACGCGCCTGTACTGCCGTCGCTACGGCGTCATGTCGATCTTCGTGGGCCGCTTCTTCGGCCCCTTGCGCGCCTTCGTGCCGCTGACCCTGGGCATGCTCAGGATGCGTCAGCGCGCCTTCCAGTTCGGCAATGTCACATCCGGGATCGTCTGGGTGCTGGCCATGCTGGCGCCGGGCTATCTCGCCGCCCAGGGCCTGGCGAAGATGGAAGTCCTTAGCGAGGCCCACGGCCCCACCCTTCTGATCGGCGCCCTCGCCGTGACCATCCTGATTGTCGCCGTGGCCTATCGCCTGGTGAAGGCCCGCATGAGCCGCAAGTCCGCCATCATGCGCGGAGCGCTGCAGGGCCGCTAGGTTCCTCTTCCGGTCGGTGCACCAACGAGACCAGCACCACCGAGATGATCATCAGCAGGAACCAGCTGCCCAGCTTGGCCAGGGACACCATCTCCCACCCGTCCGCCTGCCCCGGATACACCCAGGCCCGCCCCAGCGTGCCCAGGTTCTCGGCGAACCAGATGAACAGCGCCACAAGGAAATAGCCCAGCAGCAGCGGCATCGACCGCCGCTTCCGGTCCGCCGTGAAATAGAACCATCCCCGCCCGAACAAAACGGCGGTCGCGATGAACAGCGCGATGCGCACGTCCGGAAGCCAGTGATGGGCGAAGAAGTTGACGTAGATGGCCGCCGCCAGCACCCAGGTCGTCCACAGCGGCGGATACGTCCGCACCCGGATATGAAAGATGCGCTGCACCCGCGCGATGTAGCTGCCGACTGCCGCATACATGAAGCCCGAGAACAGCGGCACCGCCCCGATCCGCAGCAGACTATCCTCGGGATAAACCCACGACCCGTGCGCGGTCTTGAACAGCTCCATGATCGTCCCCGCCACATGGAACAGGAAGATCACCCGCGCCTCTTCCCAGCTTTCCAGCCGGAAGATCAGCATCGCCGCCTGGATGACCACCGCCCCGACGGCCAGGAAA
>NZ_JAELUF010000633.1 GCF_016429195.1 Brevundimonas sp. ASV9
CTGCCCAGGCGGAAAACAAGTTCCAATAATTACCTGCTTCATCCATGCCGAGAACGCAACCCACGCTAAACCAATTCTAGATCCACACCAGCAACGAGACCAAGGAACCAGCCGACGTCACAGGCGCTAAATACGCGCATCGGCAAAATCCAAGTCGCGTCGCCCACTACTTGTACTCTCACACTGTGTCCTCCACCCTTTTTCTCATGATGCCAAGTCGAGACGCAACTTCTACATAAAAAAAATCCTACAACAATAACCATAACGATGAAACCGTCACTATACTACCAAACAGGGCTTAGCCTGGCCCTCTCATCACTCAACATCCCGCAAGTCGCCGCAAACGCCGACAAAATCATCTTTACCGGTCCCGCGCCAGACACCATCCCACTCGCCAAACCCTCCCTCTCAT
>NZ_JAELUF010000634.1 GCF_016429195.1 Brevundimonas sp. ASV9
GGAACTACATCAGCTACCCTGGCAAGACACCCGCTGCAGCATCCACGTCTTCCAATGTCTCTGCTGCTGCGGCTGCCGCTGAAGAAGAAGCTCCTGCGCAACCGCAAAAGAGAGGATGGTTTGGTTTTGGCCGGTAAACACCATTATCAAAGAAAAAGCAGCGTATTCATAGAAAAGCCTGTGATTAAGGGATATAGAAAGACTATAAAACCAGTTTACTTTAACAAAAACTGCACACTTTCCCCACCTTTCTTTGTTCAGTTCCAAATTTCACGGTAGCGTCATAGCGATACAGGCCATTGGGAAACAGTCTCGCACATGTCATCAAGTTACATCAACGATCTGAGTAAACGCACGGGAAAAAGTGTCTCACAAAACCCCAAGGCCCGCACGCTCCCCGTACGATGTAAGT
>NZ_JAELUF010000635.1 GCF_016429195.1 Brevundimonas sp. ASV9
GAATTAATTAAGCACTTGCCTTTTTGGTTCGCATATTGCGGGGAACACTACGGGAGGTACCCCGGGCTGCCCGCTCCGGTCTTCGCACCAAAAAGGTCCGCGGGGGTAAAAGCAGATTCACATTACAAAGCAGCCACAGAATCACCTTCTCTGGTAGTCAAAGCAGCGCTTGCTTGCCCTCAATTTATCTATCGAAATAGTTTTGCTACGGTCTCGCAAAAACCATTGCCGGGGAGAAGAATATGGCTATCCGTAAACCCAGCATCCCTCAAGCACCGCTGCCTTCCGAGACGTCGCCGCTCCTCGACGATCGGCTGCCGAATGGTGCCGGCGTCGAGAATGGCCAATCTCAACATGACGAGGGCGAGCAGCCACAGGAAGGTGTCAAGAATATGGGAAACAAGGCATATTC
>NZ_JAELUF010000636.1 GCF_016429195.1 Brevundimonas sp. ASV9
CGCCTATCTTTCATGGTATCCTTCTGCTTTAACGAGCATTGGCAACAAAAGGAACTGATTGATTCCTGAAATGATTTTAAGACTGTGCCTGCCCTGGAAT
Source organism: Brevundimonas sp. ASV9 (assembly GCF_016429195.1). GTDB lineage: Bacteria > Pseudomonadota > Alphaproteobacteria > Caulobacterales > Caulobacteraceae > Brevundimonas. The sequence goes on from NZ_JAELUF010000636.1 coordinate 101, forward strand.
GTCTACTGTGGCGTGCTTATCTGCGGGGAAGAGGCACCTGACCAGACTACCTCAGTGCACGGCAGCGCCCTCTACCATACTATACTCAGCAATGATTTGTGGAAAGGCTAATAATTGGAGGCTTTTATTATTGTGATATATCCGTCGTAAAATGCCATTTGCTATCAATCGAAGTTATCTATAATTGGCATCCTGAACACGCTACCGAATCATATGGAACATGTAGTGGACTACTCTGCAACAAGATTCGTGATGTTTTATTGAGTATGCTATGTTTCCTTATTTACTGTTGATCCATGTCTTCCCTAGAT
>NZ_JAELUF010000637.1 GCF_016429195.1 Brevundimonas sp. ASV9
AGCATGAGGCGGGCGAGGTACATGGCCGCAGCGGCAACGTGGCTGGGGCGGTACTCCATGAAACGGTGGTCCAGGAGAGAAATCTCCATGAGGTACTTGCCAATTGTGCGAGACTGGATGTCATAGTTGTCCGCCTTTGACACGCGGCGAAGAAAGTTCATGGGGTTGGGGTAGCTCAGGTCATACTCGAGAGTGCTGAGAACAAAACGCTCAGCACTCAAAATTTCCGACTCGGTGAAGCCGTCGTTTGAGATGCGCTTAAAGTTACCAATATAGGGCGAGAGAATCTCCTCATACTTGGATGCAATAAACATGGCAGTGATGCCGACAAGCTGAAAGTTATCCAGCTGAACAACCTTTTCTGAAAGGAACCGATCAACAATGTTGACTGCCAGGAAAAGAGTTTCAGGC
>NZ_JAELUF010000638.1 GCF_016429195.1 Brevundimonas sp. ASV9
CTCCTCGTCTATGGTAGCCTTGACCTCCTTGCCTTCCTCCTTCTTGTACTCCTTGCAGGCCTCGTCAATGGCTTTTTTAACGACATCGTTGTCGGCCTTTCTGCATCGGATATCGACATCGGACTCATTCATGGCATACAAGCCTTCGAGGATGAGGCCCTTGAGCACCTTTTGGTACTTGGCCTTATCCTTGGTACCATTGGAGAGCTGCTTGCGGGCGTCCTCGTATATGTTGTCCAGGACCTGTTGGCGGGCACCGAGGACCTTGAGGCGAGTCTTGTTGGCGACGGTGGAGCGTGTTATCTGCTGCGACATGGTGGCTTGCTTGAACTTCTGTTCGTATGTGGCATCGATGGCGTCCGTCTCTTGGCGGACGAGCTTGGACTTTTCAATCTCAAACTCCTCGTTGGC
>NZ_JAELUF010000066.1 GCF_016429195.1 Brevundimonas sp. ASV9
CTTCCGCAGTCAGGTCCGAACGATCCCAGTCGAAGTAGACGACGAACTGGCGAGCGACCGGCTTCTGCGCAACCGGCGGCGGGGGCGGCGGGGGCGGAGGAGGCGGCGGGGGCGGCGGGGGCGGGGGAGGCGGCGGCGGCGGCGCGTCTTCCGCACCGAAGCTGTAACGCAGACCCAGGGTCACGGTGTGCGACTGATCGTAGTCGCCGTCCCATTCGCCGAACGACGTGGCGCCCACGCCCGTGCCGAAGGTCGACGAGTTGAACGAAGCATCGCCCGTCAGATAGCGGTAGGTCAGATCAACATTGGCGCGGTCGCTGATGGCCCACGCCAGACCAGCGATGGCCTGAGCGGCGAACTTGGTCGAATCATCGTCGATGGCGAACGTTGCGCCGCGGTTAGCGCGCAGATTACCGATCGTTTGAGTGCGGACTTGGTTCACACCAGCACCGAGGCCAACGAAGGGACGAACGCCCCAGGCTTCGTAACCGAAGTCGTACAAGACGTTGGCCATCAGAGTATAGGACTCGATGTCGCCTTCAGGAGAGAAGCAACCGCCCGTCGCCGGCGTGAAGTTGCATAGGCCCTGCGTGCCGCTTACAGCGCGAATCTTGCCGATGTCGCCCGAGCGGTAGCCGCCTTCGAGTTCAACGCGCCAGTTGGGGTTGAAGCGATAACCGAGACGAGCGAACGCCGCCCAGCCGTCGTTGACTTCATAGTTCCACGACGCGCCGGTAGTCGATGACTCGGCGTTGATATCGTCGATGATGTGGTAGCCGGCGTCGATGGCGCCGTACCAGCCGTTCGGCTCCGCCGACGCAGCGCCAGCCGACAGGGCCAGGGCGGCCGCTGCGCTGGAGGCCAGCACGAAAGTCTTCATACGCATAGGGGGGTATCCCTCCGCCTCTGTTATAGTAGGGGGCGGGTCTACCGCCTACGCGGGTCTTACCAGCCTTGCTGTACAAGGTCGAGGCGGAAACGTGACGGTATCGATCAGCAAAGGCGAGACCGTGGCCTTGATGATACAGATGAATTTGGCGTCAAGGCACAAAATAGTTAACGTGCAGCCTTCGGCGCGTCACAATCCACGACGGCGCGACACTATAACCTATGCGAGCGTCACGGCTCGATTTTTGGATCGACCATCTGCATCCCGAGCCACTCGGCAATGAGCGCCGGCTTGTCGGCCCCGTCGATCTCGACCGTCAGTTCGTGCTTCAGCAACCAGCGTCCGCCGCCCTTGTCGTCGGCGGATATGAGTTTGAAGCGACCGCGAATGCGTGACCCTGCCGGCACAGGCGCCAAGAACCGCAGCTTGTCGAAGCCGTAATTCACGCCCATGACGACGCCCTCCAGCGGCGCCACCGTGTCATAGCTCATGGCCGAAGCCAGGCTCAGGGTCAGAAAGCCGTGCGCAATCGTTCCACCGAACGGCGTGGCCCTGGCCGCCTCCGGATCGACATGGATGAACTGGTGATCTTCGGTGCAATCGGCGAAGGCGTCGATCCGGGCCTGGGTGACGTCGAACCATTTCGACACCCCGACCTCCTGTCCGATCAATGCCTGTAGTTCACTGGCTTTGGTCATCGTGCGTTTCCTCAGTGCGTGTGAGGAGAGGTTGGCCGACCGTCACGGGGAAGGGAAGCCCTTCAGCCGCCGAAGCGCCCCTCGATGATCTGGGCGTACAGCGTCGGATCGACGTTGCCGCCAGACAGCACGATGGCCGTCGTCCGTCCTGTCGTCCCGATCTTTCCGGCAAGCAGGGCCGCGAGCGAGACGGCGCCGCCCGGCTCGAGGACGATCTTGAGATGGCGGAACGCGAACCGCATCGCTTCCGCGACCTCGGCATCCGAGACAGTGATCGCCCCCGCCAGCCGTCGGTTGATCGGCCAGGTCAGCACGCCCGGCATCGGCGACATCAGGGCGTCGCAGATCGACGGGGCGCCTTGCGGATGACCGACCCGCTCCCCGGCCGCCAGCGATCGCGCGGTGTCGTCGAACGCTTCGGGCTCGACCACGAACACCTTCGTCGCCGGACTGCGTTCGGCCATGACCAAGTTGATCCCGGCCATCAGCCCGCCGCCGGACGCCCCGCATAGCAACTGGTCGAAGGGCGCATTCGCCTGATCCAGCATTTCCAGCGCCGTCGTCCCCTGGCCCTCGATGATGAAGGGATCATCGAACGGCGGCACGAGGATCGACCCGCGCTCGGCGGCGATGGCCGCGCCGATGGCCTCGCGGCTTTCAGTCCAGCGGTCGTAGAAGCGCACCTCGCCGCCGAAGCCGATCACGCCCTCGACCTTCACCCTGGGCGAGTCCGACGGCATGACGATGATCGCCGGCGCCCCGACCATGGCGGCGGCAGCGGCCACCCCTTGGGCATGGTTCCCAGACGAGAAGGCGACGACGCCGCGCGCCTTCTCCTCGTCGGTCAGTCGGCTGATGCGGTTGTAAGCGCCGCGAAACTTGAAGGCTCCGGCGCGCTGCAGGCTTTCCGCCTTCATAAGAACCCGCCCGCCGACCGCCGCGTTCAGAGCCGGGCTTTCGAGCAGGGGCGTGCGGACGGCGACTCCGTCAATCTGGCGGGCGGCGTCGAGGACGCCTTCATAGCTGGGCAGGTGCGTCGTCATATGCTCCCCTTAGCCCAAGACGCAGCCGGGAGAGAACCATGAGCCTGATCCTCGCCATCGACCAGGGCACGACCTCGACCCGCGCCATCGCCTTCGAGATTCGGGAACAGAACCTCAGGCCCGTCGCGGTCAGCCAGATCGAGCTGGCCCAGCATTTCCCGAAGTCCGGCTGGGTCGAACATGACGCCGCCGAAATCTGGGCGGCGACGCTCCAGACCTGTCGAGAGGTAGTGCGCAAGGCCGGCGGCGTCGCCCGCTTCAACGCCATCGGCATCACCAATCAGCGGGAAACGGCCGTAATCTGGGATGCAGCGACCGGCGAGCCGCTGCATCGCGCCATCGTCTGGCAGGATCGCCGTACTGCCGACGTCACCGCACGCCTGACCGCCCAAGGCCACGAGCCTCGGGTCCAGACCATGACCGGCCTGATCCTCGATCCCTATTTCTCGGCGACCAAGTTCGCTTGGCTCCTGGACGCTGTGCCCGGATCGCGCGAGCGGGCGGCGAAGGGCGAGGTCAAGCTGGGCACGATCGACGCCTGGCTGATCTCGAAGCTGACCGGCGGCCGAGTCCACGCCACCGATGCGACAAATGCGTCGCGCACGTCTCTGATGGATCTGAGGACGGTCGAGTGGCGGGACGACCTATGCGCCTTGTTCGACATCCCGCGCGAAGCCCTGCCTGACATCGTCCCCTGCGCGGGTGTGATCGGCGAGACCGATCCAGCATTGTTCGGCCAGCCTCTGCCGATCGCCGGATCGGCGGGCGACCAGCAGGCGGCCCTTGTCGGGCACGGGGCGCTGAAGGCTGGGGACGCCAAGATCACGTATGGCACCGGCGCCTTTCTGGTCGCCAATGTCGGCGCGGAGCCCGTGGCCTCGACACGGCGTCTGTTGGGCACGCTCGGCTATCAGGCCGACGGCCAGTCCGCCTATGCGCTGGAGGGGTCGATCTTCTCGGCCGGCTCGGCGATCCAGTGGCTGAGAGACGGGGTCGGGCTGATCTCGGAGTCGCGCCAGTCGGAGGCGATGGCGCAGACCCTCAAGGACAACGGCGGGGTGTACATGGTCCCCGGCTTCACGGGTCTGGGCGCACCATGGTGGGAACCGGAAGCGAGAGGAACCATCGTCGGGCTGACACGGGATTCCGGTCCGGCCCATTTCGTACGCGCCGCGCTGGAAGCCCTGGCCTATCAGACGCGCGATTTGCTCGACGCCCTGGCCGCCGACGGAGCCCCGCCGCTGAAGACGCTGAAGGTGGACGGCGGCGTCACCGCCAACAGTTTCGCCATGCAGTTCGTCGCCGACATCTGCGAGGTCGAGGTGGAGCGTCCGGCCTTCCAGGAGATGACGGCCCTGGGCGCCGCGCGCCTGGCGGCCCTGGGCGTCGGCCTTTTGCCGGACTTACAGGCGCGACCCGCTGAAGCATCTGCCTGCTGGAAACCGCGCATGAAGGCGGACGAGCGCGAGCGTCTGCTTTCCGGCTGGCGTCGCGCAGTGAAGGCCGCCATCATCGCCGCGTCGGACCGGGCGTGAGATCCGGACGGCTCAAGGAAACGACGAGGACCGCCGCATGACCGACGCCGCCCCGCTGGACGCCCAAAGCGCCTTTTCCGGCACGCGCGAGGTCGATCCGCGCTATCGCCTGGACGAGGCGGCGCTGGATGCCTGGATGCGCGCCCACGTCTCGGGATACGCCGGCCCGCTGACGGTGCGCCAGTTCAAGGGCGGCCAGTCGAACCCGACCTATGAACTGGTGACGCCTTCGGCCGCCTATGTGCTGCGTCGCAAACCGCCCGGCGTCCTGCTGCCCAGCGCCCACGCCGTGGATCGCGAGTTTCAGATCATCTCGGCTCTGGCCGCGCAAGGCTTCCCCGTCGCCAAGCCTCATGCCCTATGCCTGGACGAAACCGTCATCGGCTCGATCTTCTATGTGATGGACAAGGTCGAGGGTCGGATCTTCTGGGATTTGAAACTGCCCGGCCTGACGCCCGTGGAGCGGCGCGCCGTCTATGAAGCCCAGACGGACACGCTGGCCCGGCTGCACGCCTTCGATCCGGCCGCCATCGGCCTCGGCGACTACGGCAAGGCCGGAAACTATTTCGCGCGTCAGGTCGGCCGCTGGACCAAACAGTATCATGCGTCGGAGACCGAGCCGGTTCCGGCAATGGACCGGCTGATCGCCTTCCTGCCCGACAGCCTCCCGGCTGAAGGGCCCAGCCGCATCGTCCACGGCGACTTTCGTCTCGACAACATGATCCTGGCGCCGGACCGAGCCGAGGTTCGCGCCGTGCTGGATTGGGAGCTATCGACCCTGGGCGATCCGATGGCCGACTTCTCCTATCTGCTGATCGCCTGGGCCATTCCGGCTTCGCTGCGCAACGGCCTCGCCGGCGCCGATCTGGAAGCTTTGGGCATCCCGTCCGTGGAAGAGACCGTCGAACGCTACGCCGCCGCGACGGGAATGCGGCCCGCCAATCTCGACTGGCTCTACGCCTACAACCTGTTCCGCTTAGCCGCCATCTGCCAAGGCATCGCCGGCCGGGTCCGCGACGGCACCGCCGCCAGCGCCCACGCCAAGACCATGGCCGCCCAGGTCGGGCCGCTCAGCGATGCGGCCTGGGGCTTTGCGAAAAAGGCCGGCGCCTAGTCCCTGACTGCGGCGCCCAGGATGCGTTTGTCCGTTTTGCCTTGCACCAGCACCGCCACGGCCTCGCCGGGCCGGGCGGACGGCAGGGCGTAGAGCATCGGGCGGCCGCGCCATTCGCCCAGGCGGGTCACGCCGCGCACGACATTCATGTGGCGCACGGCCTGGCCGCGGTTCTCGCCCTGACGGACCTCGACCACCTGAGGACCGGGCGTATAGGTCACCGCCACCACCTCGGCGCCGCCGGCCGGCGCGCGGCCGGAACCGACACCGACGCCGGCTCCGTTCTCGCGGAACTCGATCTCCGGCGGCCAGGCCTGACGCACCGCCTCCTGACCGATGGCGGTTTCAAGCTCGACGCTGCGGGCGCCCGACACCTGACGTCGGCCGTCGATCACGACCTGGGGCGTCGAGACGCCGCGCTGGCGCAGGGCGGCGCGATAGGCGCGCTGGCGCTGAACAAACTCGGGCCGGGCGAAGGTGTCGGTCCAGCCGAGGTAATCCCAGTAGTCGACGCCGTAGGTCAGGGCGATCACGCCGGGCTGGGCCGCCGCCTTCTCCACCGCCGCATTGGCCTCGATGCAGCCGCCACAGCCTTGGGCGGTGAACAGTTCGACCACCACCGGCGGGCCGTTGGCCGTCGCATGGCGCGGCGCGAGCGGCGGACGCCCCGCCGCCGGCTGGGCCGCCGAGGCGACGGCTGTAAGGGCGCCCGCCATGACCGTGCCCGCGATGATCCAGCCCTTGGTGTTCATGCCGTCGTCTTTAACCCTCGGCCTGTCCCGTCGCGCCTCATAATCGCGTGAGCCGATCGGGGCTCAAGCAGCGCGAAGCGCGATAGCCCCAAGGAACAAGCCTCAATCCATCAGCTGTTGCGACAGATAGACATAGTGGCGGGCCCAGCGACGGGCGTTGGCGACCGGGTCGGCGTCGTTGGAGTGGCCGCCGGCCGTGTCCTCATAATAGAGGTGGTCATACCCCATATCGCCCAGGCGCGCGGCGAACTTGCGTGCATGGCCGGGGTGGACCCGGTCGTCGCGCGTATTGGTGGTCAGATAGACGCGCGGATAGGGTTGGCCCGGACGGAGCTGCTGATAGGCGGAGTATTTCGCGATCCACGCGGCTTCTTCCGGGATGCGCGGGTCGCCGTATTCGCCGATCCACGACGCCCCGGCCGGTAGTTCGTGATAGCGCAGCATGTCCACCAGCGGGCTCTCGATCACCGCCGCATTAAACAACTCCGGGTGCTGGGTGATCGACACCGAGGTCAGGACCCCGCCGTTCGACCGACCATAGATGCCCAGGCGACGCGGGCTGGTGATCCCGCGTTGTTCCAGATCGCGCGCCACGGCGGCGAAGTCGTCAAAGGCCTTCTGACGATCGCCGTCCAGCGCCGCCTGGTGCCAGTCGGGCCCGAACTCGCCGCCGCCGCGGATGTTGGCCTGCACGAAGACGCCGCCCCGCTCCAGCCACAGCTTGCCCATCTCGGGCTTGTAGGCCGGGTTCAGGCTGACCTGAAAACCGCCGTATCCCAGCATGACGGTTGGGTTCGACCCGTCCAGCTTCATGTCGCGCGGGCGGGTGACGAAATAAGGGATTTTCGTCCCGTCGGTCGAGGTCGCCTCGAACTGTTCGGTCACGTCGCGCGACGCGTCGAACTTGGCGGGCGCCGACTTCAGCGTGGTCAGGGTCGCGGCGCCCGCATCGGCCAGGCTGAGGGTCGGAGGGACCAGGAAGCCCTGGGTCGAGACGAACACTTCGCCGCGTGCTTTGGACGAGTCGCCCAGACCGACGGCGAGGTTGTCGGGGACGGTGATGTCAGTCGCGCCCCAGAACGAATACTGTCCCTCAGTCCCCGTCCGCTGAAAGCGAACCAGACGTCCCGCAACATTATCCGAAATGGCGGCGATGAGGGTGTTGTCGAGAACCGCCACACTCTGGAGAGATTGACGGGGATTCGGAACGAAAATCCCGACTGGATCGCGTCCGTCCGTCATCGGCGCCGGTGGAACGTTTGTGGGCGACGGAGCAGCGGATAATGCTCTTAAACCGACGATCAGAAGCGCTCCTGGCTTGTAGTCATGTGCGAGCCAACGCCACTGCTCGTCGTTCGAGAATACAAGCTGATCGCCAACTACGCCGAAGACGCTGACGCGGGCTGGCAGATTGAGCTTCGTCGCCTTGCCGTCGTGACCGAGGCTCCACGTCTCCGACCGGAAGGTGTCCAGCGGGCGGGTGATGATGACGGCGGTCACCTTGCCGTCCTTGTCGCGATAGACGGCGGGGCTGACGCCGTAGCCGCCGTCGCCCTGTTCGCCGCGATAGACCTCGGTCGCCTGGGCCAGGGTCTGGCCGCGCTTCAGCGTCTTGACGATGAAGGGATAGCCGGACTCCGTCATGGTGCCCGCGCCGAAATCGGTGGCGACCAGAAGCGTTTCGCGGTCCAGCCATTCGATGCGGTGCTTGCCCTCGGGCAGACTGAACCCCGCATCGACAAACCGTTTGGTGGTCAGGTCGAACTCGCGCACGACCACCGCATCCTTTCCGCCGTCGGACAGATTGATCAGGCAGCGGGTGTCGTCCGGCGCCAGGCAATCGGCGCCCTTGAACACCCAGTCCTTGCCCTCGGCCTTGGACAGGGCGTCGATGTCCAGCAGCGTCTCCCACTGCGGCGTTGCGGTCCGGTAGCTGTCCAGCGTCGTGCGCCGCCAGACGCCCTTGGGATTGGTCGCGTCCTGCCAGAAATTGCCGATGCCGTCGCCCAGGAAGGACGGGCTAGGGATGCGGTCTGTCGCCGTCAGGATCGCCTGGGCCTCGGCGCGGAAGGTCTCGTAGCGCGGATCGCCGGTCAGGGCCGCCAAGGATTTGCGGTTCTCCTCGGCGACGAAGGCCATCGCCTCGGCTCCGTCCACCTGCTCCAGCGCCAGATGATCGTCCGCCGCCGCGACGCCCGCCGGGGTCAGATCGCGGGGGTATCCGGGAGGAGGCCCCATACGCTCCGGATCATAAGACGCCCAAGCGTCCTTCTCGACCGGAGCCGTAGCGCAAGCGCCCAGCAGAAGGGCCGGGATGGCGGCGGACAGGATCAGGTGACGCATGGCTTGAAAACTTTCCGCTCATCCCCGCGAAAGCGGGGACCCAGACCTTTGGGCGTTCGGCGTCGCCCGTTCGTACTGAATCTGATCCCAGTCGCCGAACCTTGCGAAAGCACTGGGTCCCCGCTTTCGCGGGGATGAGCGGAACCAGAGACTATTCCTGCGCCGGCGTGTCCATCAGACGACGCGACAGATAGGTGTATTCCAGCGCCAGGCGACGCGCGGTTTCGCGCAGGTTGGCCCCGGCCGCGTGGCCGCCGTCGACGTTCTCATAGAACAGAACCGGATAGCCCAGCTCTTCCAGACGCGCCGCCGCCTTGCGGGCATGGCCCGGATGGACGCGGTCGTCCTTGGTCGAGGTATGGATGAAGACCTCGGGATAGGGCTGGCCCGCGCGCAGGTTCTGATACGGCGAATACTGCTCGATCCAGGCGCGCTGCTCGGGGATGTCGGGATTGCCATATTCGCCGATCCAAGAGGCGCCGGCCAGCAGCTTGTGGAAGCGCAGCATGTCGAACAGGGGCACCTGGATGACGGCGGCGTTGATGAGGTCCGGTCGCTGGGTCAGCATCGCGCCCATAAACAGGCCGCCTTGCGAACCGCCCATGATGCCCAGCTTGGGCTGGCTGGTAATGTCGCGGGCGATCAGGTCCAGGGCCACGGCCTGGAAATCCTCATGCGCGCGCTGGCGGTTCTGTTGCAGGGCCGCCTCGTGCCAGCGGGGTCCGAACTCGCCGCCGCCTCGCGTATTGGCGATGACATACACGCCGCCCCGCTCCAGCCACAGCTTGCCGACCGTCGCCGAATAGCCGGGCAGCAGCGAGCTTTCGAACCCGCCGTAGCCGTACAGAAGCGTCGGGTTGGAGCCGTCCAGCGGCATGTCCGCCTTATGCACCACGAAATAGGGGATCATGGTCCCGTCGGCGGAACGGGCCTCGTGCTGTTCGACCGTCATGCCGGCGGCGTCGAACTTGGCCGGCATCGACTTGACCTGATCGACCGCGCCGGTCGCAGCATCGGCCAGCCACAGGCTGGACGGGTTCAGATAGCCGGTGACGCTGACGAAGACCTTGTCGTCCTTCTCGGAAGCCGAACCGACGCCGACCGAGACGTTCTGCGGCAGGTCCAGCGTCGTGTGCGCCCATTCGCCGCCACGCCCTTCTGGGCCGGGGGTGTAGACCCGCACCGAGCCGCGCACATTGTCGTACAAGGCCACGACCAGCCGGTTGCGCGTGACGTTGACGCCCTCGATGGCCTGACGCTCGGTAGGACGCAGCACCAGCTGGGCCGGGGTCGCCTGATCGGCCAGCCAGGCCTCCAGCGGCCAGGCGATCAGGTCGCCGGTCTTGAAATCCTGACCCGACGGCGCGGTCCAGTCCTGTTTCAGCGACACCAGAAGCTGGCCCTGGACCAGGCCGGTGATGTCGGACTTGGCCGGCAGTTGAAGCTGGGTCAGGGCGCCGTCGTCGCCCAGGCGCCAGGTCTCGGACGAATAGAAGTCCACCGAACGGTTGATCAGGGTCGCCTTCACCACCCCGTCGGCGTCGCGCAGCGTATAGCCTGACACCGACACGTCGGTCGGCTGGCCGGTGAACAGGGTCTCGGCCTGGTCCGGGGTCTGGCCGCGCTTCATCCGCTTGACGACCATCGGATAGCCCGAGTTGGTCAGGGTGCCGGGACCGAAATCGCGCGAGATCAGCAGGGTGTCCTTGTCGATCCAGGATGCGCCGCCCTTGGATTCCGGCAGGGTGATGCCGCCCTCGACGAACTTGCGCTCGACCGTGTCGAACTCGCGCAGGGTCACCGCGTCCTTGCCGCCGTTCGACAGGCTGATCAGGCAGTAGCGTTCTTCGGGCTGAAGGCAGGTCGAGCCCTTGTAGACCCAGTTCTGGCCCTCGGCCGCCGCCAGGGCGTCGATGTCGAGGATGGTCTGCCACTCGGGCGTGGCGGTGCGATAGCTGTCCAGCGTCGTGCGACGCCACAGCCCGCGCACATGCTGGGCGTCCTGCCAGAAGTTGTCGATATGGCCGTCGTGGGTGAAGCCAGGCGACGGGATGCGGTCCTGGGCCTGGACGATCTCCAGCGCCTGCTGATGCAGGGTTTCGTAGCGGGGATCGCCTTGCAGGACGGCGAAGGTGCGTTCGTTGTGGGCCTTCACCCACTCCATCGCCCGCTCGCCCTCGACCTCTTCGAGCCACAGATAGGGGTCGGTCGCATCGCTGGTCGCGAAACCGCCGGAGGCCGGAGCGGGTGAGGAAGCTGGGGTCTGGGCCATGGATACCGAGGTCAGGCTGGTGGAGGCGAGAAGCGTCGCAAGCGCGACGGCGGAAGCACGGATCATGGACAGGTCCCCGAAAACGAAGCCGGCACCTTAACGACGCCTTCCCGTGCGGCAAGCCGTGCGACCTCACCGTTTTGTCACACCGGCGGAACGCGCCGCCTCATCCCTCGTCGGGAATGCAAAGCAGCTTCCCGCACGCCTTGCAGTGGACGGCGTCGGGGTCGTGGTTCTGCAGGCCGCAGCGATCGCAGGGAAAATGCACCTTGTGCGGTCGGATCAGGGCCTGGGCCAGGCGCAGGAACAGGGTGATGCCGACCAGCATGACGGCGATGGACAACAACCGCCCCCACGGCCCCGGCAGGGTGACGTCTCCAAATCCGGTCGTCGTCAGAGTGGCCACCGTGAAATACAGCGCATCGACATAGCCGGCGATGCCGTCATGCCCCCTGAACGTCGCATAGACGAAGCCGGTCGCCACGAAGACGAAGGTGATCAGATTGGCCAGGGCGCGGGCGATCCCTTCAACCCGCGTATCGTCGAACCGCGCCCCCACGGTGCGCCAGAAGAAGTCCGAGTTCAGCAGGGTCCACAGCCGCAACATCCGCAGGAAGCCGAGATTGAACAGCCAGGCCGGAAACAGCAGGGTCGCCAGCACGAACAGGTCGACCCAGACGATCGGCCGCTTCAGCCAATCCTTGATGTTCGCATAGGCATAGGCCCGCGCGGCCAGATCCAGAGCCAGAATGGCGGCGATGAAATAGTCCAGCGCATAGAAGGCCCAGCCCATGTTCTTCAGGATGGGCGCCGCAAGGAAAAAGCCGATGATCGCCAGGTCGATCACGATGACGGTCAAGCGGAACTTCACCGCCGCCGGCTGACTGCCATGATACAGGTATCGCAGCCGGGCGCGCAGTCGCAGGCCGTTGTCCTTGGGGTCGGTTTCGGTCTGGGACACGCTGGTTTCCGCGACGCTGGGTTGGGCCTATATGGCCTGCATGACCCGTCCTTTCGTCAAGATGAACGGCGCCGGCAATGACTTCGTCGTCGTCAATGCGCTGGAACAGCCGTTCGCTCCCGGCGAGGACCAGATTCGTGCGCTGGGCGACCGCCAGACGGGCGAAGGCTTCGACCAGCTGATCGCCATCGAACCGTCAGACACGGCCGACGCCTTCATGCGGGTGTGGAACGCCGATGGATCGATGGTCGAGACCTGCGGCAACGCCCTGCGCTGCGTCGGCTGGCTTCTGATGCAGGCCAACGCCTCTGACCGCGTGGTGATCGACACGGCGGGCGGCCCGACCACCGCCACCCGCGCCGGTGACCACCGCGTGACCGTGGACATGGGTAAGCCTCGCCTGGATTGGACCCAGGTGCCGCTGGCCGAAGAAATGGACACACGCGGGATCGAGCTTCAGGTCGGCCCGATCGACGCGCCACTCCTGCACACGCCCAGCGCCGTCTCCATGGGCAATCCGCATGTGGTCTTCTTCACCGACCGCCAGGACGACGGCTTCGTCACCGGATCCGGCTCGCTGGTCGAGCATCACCCGCTGTTCCCGCAAGGGGTCAATGTCGGCTTCGCAAACGTGCTGGACCGGGACCACATCCGCCTGCGGGTCTGGGAGCGGGGCGCTGGCCTTACCAAGGCCTGCGGCACCGGCGCCTGCGCCGCCTTGGTCGCCACCGCGCGGCGCGGCCTGACGGAGCGCAAGGCGACGGTGGTCGTCGATGGCGGCGAACTGGTCATCGACTGGGATGCGGAAACCGATCACGTCCTGATGACCGGGCCAGTGGAGATCGAGCGGACGGGCATGCTGGCGATCTGAGACGGCGATTGCGGAAATCCGCACGAGAGCCGGCGCCGCCATCACCTTTTCCGCACAGAGTCGGCGTCGGTGACGTGCCCGACGGCCTTGGCGTCCAGAGACGGCGGCACGCGGCGTGCGCGGTTGTCCCGTCACGCCCGGAGCATTAGGAACAGAGCGAGACAATAAAATCGACGCGCTCGGAAACGCCCAAATCATGCCCGATCAGACCGAAAAGCAAACCTTCTCCGACCAAGAAGCGCTGGACTTCCACCGCATCCCGACGCCGGGCAAGATTTCCATGGCGCCGACCAAGCCGATGGCGACCCAGCGCGACCTGTCGCTGGCCTATTCGCCGGGCGTGGCCGTGCCGGTCCTGGCCATCGCCGCCGATGCGGACAAGGCCTACGACTACACCTCAAAGGGCAATCTGGTCGCCGTCATCTCGAACGGCACCGCGATCCTGGGCCTGGGCAACCTGGGTCACATGGCCTCTAAGCCGGTCATGGAGGGCAAGTCGGTCCTGTTCAAACGGTTCGCCGACGTCGACAGCTTCGACGTCGAGGTGAAAACCACCGATCCGGACGAGTTCATCACGGTCGTCAAGAACATCGGCGACACCTGGGGCGGCATCAATCTGGAGGACATCAAGTCCCCCGAATGCTTCGTCATCGAAAGCGAGCTTCAGGATCTGCTGGACATCCCCGTCTTCCATGACGACCAGCACGGCACCGCCATCATCTCGACCGCCGGCCTGATCAACGCCGTGCATATCGCCGGCAAGAAGCTGGACGAAATCAAGGTCGTGCTGGCCGGCGCCGGGGCGGCGGGCCTGTCCTCCATCGCCCTGATGAAGGCCGCGGGCGTAAAGGCCGAGAACACCGTGATCTGCGACCGCGACGGCGTCGTCTACAAGGGTCGCGACCACGGCATGGACCAGTGGAAGGCCGCCCACGCCACCGACACGCCCCTGCGCACCCTGGCCGAGGCCATGGTCGGCGCCGACGTGGTGCTGGGCCTGTCCGCCAAGGGCGCGATCACCAAGGAGATGGTCGCGTCGATGGCGCCCAATCCGATCATCTTCGCCATGGCCAACCCCGACCCCGAGATCACGCCCGAGGACGTCAAGTCGGTGCGTTCGGACGCCATCATCGCCACGGGCCGCTCGGACTATGTGAACCAGGTCAATAACGTCCTGGCCTTCCCCTATCTATTCCGAGGCGCGCTGGACGTGCGCGCACGGCGCGTGAACCACGAGATGAAGATCGCCTGCGCCCAGGCCCTGGCCGCCCTGGCGCGCGAAGACGTGCCGGACGAGGTCGCCGCCGCCTATCGCGGACGCAAGCTGAAGTTCGGGCCAGACTACATCATCCCGACGCCGTTCGACCCACGGCTGATCTGGTACATACCGCCCTTCATCGCCCAGGCGGCGATGGATACCGGCGTGGCCCGCGTCCAGATCGAGGATATGGACGCCTATCGCCACGCGCTGCGTTCGCGCGTCGATCCGTCCGCCGCCCTGATGCAGAAGATCAGCTCGGCCGTGCGCGGCGGGCCGAACAAGCGCGTCGTCTTCGCCGAGGGCGAAGAACCCGCCGTCATCCGCGCCGCCTGGGGCTTCAAACAGGCCGACCTGGGCACGCCGATCCTGGTTGGACGCGAGGACCTGATCCGTCAGAACGCCGCAGAGGCCGGTCTGAACTTCGACGAACTGGGCATCGAGATCACCAACGCCCGCGTCTCCGACCACAATGTCGAGGACACCGACTGGCTGTACGAAAAACTCCAGCGCCGGGGCTATCTGCGCCGCGACGTCCAGCGGATGATCAATCAGGACCGCAACTATTTCGCCGCCACCCTGGTCGCCAAAGGGCGGGCCGACGCCATGGTCGCGGGCGTGACCCGCAACTTCAACATGGCGTTGAAGGAGGTCCAGCGCGTGCTGGATGTGGACGACACCCTGATCGGCCTGTCGATCCTGCTGGCCAAGGGTCGCACCCTGTTTGTCGCCGACACCACCATCCACGAGCTGCCCAACGCCGAGGAGTTGGCCGACATCGCCGTCAAGGCGGCCGATACGGTCAGGAAGCTGGGTCGCAATCCGCGCGTGGCCTTCCTGTCCTATTCCACGTTCGGCAACCCGCCCGGCGACCGCGCCGAGAAGGTGCGCGAGGCGATCCGCATCCTGGACAAGAAGGGCGTCGATTTCGAATACGAAGGCGAAATGCCGCCGGAAGTCGCGCTGGATCCCAAGGGGCATTCGGCCTACGCCTTCAACCGCCTGACCAAGCCGGCCAACGTCCTGGTCATGCCCGCCATTCATTCGGCCGCCATCTCGACCAAGCTGGTTCAGGCCCTGGGCGGCGCGACCGTGATCGGACCGTTGCTGGTCGGTCTGGAGAAGCCGGTGCAGATCGTCAGCTTGGGCGCCTCGGTCAGCGAGATCATCACCGCCGCCACCTTCGCCGCCTATGACGCCGGTCCCGCTTTCCAGGGCTCGGGCCTGACCTCGGCGCCGCGTCCCCCCGCGGCCGTGGTCGAGCGTTGAGCGAACCCTCGCCCTTTCCCCCCGCCGCCCCGCCGCCCCGGCGGGTGGATCCGGGCCTCTATCTGGTCGCCACCCCAATCGGGAATCTGCGCGACATGACGCTGAGGGCGCTGGACGTGCTGGCCGCCGCCGATCTGGTGCTGGCCGAGGACACCCGCGTCACCGCCAAACTGCTGAGCGCCTATGGACTGAAGGCCAGGCTGGAACGCTGCGACGATCATGCGTCCGGCCGCGCGGCCGAACAGGCAATCGAACGGTTGCGTGAGGGGCAAGTCGTGGCCCTGGTTTCGGATGCGGGCACGCCTCTGGTCAGCGACCCCGGCTTCGTCGTCGCCCGCGCAGTGATCGCCGAGGGCCTGCCCGTCCATCCGATCCCCGGCGCCTCAAGTCTGTTGGCCGCCCTGTGCATCGCCGGCCTGCCGGCCGATCGGGTGCTTTTCGCCGGCTTCCTGCCGCCCAAGACGGCCGGCCGCACCGCCGCGTTGGAAGCCTTGAAGAGTCAGCGCCAGACCCTGGTCTTCTTCGAAAGCGGGCCGCGTCTGAAGGACAGTTTGACCGACATGACCGCCGTGCTGGGCCCGCGACCCGCCGCTGTCGCCCGCGAACTGACCAAACTCTATGAAGAATGTGTGCGCGGGACGCTGGACGACTTGGCCGTCGATCCCCGTCTGGACAGTCCAAAGGGTGAGATCGTCGTGGTCGTCGGCCCCGGCGAAGAGGTCCAGGCGACCGAGGCCGACGCGGACGCCGCCCTCATCGACGCCCTTCAGACCCTGTCCACCGGCGACGCCGCCTCCGAGGTAGCCAAGGCCCTGGGGCTGAACCGAAAGACCCTGTATCGCCGGGCGCTGGAGCTGAAGGGCAAGTGAAGCGCCTATCTCGTCCCGCGCCGGTCCGTCGCCCCAAGGCGGCGTGGCGTCAGGCGAAGGGCGGGACGGCGTTCAAGTCCGGTCACGCCGCCGAATGGATCGCGGCCTTCTGGCTGATCCTGCGCGGCTACCGCGTTCTCGGCTTCCGTCTGAAAAGCCGGGCCGGCGAGATCGATCTGCTGGTCTGTCGCGGTCGGGTGTTGGCGGTCGTCGAGGTCAAACGCCGCGCGACGATGGAGGCGGCCCTCCTGGCGCTGAAGCCGGTCCAATACGATCGACTGGTCGCAGCGGGCGAGGCGATCCGACGCAATCGGCCGGGTCTGCAACGTCTGGATTTGAGAATTGATATGGTGGCGCTGGCTCCTTGGCGCGTTCCACGTCATCTTCGCGGCGTCGAGAGGCGCTGACGAGGGGATCGCATGACGCGCGAGGAGGCCGAGGCCGTCCTGACCGCCGCCGGTCAGGCCGAAGACGACGCCTTCCCCCTGCTGGAGGCGGCGATCGCCTGCGCCATCCATGATCATCCGTTGCGTGATCCCGAGCCTGTGCGCGCGCTGGCCCGCAACGCCTGCGAGCGGCTGAAGGAGCGGATCGGCGGCGAAGGCCCTGACGAGGCCCTGGCCGAAACCCTGTGCGCCGACCTGCGGCTGAACGGCGACCTGATCCATTACGACCATCCCGACAACACCGACATCATCGCGGTCGCCGAGCGGCGGCGCGGCCTGTCCGCCGTGCTGGCGGTCTTCTATCTGCACGCGGCGCGCGCGGCCGGCATCACGGCGGCCGGCGTCGATTTTCCCGGCCATTTCATGGTTCGCGTCGAGACGCCCGAAGGTCCCGTCGCCTTGGATCCATTCAGCCAGGGGCGGCTGATCCTGCCCAGCGAACTGACCCGGCGCGCGCTTCGCGCCGGTCTGATGCCGCACGTCGCGGATCGGCTGGATCTTCTGATGGCGCCAGTCACGGATCGTCAGTCGCTGATCCGGCTGCAGAACGTGCTGTTCAGCCGCGCTATTCGCGGCCGGAACTATGAGGGCGCCGAGCGTTCGGCCCTGCGTCGCGCCCTGCTGGATCCCGAGGACCACCGACCGTGGCTCGACGTGGCCTCGGCGCGCGAGAAACAGGGCGCGCTTGCCGGCTCGCTGCAAGCCTTGGCGCGCGCTCAGGGTCTGGACGGCGTCGAGGAGGCGCGGCGGTTCACGACCTTCGAACGCGTGCGGATGCAGTTGAACTAGACGACAGCCTCGCCGCGCAACAGCCGGGGCAAGTCGCCTGTCGCGCCGCCCGCCTCCTGCATGAAGGCGCGGCGCAGAGGGCCGATGCGGTTGACCGCCGCCATGCCCAAATCGCGCGCCAGACGCACCGGCGCGATGTCGTTGGAGAACAGACGCACGAAGGCGTCGAAGCCCGCCGCTAGGGCCGCATTGTCAAACCGGCGCCACCGCGCATAGCGCTCCAGAACGGTTTCCGACCCGATGTCTTCGCCCAGACGCGCGGCCTCGGCCAAAACCTCGGCCAGAGCCGCCGCATCCTTCAGCCCCATGTTCAGACCCTGGCCCGCAACGGGGTGAACGCCGTGCGCCGCATCCCCGATCAGGGCGATGCGCGGCGCGATCAGTTTCTCGGCCAGGCTCAGCGACAGCGGATAGACGAAGCGTGGGCCCTCGACCGTCGCCCCATCAAGAAACTCACCGAACCGCCGCATCAGATGGGCGTGGAAGGCGTCGTCCGAGGCGTCGCGCAACGCCTCGCCCCGTCGCGTCGTCTCGGTCCAGACCAGGCTGGCGCGCTGATCCGTCAGAGGCAGGATGGCGAAGGGGCCGCTGGGCAGGAAATATTCGTGCGCGACATTGCCGTGGTCGCGACCCAGCCGCACCGTGGCCACCACGCCGCTCTGGCCATAGCCCCAGCCGACGGTCTCGATCCCGGCCGCGCGGCGCACGGCCGAGCCTCGCCCCTCGGCGCCGACGACCAGGGGCGCGATCAGGGTCGATCCATCGGCCAGGGTCACGGTCGCCTTGCCCGCATCGGTCGCGACGCTGGCGACGGTCGCCGGCGCCCGCACCTCGATCCCGGCCTGCGTCACCGCCTCGGCCAGGGCCGCGCGGATGCGGCGGTTCTCGACCATATAGCCCAAGGGCTCGCCGCCGGTACGGCCGCCGATTTCGTCGGCGTCGAAGCGCAGGAAGGCGGGCGAGGCGGACCGGCTGGCCGCGCCCGGGCGACGCCCGTCCGTCACCAGAATATGGTCCATCCGGCAGGCGTGGGGACGCAGGGTTTCGCCTAGGCCCAGCGCGTCCAGCATGCGGAACGTCGAAAAGGCGACGGCGGTCGAACGCCCGTCGAAGGTCGGCGCCAACTGGTCGCTGAACGGCTGCGGATCGACCATCACGACCTTCAACCCGCCTTGCGCCGCCGCCAGGGCGAAGGCCGCCCCGGTCAGCCCCGCGCCGGCGATGACGATGTCGTAGCGTTCGGTGTCAGCCATGGAAGGCTTGTCGCGCCGTCGCGGCCAAAGGTCCAGAGGACGATTTGTCAGGGTCGCGACGCCTTAGCCAATCGCGTACAGTAGCGCTTGTAGTGGTCAG
>NZ_JAELUF010000639.1 GCF_016429195.1 Brevundimonas sp. ASV9
GAGATCTACACAGTGATGTATTCGTCGGCAGCGTCAGATGTGTATAAGAGACAGGTGTGGTGCTGGGCGGTTTTGATTCTGTTACCTTGACCTCAGGAACACTCGGTTCAGGTGGTGCAGGAATGGGTACGCTTGGTGGCTGCGAAGGCGCCGGTCCAGTTGGCGTTGATGGTGGCTGCACGTCTGGCGTTGCCGGTCGTTTGTCTCTTGAGGCAGGCCGCGGTGGCGCCGGAACTACCCCAGTAATACCGTCTGGGCCGTCGTTGACTTTTCCTTGCGCCATACGAAGTCGCTCTGCAGCGCCACCAGGGCGTGGTCGGAACGCAGAGGCGGCGCTTGCTGCTTTCCATAGTACTCCAGCAAGTTCGCCCTTTGACTTTTTAGACTTGATCATAGGCCCTAATCCAGGC
>NZ_JAELUF010000640.1 GCF_016429195.1 Brevundimonas sp. ASV9
GGCTCGGAGATGTGTATAAGAGACAGGCCTCTTGTTTACCTGGGCCGGTGCGGCGGTCGACCGTCGCGTCGTCTGGCTCCTAGTTTGAACCATAGTGTTGAGCTTGGCATGAATGAAGAACTTTTTCAGACTTTGGTACCGATTTCCAATCTTCCCTGATATATCTTGATTTATATGTATGACGATGTATGACGCATCAGTGACTAAATTTTAACACATACGTCCTAATAGTTCCGTTCTCAGAATAACAGACACAACTTCCCTTTAATATATTGCAAAGTTAAAAAATAAAATAAACTATTGATCAACGATAGTGCCCGTAATTGACACATAATTATGCTAATTTTGCGATTTAGGGTCAGAGTCATATACAATTTAAGACCGGTCGGACCGAGTGATCAGTCTCTGGC
>NZ_JAELUF010000641.1 GCF_016429195.1 Brevundimonas sp. ASV9
CCCCCCCCCCCCCCCCCCCCCCCCCCCCCCCCCCCCCCCCCCCCTTTTCAAGCAGCAGACGGCATACGAGATACGATTGCTGGTCTCGTGGGCTCGGAGATGTGTATAAGAGACAGCTACTACACCAAGGTCATGAAGGGCAAGAAGTTCAAGCTCCCTGTTTAACTTTGCGTGCTTTTGGTGAACCCAACCACAACGCGAATCAATTTTATTTGGGGGAGCCTACACGTTTGATTAGCTCTACCCAGAAACTGTCTCTTATACACATCTGACGCTGCCGACGAATACATCACAGTGTAGATCTCGGGGGGCGCCGGGTCAGTGGGAGGGGGGGGGGGGGGGGGGGGGGGGGGGGGGGGGGGGGGGGGGGGGGGGGGGGGGGGGGGGGGGGGGGGGGGGGGGGGGGGGGG
>NZ_JAELUF010000642.1 GCF_016429195.1 Brevundimonas sp. ASV9
GCGCACAACGGTGTGCTACCACTCGCCGAAGCGCGTCGCTGCCACAAAAGACGAGAGTCCCACCACGTGACGATAAGCATTATCAGAATCCAAACAAGGGATTGTTTACTTTGGGTCGCGTTCGACCTCGGCCTTGACGTTGAACTGTAGCCGAAAAGTTCAGTCCTGTACAAGCTGGCCGATTAAGGCAACACGGCACTATGAGAGTGATAGAAGTCGTCATTGACGTAAGTATTCAACTACGTTTGAATGATATCTAGGCGATGTTAACAATCTGCGCAGGGCTTTAAGTCGTACGCGGTGCGTACGGTAATCTCAGGATGGTGCGCAATTTCTCAAATAGCGACAGCCTCGTTTTGCTAACAGATATTAGGGATGAGAGTTTCAACTCCATCACTGGCCTCAATGGC
>NZ_JAELUF010000643.1 GCF_016429195.1 Brevundimonas sp. ASV9
CTTCTAGCTACTATGTTGATGATGTTGCGTGAGGGGTCGATAGAGTCGAGCGTGATGCCATCTTCAGCGATGCGGCCTGATAAAGAGCCGGCAAAAGCGTCGACATCGGTGTCGGGGCGAGATTGAAACGCGGCAAAGGAATTGCTATCGAGAGAGCCGCAGGATGGTTTAAATGAGAGGGACGTTGAAGAGTCGCGGATGAGTCTCGGTCTGCGGTCGTGTGTGGCGACGGATAATGAGGACGCTACAGTGGCGATGGAGAGGAGATGCCACAGCATGGTGAGCGCAGATAGGAGTGTGAAGGTTGGATTACATGCAGGAATATAGCGCTAAACGAAAGAAAAGAATGAGATGAATGCGACGATGAGGGAAGATAAAATTGAGCAAGTGTTATTATGCAAGCCTAGTGC
>NZ_JAELUF010000644.1 GCF_016429195.1 Brevundimonas sp. ASV9
CCCGCGTCCCGCGTGGAGCTCCGTCAGACAGAGATCCCCGCCGAAAAGCCGTCCCATTGTTTGGTGATACATGCCGTTGCCCTCGGGTCCAAGGACAGCCATTTTTGGATATTTCATTCCAGTTCGACACACGGATACGGGCCAGAGCGTGCAAAAAAGGAACTTTTGGATAAAGATGAGACTGTTGTATCAAAGTACATGTCTTGTGAATTTTTCTCGACTGCGGTATTGTTCTTGCAAGGAACCGTATTGGAGGGTCTTACACATGTTCCCAGCACATCTGTACGGATAACACCAAGAGAATCAGCAGCGACCGCCTTCATGCCATGCTGTATCTGCCCAGAACGGGGTGATTCGAAAGGCGCAGCCGACACGTGTAGCGCCGCAGAGCCTCTTGATCTGTGTGACAT
>NZ_JAELUF010000645.1 GCF_016429195.1 Brevundimonas sp. ASV9
GTGCACCGACTGGCCTGCGATTCGTGTGCTAGCGACAGCCGCAGTGGAAGCCAGCGTTGTGTACTCGTAGCGCGCTCTCAGTGCGCACAGTGGGTAGCAGGCAGTGGCTCAGTTGGCCGGGCACAGGGCAACCACAGCTCTAACGCGGTCAACAAGGGGGGGGCGTCACCGGCCGCTTAGTACCCAGTACCGTGAAAACCTTCGTGGCATGACCTTCCTCTGCCGTTTGGGAAAACCCTCTGACCGTCCTCCCTTTTGCCCTCCACTTTGATCTTTCCTCTTTCAATCCTTCCACAACCACCATCTGCATCGCATCAGTCGATACTCGCCATCTCGTCCATCTGTCGATTCCGCTCTCGGTAGTTGGTCGCCGTTCGTGCACGCAACCTCTGCTTGTACCCTTTTTTTC
>NZ_JAELUF010000646.1 GCF_016429195.1 Brevundimonas sp. ASV9
TGCTGGTCTCGTGGGCTCGGAGATGTGTATAAGAGACAGGTGTCACTCTCTCCTTCTTCGAGTCATAGACACCACGATGTAGAATGTTGTTGTAATAAAATACAATGTCTCCAGGTTCCAGCTTGACAGCAAGCTGACCGGGCAACTGCTTCTCAAACGGATCCGCCTGGCGCTCGACATCCGTTCGCGGGCGCTTGTGAGAGCCAGGTACAACAATAAGAGAATCATCTTCCCACAGCGCAAAGTTATACTGCGCATGAAACGCCGGCTGCCGCAGACGTTCCATTTCTTCATTTGCGGTTGCATCAGCCGGAACCGCGTCGCGATGCCACTGTAATGAAAAGTCCCTTTCTGGCCGCAGAAGCATGTTAAACAGCTCCATAACAAGCTATTCGTCACTGCATTGCAT
>NZ_JAELUF010000647.1 GCF_016429195.1 Brevundimonas sp. ASV9
GCAACAGAGATACGGCCGTCCTTGGTGGCATAGACGGAAAACTCCTTGGCGAGCTTGTCCATCTCCGGGGCGGTCAGGCCAGTGTAAGCAAACATGCCAATCTGGCTCGTGATGTGGGACCAGTCGTGCTTGGAGCCGAGCTTCTCGAGGTTCTCCTTGAGGAGGGCGCGCATGGTGATGATGCGGTCAGCCATGCTCTTGAGCTCCTGCAGCCACTGCTCACGCAGCTTGGGGTTGCCGAGGATGGTGGAGGCGATGCGCGCGCCGTGGATGGGGGGGTTGGAGTACAGAGGGCGGATGAGAATCTTGAGCTGCGAGTCGACGCGCTTCTTCTCGTCGGCATCGGCGCAGACAAAGGAAAAGGCGCCAACACGCTCGCCGTAAAGACCCTAGAGAGGCAGGGTCAGTG
>NZ_JAELUF010000067.1 GCF_016429195.1 Brevundimonas sp. ASV9
CGAACAGCAGTCGGCCCTCGCCCATGCGTTCGCGCAAGGCCGGCAGGTCGGTATGGGCGACCGAGAAACAGCCGTAGCTGCGACCCAGCTTGCCTTCGCGCGCCAGGAAGTCGGGATCGGCATAGCCTGCGCCGTGGACGATGATGGCCCGCTCGCGCGCCTTGTCGTTGGAATATTCCAGGCCGTCGAGCAGGACGTTCGGCCCCTGCTGCGCGCCCCAGTTGGCGCCCGCCGTCGCATAGGCGCCGATCGAGGACATGTTGGAATCGGGCGTGTTGGAAAAGCGCTGGGCATAGCCGGTGTGGCTAGGGTCCGATCCCCGTCCGTGGCAGGTGCGCAGCACCTTAACCTCGCCGGCAATCAGATCGACCTCATAGAGCCGCTCCTCGCCCGAAAACTTCTGGAAATCGACCAAATACATCCGGTCACGCAGCGGCAGGCGGTGATGGTGGGTATCCAGCGCGGTCATGGCGCGTTCCATCAGGTCCTTGCGAACGTGACCACGCGGATCCAGCGGCGGAGGCGTCAGGGCGGAGGTCTGGACCGTGGGCAGACCGACCTGCGGCATGGCGATCGGAGTTCCGTTCTGAGCCGTCGTCAGCGGCGCCGTAGCGCTCGCGCTGGCGCATCCCGCCAACATGGCCGATCCACCCAGAATAAGTCCTCGTCTCGATAGCCGCATGCGACGCCCTCGTTGCGGTTGGTCTTGAGGCGTGTTTGTTTCAGTTGGTTACGGGCGAGGCAACCTGAGCCTTGTGGGGCATTTTTGCGGCCGACGCGTCGCGGGGAGATATCGATGAAACGTTTTGGAATCGCGCTGGCGGCGCTGATGGCGTCGGGGGTAAGCGCTCACGCGCAGCAAACCCCCGTGGCCACAGGCGTTTCGACGCAACCAGACACAACGTTCGTTGAAGCCGGAAGGTTGCTTGCGGATCCGTCGAACGGCGTTGTGCAACGCGATAAAACTCTCGTGATCAGAGGGAACCAGGTTGTTGAAGTGCGCGACGGCTTCGTCGGCGACGCATCGCAAGGCAAGGTCGTGGACCTGCGCCAGGCCTTTGTCCTGCCCGGCCTGATCGACAGCCACGTCCATTTGACGAGCCAGCAAAACCCGAACGCACGCCTTGAAGAGGTGACGCTTTCAGATGCCGATCAGGCGATGGTCGGCGCCCGCTACGCGCGTCGCACCCTGATGGCCGGCTTTACGACGGTGGCGGATTTGGGCGCCTCGAACCAGGCCATCTTCGCCCTGCGGAACGCCGTCAGGAACGGCGACGTGCCGGGACCGCGCATCATTGCGGCGGGGTCGTCGGTGTCGATCCACGGCGGACATGGCGACATCAACGGCTATCGCGAGGACGTCATGCACCTGCTGTCGTCCGAGAGCATCTGCTCGGGGCCTGAGGACTGCATGCGGGCCGTGCGCACCCAGGTTCGCGCCGGCGCCGATATCATCAAGATCACGGCCACCGGCGGCGTTCTGTCCAACACCGCCGCCGGCCTGAACCAGCAGTTCAGCGACGACGAACTCTCCTCCATCGTCGGCAGCGCCCATCGCATGGGCCGCCAGGTGACAGCGCACGCCCACGGCGTGGACGGCATCAACGCCTTCCTGCGGGCCGGCGGCGATTCCATCGAGCACGGGACCTATCTGGACGATCAGTCGATCCGCCTGTTCAAGTCGAACGGCGCTTGGCTGATCCCGACCCTGCTGGCTGGGGATTTTGTGGCGCGCATCGCCTCGGGACCCGACAACTTCTTCACCCCCGCCCAGACGGCCAAGGCGCTGGAAGCCGGGCCCAAGATGCTGGACATGGCGCGCCGCGCGCACGAGGGCGGGGTCAAGATCGCCTTCGGCACCGACTCGGGCGTTTCGGCCCACGGCGACAACGCCCAGGAGTTCGCGCTTCTGGTCCGCGCCGGCCTGAGCCCGCTTGAGGCCATCCAGGCCGCCACCGTCGGCGCCGCCGAACACCTGCGCATCGCCAATGAGGCCGGAAAGATCGCCGTGGGCATGCCCGCCGACATCGTCGCTGTGTCGGGCGATCCGCTGACGGATGTGACCGAGCTGGAGCGGATGAAGTTCGTGATGAAGTCCGGCGTGGTCTATCGCGCCGATTGAAGCCTGTCGTTCAGGAAGGCGGCGAAAGCCGCCTCGTCCTCGAACTGGGCGACGACCGGCCAGGCGACGACGTCCTCGCGCTGCTCGGGCGTCAGCCGGACCCAGTCCTTTTCCGT
This sequence comes from Brevundimonas sp. ASV9, assembly GCF_016429195.1. Lineage (GTDB taxonomy): Bacteria > Pseudomonadota > Alphaproteobacteria > Caulobacterales > Caulobacteraceae > Brevundimonas. The sequence continues at coordinate 2,239 of NZ_JAELUF010000067.1, forward strand.
CGTGACCAGGCCGGCGTCGAACACCGCAGCCCGGTCGGTCAGGAACGTCATGTCAGCGTCGCTATAGGCCGCGTGGTCGGGGAAGGGGACGAAGTCGACCAGGTCGCAGCCTGCCGCCTTCAGCGACCGCTCGACCTTCCAGGGCTTGGCGATGCCGGCGAAGCCGACCTGGGGCCCCGACGGCGGGGGCCCTTCGGGCGTCAGGCGCGCGACGAAGACGGGCAGGGCGTCGAACACCGCCAGCAGTTCGGGATCGGCGTCTTCGACATCGGTCGGCAGCATGACCACCACGGCGTCGGCGCGCGCCAGCCCGGCCTTCAGCGGCTCGCGCATCGGACCCGACGGAAAGACCGAACCGTCCCCGAACGGCCATTCGTCCCCGCGCGTCTCGCCGTCCACGACGATCAGGCTGACGGTCTTTTTCAGGGCCGGGTTCTGATGGCCGTCGTCCAGCACCAGAGCCTGCGCGCCGTCTACGACGGCGGCCTTGGCGCCCGCCACACGATCGCGCGCGATCCAGACCGACGACCCCTGCGCCAGCATCAGCGGCTCGTCCCCGACATCGTCGGCCGTATGGATTTGAGGATAGACCCGGACCGGCCCTTCCAGCCGCCCCCCATAGCCGCGCGACAGACCTTGCGCCTCCACCCCCGCCGCCTGCAGCAGCCGCAGGGTTTCGCGCGCGACCGGCGTCTTGCCCGATCCGCCGACCGTCAAATTGCCGACCGAGATGACCGCGCAGCCGGGGTCGACCGGGACCGCCTTGGCAATCCGACGCGCTGTCACGGCGGCCCAGACCCAGCCCAGCGGTTGCAGCGCCGTGCGCGTCATCCGGGCGTGGTTGCTGTCGCGCACATACCACCAGCGCGGCGTATTCAGCTTCATCGCCGGCCCTGCCTCTGCGGCATTAGCGGCGATAGCAGCGCCCACAGTCGCTCCAGCCCGCCTCCAGCCTCGACCGCCGCGCGACGCCCGCGTTCGCCCATGGCCCTGGCTGCGTTCAGGTCTTCCAGCAGGGGCTCGATCACGCCGGGCAGGTCGGACGGCGCCTGAACCAGGACCAGGCCCCCCGCCTCGACCATGGCCGCCGTCACTGGAGCCCAGTTGGATGCATCCGGCCCCGTGATGGTCGGCTTGCCCAGCCGCGCGGGCTCCAGCGGATTGTGCCCGCCGACGGGCGGCAGGCCGATGGCGGGCGCGAACGAGCCGCCCATCACCACCACATCGGCCAGACGCAGGAACAGGCCCATCTCGTTCAGCGTATCGGCCAGATAGATGTCGGTGTCCGGCCCGATCGTCTCGCCCCGCGAGCGCATGACGAAGGCGTATCCGTCGTGTTGCAGCGCCTGGGCGATGTGCGCCCCCCGCTCGGGATGGCGTGGCGTCAGGATCAGGCAGACACGTTCGCTCAAATGGTCCAGCGCGCGCACGATGGCGATTTCTTCGCCCTCATGGGTGCTGGCGGCGACGATCACCGGCCGGTCGCCAATGGCGGCGCTCAAACGGCTGAAGGCGGCGGGATCGTGAGGCAGGGCGTCTCCCGACAGTTTCAGATTCACCAGCCCGTCGATCCGCGCGCCCATGCCCTCCAGCCGCTGGGCCGAGACCGCATCCTGCGGCAGGATCAGATCAAAGGCGCCGGTCAGCGCGCGCGCCGAGGCCGGAAACCGCGCCCAGCCCTCGACCGTCTTTTCCGTGATGCGCGCGCTGACCAGGGCCAGTTTCACGCCACGACGTTTCGCCTCAAGCAGCAGGTTCGGCCACAGTTCGCTTTCGACGAAGACCGCAAGGGCTGGCCGCCAATGGTCCAGGAACCGCTCGACCACGCCGGGGGCGTCGACCGGCGCATATTGGTGGATCACGCCTGCCGGCAGTCGTTCGGCCAGAATCTGCGCCGAGGTCACGGTGCTGGAGGTGACCAGAACGGTCAGGTCCGGTCGCGCCTTCACCAGCCGCTCGACCACGGGCAGCAGCGACAGGCTCTCGCCGACACTGACGCCGTGCAGCCAGACCACATCGCCTTCGGGGCGCGTGGTGCGGGTGAAGCCCATCCGCTCGTCCACCCGCACCGGGTCTTCCTTGCCCCGCCTGGCGCGCGCATCCAGCAGGCGCGGGGCCAGCGGCTCCAGCGCGCGCGTCGCCAGCCGATAGGCGATCAGCGGCAGCGGCGTCACGGCTGCATCCTCATGGTTTCAGGCCCGTGATCGCATCGGCTCTCGCCTCCACGGCGTTCAGCCGCGCGGCCCAGTCCTGGCGGACGTGATCGAGGTCGTCGCCGGTCGGATAATCGGCGATGTCCCACACGATGGCGCCTTTGGCGAAGGGCAGGGGCAGGATCGCGCGGTCCCAACTGTTCAGCCGGATGGCCGGATTGCACGACATCCCGATGAACAGCGTCGGCGCCTTTGAGATCTTGGCCATCATCGGCAGGCCCTCGGCCATCTGGCGCGCCGGGCCGCGCGGACCGTCCGGCGTGATGGCCAGGGCGCCGATCTTCAACTGGCGCAGGCCCGCCCGCAGCGCCTGCGATCCGCCCTTGTCCCGGTCCGCCTTATCCTTGTTCGACGACGAACCGCGAATGGCGGGAAAGCCCTGGCGGGCCACGGCCTTTGCGATGAACTGACCGTCCGCCGACAGGGAAATCAACGCCTTGGCCGGCTGCGCGCGGTTCAGCGGCCAGCACGCCGGCGACAGGCCGATGCGCGAATGCCAGAAGGCGCACAAAACCCCGCCGCCCCGGGCCCAAACACCCTCGGCCACCGCCTGGTTTTCATGGGTCCAGCGCATGGTGGCGAAGCAAAACTGCATCCAGTGCGCCAGGATGAAGGACAGGCTGGCCTGGACGGCCGGAATGCGCAGCGGCCTCACGCGACGGTCTCGACCGTGGGCGCGGCGCCGTCTAGCGACTGCTGGCGGGCCAGGCGCGAATAGAGGCCGCCTCTGGCGACCAGGACGTCGTGCGAGCCTTCCTCGACCACCCGGCCGGCCTCGATCACATAGATGCGGTCGGCGTTCCGGACGGTGGACAGGCGGTGGGCGATCATCAGGGTGGCGCGCCCCTGCATCAGCCGCTCCAGCGCCGCCTGGACCAGGGCCTCGCTTTCGGTGTCCAGGGCGCTGGTGGCCTCGTCCAGCAGCAGAATCGGCGCATCCTTGACGAAGGCGCGGGCGATGGCGATCCGCTGGCGCTGACCGCCGGACAGGCGCAGGCCCGCCTCGCCCGCGCGGGTCGCATACCCTTCAGGCAGGGCCGTGATGAAGTCATGGGCGGCGGCGGACCTTGCGGCGTCCTCGATCTGGGCCTGCGTCGCGCCCGGCCGGCCATAGGCGATGTTGGCGGCGATGGTGTCGTCGAACAGGAAGGGTTCCTGCGTCACCAGAGCGATGTGGTCGCGCAGGTCATGGATGCGAAGCGCCCGCACGTCGGCGCCGTTGATCGTCACAGCCCCGCCCGTCACATCATAGAAGCGCGGCAGCAGGCTCAGGATCGTGCTCTTGCCGCCGCCCGACGGCCCGACCAGCGCCACCGTATCGCCCGGCGCGACCCGCAGGGACACCCCGTCCAGCGTCGGCGCATCGGTCCCGGCATAGGCGAAGGACACCTTGTCCAGCACGACCTCCACCGGCCCGGCGGCCAGCGGCGCGGCGTCGGCCGCCTCGCGAATTTCCGGCTGGATGTCCAGGGCGCCGAACAGGCGGCGCGCGGCGGTGAACCCCTCGCTCATCACCGTGGCCAGGTTGGTCACCTGACGCAGGGCTTGCCCTGCGGCCAGCAGCATGCCGATGAAGGCGGCGAACCCGCCCACCGTCATGTCGCCCGTCTGCGCCCGCCACCCGGCGTAGGCCATGACGGCGGCGACCACGATATAGGCGACCAGATCGCTGGACGGACCGGCGAAGGCGCGGGCGTTGGCGCCCTTGATCACGTGGCGCTGGCGACGGGCGACCACCTCGGCCACGCGGTCCTGTTCGGCGGCCTCGCGGTTTTCGATCTTGATCAGGCGAACCCCGTCCAGGTTCTCCATCAGGGCGGTGGACAGGTTTTCGGTTTCGGCCATGGCGCCGACGGCGGCTTTGCGCGTCTTGCGCCCGAACCGGCGCAGCACCAGCGCCACCAGCGGCACGCCCAGCAGCACGACGATCGTCAACTGCCAGTCGATGAACCCCATGTAGATGAGGACCGCGATCAGGGTCAGCAGGTTCTGGGTATAGTTGACCACGCCCGAGGTGAAGGCCTCGCGCACCATATTGGCGTCGAACAGCACCGAGGAGACGAAGCCACCCGAGTGCTGGCTGCGTAAGCGCGCCAGATCGGCGCGGATCATGGCCCCGAACAGGCGGATCTGGATGTCGCCGACGATGGTGTGACCCAATCGGTTGACCAGGGCGGCCTGGCCCAGCGCCGCCAGGGTTCGCGCAATGGCGACGGTCAGGATGGCGACCGGAATCCAGACGACGGCTTTGTCTGCCGGAAAGGTCACCAGGCCGAACAGACTGATCGGCTTGGTCCCGCCCAGGAACAGACCGTTGACGGCCGGCTCCAGCAGCTTCAGCAGCGCCGCCGTCAGCAGGCCGGTCGTCGCCGCGCACAAGACCGACAGGATCAGCGATCCCTTGTGCTTGGACAGATAGTCGCGCCAAATCCGCGCCAGCAAGGCGCGCAGCGGCATGGTGTCTGAGGCGGCGACGGTCATCGGCTCTCGGTCGTCCGAGCCGCCGTTCAAGTCAAGGCTTGTCCGGTGACGGTTCCAGCGCACGGCCCGGCTCGTCGGCGCGGATCAGGGTTTCGCCGGGCGTTTCCTGGATCCTGACGGCGGGCGGAACCGTCGGATTGGACGCGTATCGACGCCCGTCGAACGGCACGGCGACCTCATAGCCCTCGGTGATTCCGCCGCCCGCGACATAGACGCCCAGATCCCGTCGGCCATGGGTTTGTCGCTCCAGCAGCCGGATCGGCGCGCGCGCGACGCTGATCTCGCCGACCGAGCGATAGGTCGCGCCGGTGCGGTCCAGCACCAGCAGCCGACATCCGCCAGAGCCGCACCAGTTCGGCCCTGTCAGATAGACCAGGGTCATCGCCCCGTCCGGCGTGATCGCGGCTGTATAGCGGGTGGTGTCCAGCGCTTCCTTGGCCCGGTCGCGCAGATAGGCGATCAGGGCAGGGTCTTCGGGCGGCGGCGTTTGTGCGGCGGCCGCGCCGGCCCACAGGCTGGCGGCGAAGACAACGGTTGCGGCGAGGGTTCTCATCGGGGTGTTCTCCGGTCTCGACAAACATTCCAACGCATCAGGATCGAGATCGGATGACGCGGTGGCGTCGGATCGCTATCTGGCGGGCATGGCGCGCTTCGACCTCTCGACCGCGATGGGCCGTTTTCGGGCGCATTGGCATTATTTCTGGGCCGACCACGCGTTTCTGCGCGTGGTCTTTTCCAACGCCCACTGGCTGGGCCCGGATCTGGTGCGCACCAACCAGCCGTCGCCGCGACAGCTGGCCTATTGGAAAAAGAAGGGCGTCAAGACGGTCATCAACCTGCGCGGTGAACGCGACGAAGGCTATTACTGGCTGGAGAAGGACGCTTGCGAGCGGCTGGGCCTGACCCTGATCGACGCGCCGCTGGACTCGCGCGATCCGCCCGAGACGGTGCGCATCCACCGCGCGCGCGAGCTGTTCAGGACCATCCAATATCCGGTGCTGATCCACTGTAAGTCCGGCGCCGATCGGGCGGGGATGATGGCGGTCTTCTATCGCCACTTCCACTTGGGCGAGCCGATCTCGGTCGCCATGAAGCAGCTCTCCAAGAAATATCTGCACTCCCGCGAGGGGCTGACCGGCGTGCTGGACTATACGCTGGAGAAATACGTCAACGAGATCGAGCCGAAGGGCATCAGCTTCATCGATTGGGTCGACAGCCCCGACTACGACCCCAAGGCCATCCGCGCCGAGTTTAAGGCCGGCTGGTGGGGCACGCTGCTGACCGACAAGCTGCTGCGGCGCGAGTAGGGGGCTTCAGCCCCAGGGGCCGGTTTTCGGCTCGTCGCCGGCCTCGCCGTTTGCGCGGGCCTCGGCGGCCAGTTCGGCGTCGCGACGGGCCTTGCGGTCCGCCTCCCACCGTTTGAACCAGCGGGCGTAGTCGATGTGGCCGCGAAGCGAAAAGCTGAACAGCGCCAGCACGGCCAGCAGGCTGACCAGTTGAAAGATCTGTTGCGGTTCCAGGTTCATCGTCGTCCTCACCTACAGATCGAAACGTCGGATCGAGGAGCCGGTTCGGCTCCTCGATGTCGCACTCAGTCCTCGGCTCAGGCCGCGTCGCCGCGCGGATCGATCAGCTTGTGGGCGTGCAGGATGAAATAGCGCATGTGGGCGTTGTCCACGGTCGCCTGGGCGCGCGCCTTCCAGGCCTTCTTCGCTTCGTCATAGCTGCCGAAGGCGCCGACGAACTCGACCTGCGACAGGTCGCGGAAAGTCGGCTCGCCCAAGTGACGAAGCTCGCCGCCGATCACGATGTGCAGAAGTTGCGGCGGGACGGCGTTCTGATCGGTCATCGGAAATCCTGAAGGCTGGGCCGGAGGGCTTTGGGGGAGGGAGGTTTGCGCGCGGCATAGGCCGAGAACGCCCTCGGATCAATGTGGGCCGGGGTTTTTCCGCCCTCGCCTTAGGTCGAAAGCGGCACGTTTTTACAGCGCCGCACGATCATCGGCTGGATGATCGGCGCCGCGCAGACCAGGCTAGTCTGACGCGGATCGGGCCGGTTGAAGGCCCACGGCCGCCCGTGGTGATCGCTGACCCTGGCGCCGGCTTCCGTCGCGATCAGCCAGCCCGCAGCGACGTCCCAATCCCATTTCGGCGTCAGGGCCAGGGCGGCGTCGAAGGCGCCGGCGGCGACCAGCGCCATCCGATAGGCCAGGGCGTTGCGTTTCTCGAACCGCATCGACGGCCAGGGTTCTTCGTCGAAATAGGGCGCTTCGATCAGTCGCGCATCGCCCAGGATCGAGGCGTCCTCCAGCGTATCGACATCCGAGGCGTGGATGGGTTTGCCGTTACGTCGCGCCCCGCCGCCGCGCGTCGCCACATAGGTCTCGTCCACCTCGGGCGCATGGATGACCGCGGCGACGACCTCGCCGTCCTCGACCACGGCGATGGGGACGCACCACCACGGCGTCCGCTTCATGTAGGCGACGGTGCCGTCGATGGGATCGACCACGAAGATGCGTCGTTTCGACAGACGCTCGGCCGTATCCGCCGTCTCTTCCGACAGCCATCCATAATCAGGCCGCGCCGACAGCAGCCTGTCCTTCAGCATGGCGTCGACCTTCAGGTCGCCGCTGGTGACGGGCGAACCGCCGACCTTGGACTCGATCTTCAGCCCCGCCTCACGCTCAGCGATGGCCAGCGCCCCGGCGTCGATGGCCGCCTGGCGGATCAGGTCGAGGTCGGCTTGCAAGTCGATCATTTGCCCGCGATGGCCACCGCGTCGAACATCAGGCTGGGCACGTTGAACCCGCCCCGGAACTCCAGATCCGAACCGCGCTGGATACGTAGATAGAGGTCGGTCAGCTTTCCCGCGACTGTGACCTCGCTGACCGGATAGGCGATCACGCCGTTCTCGAACCAGAAGCCCGACACCCCGGCGGACCAGTCGCCTGTATTGCCGTTCAGCGACGGGCCGAACATCGACGTCACCAACAGGCCGGTGTCGGCATCCGCCATCACGCCCGCCAGATCCCGCTCGCCCGGCTCCATATGCAGATTGTGGGTCGAGACGCCGGATGGCCCGGCCAAACCCCGCGATGCATGGCCGGTTGTTTCCAGGCCCAGTTGTCGGGCCGATGCGCTGTTCAGCAACCAAGTGGTCAGGACGCCGTCGTCGAACAGGGCGCGCTTCTGAACCATTGCGCCTTCGTCGTCGAACGGGGTCGATCCCATGCCGCGGGGGCGGAACGGATCGTCGATCAGGGTGACGCCCTCGGCGAACACGCGCTGGCCCAGCCGTTCCTTCAGGAAGGAGGTGCCGCGCGCGATCGACGGGCCGGAAATGGCGCCGATAGCCGGAGAGACGATCTGGCCCGCCATCCGGTTGTCGAAAATCACCGGGGCAGTGGTGGAGGCGATCTTGCGCGGCCCCACGCGGGCCACGGCGCGCTCGCCGGCGGTTCGGCCGATCAGGTCTGCGCCCGGCAGGTCGGACAGGTGTCGGGTCGAACGGCTCTCGCCGCCGCGCTCCATCGCGCCATCCTTTTCGGCGATGACGCCGACGCCCAGCGAGAAGGCCGAACCCTCATAGGCGCCGTCGAACCCGTGAGAGGTTACCAGCCGCCAACGGCTGGACGACCAGCCCGCGTGTCCGCCTTCCGACCGCGCCACGCCGGGGACCGCCAGGGCCGCCGCCTCGGCCTCGGCCGAGACCTGTTCCAGAGTTTGGGCGCTGCGTTCGCTGGGATCGAACAGGTCCAGATCGATGAACGGCCCGCGCGCCAGCCGATCCTCGGGCGCGAAACCCGCGTGGGGATCTTCCGGCGCCAGCCGCGCCATGGCCACCGCCCGCTCGACCAGCCGCGCCTGGGTCGCCGGAGAGAGGTCCGAGGCCGAGACCGACGCCTGCCGTTGGCCCACGAACACGCGCAGGCCCAGGTCGCGCGATTCCTCGCGTTCGACGTCTTCCAGCTTGCCGTTGCGAACCCCGACCGACAGGGATCGGCGATCGGCGCTGACCGCCTCTGCGGCGTCGGCGCCGGCCTTCAGCGCGGCCTTGACGATGTCGTTGAGAAGATCGGTGGAAACGGGCGCAGCCAGGGTTTCAGTCATGCCCCGATATGGCGGACGCCCCGCTGCACCGCAACCTGCTGCACCGCAACCGCGTCAGACGACGGCGAAGGCGATCAGGCCCACCGCCGCCGTCAGCAGCGCCACCCAGGTCAGCAGCATGCCGACGACGCGACCCAGCGACGGCCCGGTCTGCAGCAAAAGGCCCAGGGCATGAGCGACCCGGCCGACGAACAGCGTCGCGCCGACCCCGTGGATCATCCAGGCCGGCGCGCCGACGGCGGCCAGCAGCAGCATGGCGATCATGCCCGGCGTCGCATATTCCACCAGATTGCCGAAGGCGCGGCTGGCGGCCATCAGGTCCGCGTTTCCGCCGTCGCCGAACGACACCATGTGTTTGCGCCGCCCGCTGACCACGATGCCCGACAAGACCAGCATCATCAGGATCAGCAGGCCGCTCCACAGGGCGGCGGCCTGCACGGCGTACATCAGCGGCGTGGTCATCGATCAGTCCTCGCGCCCGACGGGGTAGAGCAGATAGTGGTCGTCATAGAAGGGCGTGCGTTCATAGAACCAGGCCAGACGCGCCTGCGGATCGGCGGCGAACGTGGCGTCGGCCGCCACCTTGGCCTCGAACTCGGCCTTCAACGCCGGGTCCGCGGCCATCATCTTGTCCGCCAGCGGCGCGATGGCGTAGGCCTCGATATATTCGACGCGGCTCATCACTTCGGGGAACATGCCCCAGGCGAAGAAGCTCTCGCTGGATTGCGGCTCCAGCAGCAGCACGACGATGTCGCCCAGCGGCTGATCCGTCGGCACCCGCACCGAGCCGACGGGATACGTCCAGTCGCGCTTCTCCACCTCGACCGTCTTCACTGAGGCCTGGACGTGACCCTCGTTGGCCCGCGTCGCCAGCTTGGGTTCGACCAGGCGCAGCATCGACAGGTTGACGGTGCGCGCAGCCTCGACCGTCTCCATTTCGATCCCGTGCGTCTTCAGCCGCTCGATGATGTCGGTGCGATAGCCCGGCACCCAATAGGCGGTCGGTCGCGTCAGGGTCAGCGTCGGCTTGGAGCCATAGAAGGGCATCTCCCACAGATCGGGATCGGGCCGGCCCAGCCAGCGGATTTCCTTCCGACCCGAGGCGGGACTGTCATACGTCTCGTACAGCATGCCCTTGAAGGGCCGGGTGGACGACGGCGTCTCGTCGGCCTCGAAGTTGGCGGGGATCTGCGCCGGGCGCAGCGCCTTGTCCTGCTCGGTCGCGGCCCTCAGACCCGCGCCCTGATCGGCCAGCAGACGCATCGCCTCTTCGATGAAGACATAGGTCCCCAGCACCCGCTGCTCATGCGGTTTCAGGCTGTGGTTCTCGATCAGGATCGTCGGCACATGGGCGGCCGCGCCCCAGCCGTTCGAGAACCGCTCGCCCAGGCCGCCGTCCGAAAGGCCCTTTCTGGGTTCATCGTCGTCGATGCCGAACACCAGTTCGCCGGGGATGTGGCCCTCGCGTTCCAGCGCGGCGTTCATCGCAGGCTTGAAGACCGAATCCAGCCAGGCCGAGCCGTTCGGCGACCGGCTGAAGGTCCCGTCCTCGCCGTTGAAGCCGTAGGTGACGTCGTACTGGTAATCCATGCCGTCGGTGACGTGGACGTCCACATACAGGTCCGGCCGGTATTTCAGGATCAGGCCGCGCACAGCCTGCATCTCGGGCTGGTCCAGCTTCAGATAGTCGCGGTTCAGGTTCTGGTTGGTCGCCGTATTGCGCCAGCCCTGGATGCGCGGGCCCCGCTGGTTGGGCCGGGAATAGGGGCCGGAACGCTCATGGCCGTCCACGCTCAGGATCGGGATCAGGATCAGGTTGACCCGGTCCAGCAGGGCGTCCTTTCCATAGAAGGCGATGTCGCGCAGCAGCATCATGCCCGCGTCCTTGCCGTCGATCTCGCCGGGGTGGATGCCGGCCTGGATCATCAGCACCGGCTTTGCGGGATCGAAGGCGGCCCCATCCTTGGAGGCGATCACCGCATAGATGGGCCGGCCCTCGGGCGAGACGCCGAACTGTTCGATGCGGATCAGATCGCTGGCGGCGTCCAGACGATCAAACCAGGCGCGGGTGTCGATATAGTTGGGGCTGAAGTCATGGCCCGGATCGGCCTCGAACGCCGTGACCCACGGATCAGACGCATCGCGCAGCAAGGCCTTGGACGCGCCGTCCCAGGCGGGGGCGGGCGGCAGGAAGGCTTGATCCCACGGCGCTGCATTCGGAACGGAGGCGGAGGGGGTCTGGGACATCACTGAACTCGCGGACAACAGAAAAACAGCGGCAGTAGTCAGAAGGACGCTTTGCATGCCCTGTTCCTCAACTATGCATCCAGCCGGCGCAAGACCGCAGCAGCGGTCCTACTTCCAGATCGGTGTTCCGTCACCCGGCAGGCCGAGACGGCCCCACAGGTCGTTGACCCGCTCGACGACCGCCTCGTCCATCCGAATCTCCTCGCCCCATTCGCGCTTGGTTTCGGGCGGCCATTTGTCGGTGGCGTCCAGGCCGATCTTGGAGCCCAGGCCGCTCTCGGGGCTGGCGAAGTCCAGATAGTCGATGGGCGTCGACTCGATCACGGTGATGTCGCGCGCCGGGTCCATCTTGGTCGAGATGGCCCACATGACGTCCTTCCAGTCGCGGGCGTCGATGTCGTCGTCCACGACGATGACCCATTTGGTGTACATGAACTGGCGCAGATAGCTCCAGACGCCCAGCATCACCCGCTTGGCATGGCCCGGATAGGCCTTCTTCATCGACACCACCGCGATCCGGTAGCTGCAGCCCTCGGGGGGCAGCCAGAAGTCTGTGATCTCGGGAAACTGCTGGCGCAGCAGGGGAATGAACACCTCGTTCAGCGCCTCTCCCAACACGCTCGGCTCGTCAGGCGGCCGGCCGGTGAAGGTGGTCAGATAGATGGGGTCGCGGCGCATGGTGATGGCGCTGACCTTGAAGACCGGGAACTTCTCGACCGAGTTGTAATAGCCGGTGTGGTCGCCGTACGGGCCTTCGTCCTCGAACTCGTCCAGCAGGACATGGCCCTCCAGCACGATCTCGGCCTGGGCCGGGACCATCAGCGGCACGGTCTTGCAGGGCACAAGCTCGGCCTTGGCGCCCCGCATCAGGCCCGCGAACTGATATTCCGACAGGGTGTCCGGCACCGGCGTCACCGCCGCCAGGATGGTGCCCGGATCGGCGCCCAGAACCACGGCGCAGGGCAGGGGCTCGCGCTTTCCGGCCTTCTTGTGCCGGGCATAGTGTTGGGCCCCGCCCCGGTGCGCCAGCCAGCGCATGATGGCCTTGTCCTTGCCCAGCACCTGCATCCGATAGATGCCCAGGTTGAAGTCGTCCTCGCGGACGTCCGATGGCCCCTTGGTCACGACCAGGCCCCAGGTGATCAGGGGCGCCGGTTCGCCAGGCCAGCACGACTGGACAGGCAGGGCGGTCAGGTCGATCTGATCGCCCTTCAGCACAACCTCCTGCACCGGCGCCTTCTTCACCGTTTTGGGTCGCATCGACAGGACGGTCTGCATCAGCGGCAGCATCTCCATCGCGTCGCCCAGACCGCGCGGCGGCGTCGGGTTTCTCAGGAAGGCCAGCAGTTCGCCGACCTCGCGCAGTTCGCCCGCCGTGGTTCGGTCCTTGCCCTCCAGCGTCACCCCCATGGCGACCCGTTTCACCGTGCCGAACAGATTGGCCAGGCAGGGGATGGGGCTGATCGTCCCGTCCGGCATCACCGGTTTTTCGAACAGCACTGCCGGTCCGCCGTTCCTCAGCAGCCGGGTCTGGATCTCGGTCATCTCCAACACAGTGGAGACGGGTTCGGACACCCGCACCAGCTCGCCCTTGGCTTCCAACTGGTCGATGAAGTCACGCAGGGATTTGTAGGCCATGCCGCGACGCTTAGGCGGGAGTGGCCCCTGTGTCACGCGTCGCGCGACCGAACAGCCGGTCCAGCCCGACGAGGCCGAGCCCGACGATCAGGAAAAACACCAGCAGCACGCCGAAGATCACCACGACCCGGACCAGTCCCAGCTGATCCACATTGACGAACCCATAGGGCCACCAGCGCGTCGCCAGGCCGTGGATCAGCGTCCACCCGCCATAGATCAAGGGAAAGGCCAGCCATTTCGCCGGGTCGATCCAGCGCAAACGGCCCTTTGGCGTGAACCACACCCAGTCCAGCACGAAGGCGGCGGGCATGACGTAGTGCAGCACCAGATTGACCACCAATGACCAGCCGGTCGGGTTCCAATAGGGGTGCAGCAGGAAGTGGTACACCACCCCGACCACCACGATATACATGGCGACGGCCGCCCTGACGCCTTCGCTGGCGGACCAGCGGGCCAGCCGGGATCCTTCACCCAGCAGCGGCCCGGTAAAGGCCAGGGCGACCAGGATGTTGGTCAGAATGGTGAAGAAGCTGAAGTAGTTGATCGTCCGTTCGAGCACGGTCCAGCCCTGGGCCGGCGCGATCATCAGCAGATATTGAAGCGCCAGCGCGGTCCAGCCCACGACGGCGAACGTCGCACGCCACAGCCTGGACTGGTCCCGCTTGCGAAACACCGGCGCCTCCCTTGTCGGTCAGGCGGCAGTCTTGTCCCATTCGAACGCCGGGTCCAGCCAGTCGCCCAGTCGTTCGCCGCGATCCAGCGCGTCCATCCGCTGCATCTCCTCGTCCGTCAGGGCGAAGTCGAAGATGTCGAAGTTCTCGCGCGCGCGGCTCTCCTTGGTCGTGCGCGGGATGGCGATGATCCCGTGCTGGATCAGCCAGCGCAGGGTGATCTGGCCATTGGTCTTGCCATGCGCCTTGGCCAGCTCGCTGATCGTGGCGTCGTCAGCGATTTTGCCCTGCGCCAGCGGCGACCAGGCGGTGATCGACGACCCCAGCTCGGTCGCCGTCGCCACCAGCTGATCGACCCCCAGATAGGGGTGGTGCTCGACCTGATCGGTCAGCAGACGCGCCTTGGACAGGCCTTGCGCCTGGCGGAATTCCTTGGAGGGGAAGTTGGACAGGCCGATCGACTTGGTCAGACCCTGGTCCTTGGCCTCGTTCAGGGCGCCCAGCGTCTCTTCGAACGTCGGCGTCGTCTTGGGCCAGTGCAGCAGCAGAAGATCGGGCGTCGTGCCCAGGCTGTCGGCCGATTCCCTGGCCTGTTTCAACAGGGCGTCGTGAGTGAAATGCTCGACCCAGATCTTGGTGGTCAGGAAGATGTCCTCGCGCGCCACGCCGGAATCTCGGATGCCTTCGCCGACCGCCTTCTCGTTCTTGTAGATCCAGGCCGTATCGATGTGGCGGTATCCGATCCGCAGCGCCTCAGCGACCATGCGCCGCGCATCGTCCGGCTCCAGCTGCCAGGTGCCGAAACCGAGCAGGGGGATTTCGATACCGTCGACGGTGATCGTGGGTTGGTCGCCATAGGCCATGGGGCGCTCCTTGGGCTGGGTCCGCTTGAGGGGCGTAGTTAGGCGCCCGACCCCGTTCCGGTAAGGACCGGATGCGCCATGGACAGCTTTTTAGGCGCGATCCGACGCCATCGCTTCTCGAGCGCCGCCCTGAGCCAGACGGGATCGACGCTGGCGATGCGCGCCAGGACGATGGGATAGTCGCGATAGTGGTCGGTGAAATGAAAGGTCGCCGGGTCCATTTCGATCAGCAGTTCGCGCTCATCCAGATTGTCCAGATGCACCACGATGCTGTCGTCCAGCGCCGGGCGCATCCAGGTGAAGAACTTGCCCGCGACCTTGAACGACGGCTCGCCATAGGAGACGCCATCCTCCACGCCGGGAAACGAGAGCAGAAGGGCGCGGACCTCGTCGTGGGTCATCGGTCGCTCAACCTCAGTAGGCCAATCTCAATAAGCCAGGGCGATGCCGTCCTTGCGCATCTCGGTCGCCGCGCCATAGGTCCAGCGTCCGCCGGGGTTCATCTGTTTCATTACGTTCTGATAGCCGCCGAACCCGCCGTCAGGTTCACCCAGCGTCCAGCCCATCGCGCGCAGCTGGGCCTTGGTCGCCTCGGGCACGCCGCTTTCCAGATGCAGCACGCCGGTTCCTTCCTGCGGCTGGCCGGTCGGTTCGGACGAGCCATAGTGTTGCCAGCGCGGGGCGTCGCCCGCCGCCTGGGGCTCCAGCCCGTAATCGACCATGTTGATGATGATCTGGGCCTGGCCCTGCGGCTGCATGGCGCCGCCCATGACGCCGAACGCCATCCACGGCTCGCCGTCCTTGACCGCAAAGCCAGGGATGATCGTCTGGAACGGGCGCTTGCCGGGCGCATAGATGTTGGGGTGGCCGTCGGTCAGGGCGAACAACTCGCCACGGTCCTGGAACATGAAGCCCAGCGGTTCGGAGCCGTTGTCGGGCGCCAAGCCCGAGCCCATGCCGCGATAGTTGGACTGGATCCAGCTGACCATCATCCCGTCGCTGTCCGCCACGCTGAAATAGGTAGTGTCGCCGTGGTGCGGCGCATCGCCCGGCATGACGCGGTCCATCACCCGATCCGGCAGGATCAGTTTGGCCCGCTCGGCCGCATAGGCCTTGGAGTTCAGCCATTCGACCGGCGTCTTGGAGAATCGGTCGTCGGCGAACCAGCGCGCCCGGTCCTCGAACGCCAGCCGCTTGGCCTCGGCCTGGACGTGCAGCGAGGCGGCGGACTGGAAGCCCATGGATTTCAGGTCGAACTGTTCGCAGATGTTCAGGATCTGGTTGGTGCTAAGCCCCTGGGTGTTCGGACCCAGGCCGAACACGTCCACGCCGCGATAGTTGGTTCGGATCGGCTCGACCCATTCGGTATGATGGGCGGCCAGATCGGCGCGGGTCATCCAGCCGCCGATCCGCTTGAAATAGGCCTCGATCTGGTCGGCGATAGGACCGTTGTAGAAGGCGTCGCGCCCACCCTCTGCGATCATCCGCAGGGTCTTGCCCAGATAGGGATTGGCGAAAATCTCGCCCACCTTCGGCGTCGCGCCGCCGGCGGCCCAGATGCGCTTTCGGTTCTCGTTTTCCTCGATCGGGATTTGGCCCCGATCAAACGACGCCATGTTGCGTTCCAAATAGTAGGCGATGACCTGGGGCACGGGCACGCCCTGATCGCACAGTTCGGCGACGGGCAGCAGCACCTCTTTCCACGGCAGCTTGCCGTACCGCTGGTGCGCGCTCCACCAGGCGTCCACCGTGCCCGGCACGTTTACCGTCACCGCGCCATAGCGGGGCAGATAGCCGTCGATGGCCTTGGACCGCGCGATCTCCAGGCTGAGGCCCCGCGGACTGGCGCCCGAGCCGTTCAGCCCGACGACCTTCTTCTGTTTGGGGTCCCACAGCATGCAATAGGCGTCGCCGCCGATGCCGTTGGCG
>NZ_JAELUF010000648.1 GCF_016429195.1 Brevundimonas sp. ASV9
TTATTAGCCCTAGAGAATTCCCAGATTATTAGCAATTGCTTTTTAGCCGCCCGTACCCAGCACACCAAATGCGCGTGCAAAAGGAGTTTGTCGGTGTAACTCGTAATCTGGACATGATCCACGCTCGAGCCAGTAGTAGACGGACTTGTTCCTCTAGCAAACGACACCGCTGGCAAGATAATTTACTTTGCTCCTGCAGAACGCTTGTAATGTACTCGTACGGACCTACAGTAAGAGCGTCGCCGAATTGACACGGGGGGTTGTCGAACCCGGAATAATTTCCGTATCACAGACGCTAGAACCACCGCGGCTCGTCTCTGAGTTGAGGTCAATTTGGAGCCGGTCGAGTCGCATCCTCACATCAAGGGCGCGTTACCGTCTCTTACTAACAGCTCATTCAAGACTGTAA
>NZ_JAELUF010000649.1 GCF_016429195.1 Brevundimonas sp. ASV9
CTTGATGGCAGCCATGATGCGTTGCATACAATATGTATCTGGAGAGTCTCAATTGGGTGATTTAAGGTGCTAAAGGGAATTGAAGCAGGTGTAGCTGAAGCAGTCAAGAGGAAGAGGCAGAAGAACGGAAGGGGGTATACCACGCTGAAGGGAGTTTGCTGGTCTTATCTCCGGCGCTTTTAATAATCTAAACGCCTCCTGCTGCCAATAAAGTAGCAAATCACCTCCCCAACAAGGCTAAGGTAGACAGCGCAAACTACCCCACTACCCCACCAACCAGAGAGAGTGTGTGTCATGGGCGGATTAGCGGGCCGCATTCCGCTGTCGCCTCACACCATCACCAGCTTGGCGTGTAGGGTAGCAGGATGATAGGTCTAGGTACGTCATTTCATTACACACATGCTTCTTT
>NZ_JAELUF010000650.1 GCF_016429195.1 Brevundimonas sp. ASV9
TCTCCTACCTTAGTACCTGTCTCTGTACTGCCTTTTTCCTTTCTTTTGTCTGGCCTTTATCACCACTTTCATCTCCTAGTCCTTTCGTTTTCTTTTCTTTTTTCCTCCTGTCGTTGGTCTGGTGGTACTTTACTTCGAACCCCCGTTGCGCTATTCAAACGCCCAACCCCGTCTACCATACATACGCCTGTCGCCCACGGCGTCCCGAAGCTGCCGGTCGACCTCCAAACGAAATACAGTACAACCACCGCTCTCACCCCACGAACGGCCCTTTTTTCTTGTACCCCGTCGTTATCCAGCTCCTCATACTCTTTTTTACTCTGCTGGCCAGAGGAAAGAGTATATACTGTTTGTCATGTGGCATTAATTGGTTTCATCATTTGTCCCTACAAGAGCTCCTGGCCATTTG
>NZ_JAELUF010000651.1 GCF_016429195.1 Brevundimonas sp. ASV9
GACTTAAGCGAATACGTCGAGTCACTTTTTAGTCGATACTACAATGGGATGATGTGGCAAGACGCTGGCAGGTTTGGTATCGCTGCTGATGCGGCATTAATGGAAACGCAGAGTGCAAGGTTTATGTTTTGGCTACCCTACACCTGAACGAGACTTGGGGCTGAAAAGAACGCTTATATGTTTTGGTAACACCGGATACTCAATTCTATAGCAATGGCTGCTGAGCAGTTGCAAGTTTAACAATTCGTCTACTTATCTGCTGAGCTTCTTCCTAAGGCAACTTGAATTGCAGACATAAAACGCTACTGTAAAGTTATTCTTAATAGGATTGTCTCTCTGCCCTGCTCCGCATTCCTGAGGCGCGGCGGGCGGGAGCTTAATTACACTTTACGCGGGGCGAGCCTAAAAT
>NZ_JAELUF010000652.1 GCF_016429195.1 Brevundimonas sp. ASV9
GGATCAGACAATAGTCGCAGCAATACACCGACACCAAGCTTGGGAGGCAGTTTGGCGGATGCTCTGCTCGCGCGGAAAAACGCTATGCAGAAGAAGGAACAGGATGATGATTGGTGATTATACGCGGGTAAATTGCTTTTTGTAGATTTGTGTTAGTGTTTGTCAAAACAATTTTTGCGTGATGAATGCGAGTTAGATGATTGGAATATTGAAAGCGTCTTAGACGAAGAGTAGGTTTGCGGATGATGATGTATACCGCCTAGAGAATGAAAACGTTGATTATTATTAAGATCATTGCAGCTATTGTTAGGTATTGTGATGTTTTTATTAACTCTGCATATGCGCCTGTCCATTACCTTCCTTTACAAACTCCAGCTTCTATATATTATACACGCCCAATGCTCGGAAT
>NZ_JAELUF010000653.1 GCF_016429195.1 Brevundimonas sp. ASV9
TTATAGGGGACTCATTTCTCTCCCCCGGAAATCCGTTGAGCCAGTCTGAACAGTACTGCACATAACCGAAATGATTCTTCCCTCTAGCTCATCGGCAGACCAAACTCCCATCGAGGACCCAGACCGGGGACGAGGAGCAGAGCAACAGCACCTTTGCCTTGCCTGGGTGTTGCGGGTCCCGTTCTGGGGCCGGTTGAGGTACATGGAATGGAGCTGGTGTGGACACTGCAAGAGAGTACTCGTACGGGTACCGTGCAGGTAGGCATATGTGGAGGGGTGTGGGAAACAGGTCAGAGGAAAGGCTTATTTCGATTGGGGGATTTGAAGCCAGTACGGAGGGGGTGTGAGTGTGTGTGCGCGCTTGTGTGAGCGTGCGGCATGGCGCACTGGCGTAATGACGATGTGGAC
>NZ_JAELUF010000654.1 GCF_016429195.1 Brevundimonas sp. ASV9
ACGGCGACCACCGAGTGTTATACTGTGATGTATTCGTCGGCAGCGTCAGATGTGTATAAGAGACAGTCTGTAGTCATGACGTTCACGTCGACATTATGAAGCACCTTTGGCGAGCCGTCCTTCCTAGGAGACGGGAATAACAGACGCTTTGTCGTCCCCAGAACATGGTCCAGAGCGATCTCAGCTGGACTCTTGGCCTCACCTCCATCGCTAGCCCGCGAGTGCGTAGATCCTGGTACTGACTGTGTTTCCAGGTGACTATTGTTGCTAGCTGAAGAAGCACTAGCCTGCGATGCCTCACGAACTAGGCCGTCGGGACCAGAATCCGCAGCGTTGCCATCCCATTTTGGTGATGACGGCTCCGTTGGGCCCATCGCGTCTGTGTGCAGGTAAGCTTCAGACGTAGGG
>NZ_JAELUF010000655.1 GCF_016429195.1 Brevundimonas sp. ASV9
GTCCGATACAACACACAGCGGTGGACCATCAGCAGCATAGAGCAGCCAGTCAGTGGCCAGCCATTTGGCATCCTGCAGTCGCAGTTGCAGAGGATGCTGCGACGGTGTAATGTGCGCGGTGGCTATTAGCCGATGGGAAGACGCAAGCATGACGTTGGAGCTGAACTAACAAAAACGACAGCGTTATTTGATCTGCTCTTCGGCTAGCCTTTGAAAAGAAAACAGGCCAACGTCAGAATTACCGCTTTACACTACATCATCTGCAAGTGCAATCATACATACTACCCATTGGATATCTTACCGATTTGGAAAGGCTTGAGCAGAAAGGCCTGACTCTTATACACATCTCCGAGCCCACGAGACCAGCAATCGTATCGCGAAAGCCGTCTACTGCTTGAAAAACGGGGG
>NZ_JAELUF010000656.1 GCF_016429195.1 Brevundimonas sp. ASV9
TCTCTCGAGCGCGAGGATGCCTTTTACGATGATTCCACAGCGCGCGGCAAAGTAAGGGTTCGCTCCCAAGTTCCCGTCACTGAGGATGCCGAGATTGCCGAGTTGTATCAGATGGGACTTCTTTACAACAGTGGAGAAGTCGATCGCGGTACCTTTGATATCAACAGTATCCAGCATGACGAGCCAACTTATATTATCCGCCCCGCCAAGCGGGCGCGGAAGAATGCCAAGGCGAAGCGCTACACCTTTGACCAGCCGCTTCATCTCGATCTTTCCTTCTCTGATATTGGAGACGACGAGGCCATTGTGCAATACCTCATGGCCCTCACAGGCCCTGGCGACGCCCCCGCTAGAGACAGCTCTCAAGAGACTCGCCAGTCGTCTCCTCCTCTTCGTGTTATTTACGAG
>NZ_JAELUF010000068.1 GCF_016429195.1 Brevundimonas sp. ASV9
TGTAGGCGTCGACGGTTTCCATCAGGGCCAGAACGCGCTGTTCGCCGATTTCCGGGTTCACGCCGTCGGTCGCGGCCTTGGCCGAACCCTTGGTGATCGGAATGTCGTCGCCGGGGAACTGGTACGAGCTGAGCAGCTCGCGCACTTCCATCTCGACCAGCTCGAGCAGCTCTTCGTCGTCGACCAGGTCGACCTTGTTCATGAAGACCACCAGGGCCGGCACGCCGACCTGACGGGCCAGCAGGATGTGCTCGCGGGTCTGCGGCATCGGGCCGTCAGCGGCCGACACCACCAGGATCGCGCCGTCCATCTGCGCAGCGCCGGTGATCATGTTCTTCACATAGTCGGCGTGGCCGGGGCAGTCGACGTGGGCGTAGTGACGGTTGGCCGTCTCATATTCCACGTGCGCGGTGTTGATCGTGATGCCGCGGGCCTTCTCTTCCGGCGCAGCGTCGATGTCGGCGTAGTTCATCGCCTTCGCGCCGCCGGCCTTCGCCAGCGTCATCGTGATCGCAGCCGTCAACGTCGTCTTGCCGTGGTCAACGTGACCAATCGTGCCGATGTTGCAGTGCGGCTTCGTCCGTTCGAACTTTTCCTTGGCCATTTTCTAGCTCCTAAGGTCCCCGAACCGGGGTTCCTGCAGTTTGGGGGTTAAGGACGCCCGGTCCTTACGGTCCGGGCGCATATAGGCGGGCTTTCCGAAAAGGGAAAGCTTAGGCGTACTTCTTGATCACTTCGTCGGCGACGTGTTGCGGCACCGGCTCGTAGTGGTCGTATTGCATGGTGAACTGGGCGCGGCCCTGCGACATGCCGCGCAGCGTGTTCACGTAGCCGAACATGTTGGCCAGCGGCACGAAGGCGTTCACGACGGTGGCGTTGCCGCGCATGTCCTGACCCTGGATCATGCCGCGACGGCCGTTCAGGTCGCCGATGACCGAGCCGAGGTATTCCTCGGGGGTCACGACTTCCACCGCCATGATCGGCTCGAGCAGCTTGGGCGAACCCTTCTCCTTCAGTTCGCGGAAGGCGGCGCGGGCCGCGATTTCGAACGCCAGCACGCTGGAGTCGACGTCGTGGAACTTGCCGTCCGTCAGGGTCGCCTTGAAGTCGATCAGCGGGAAGCCGGCCAGCAGGCCGTTGTCCTTGGCCGAGTTCAGGCCCTTTTCGACGCCGGGGATGTATTCCTTCGGCACCGCGCCGCCGACGATCGAGTTCTCGAACACGAAGCCCGAGCCCGGCTCGCCGGGTTCGAAGGTGATCATGACACGGGCGAACTGGCCCGTACCGCCGGTCTGCTTCTTGTGCGTGTAGTCGATGTCGACCTTGCGGCCCAGCGATTCACGATAGGCGACCTGCGGCGCGCCGATGTTGGCCTCGACCTTATAGGTGCGCTTCAGGATGTCGATCTTGATGTCCAGGTGCAGCTCGCCCATGCCCTTCAGGATCGTCTGGCCCGACTCGTGGTCGGTCGAGACGGTGAAGGAGGGATCTTCCGAGGCCAGCTTGGCCAGGGCGACGCCCAGCTTCTCCTGGTCGCCCTTGGTCTTGGGCTCGACCGAGATCTCGATGACCGGCGCCGGGAACTCCATCTTCTCCAGGATGACGGGCGACTTGATCGGGTCGCACAGGGTGTCGCCCGTGCGGGTTTCCTTCAGGCCGGCCAGGGCGACGATGTCGCCGGCGTAGGCTTCCTTGACGTCTTCGCGGTTGTTGGAGTGCATCTGCAGCATCCGGCCGACGCGCTCTTTCTTGTCGCGGCTGGAGTTCAGCAGACTCATGCCCGTTTCCATCTTGCCCGAGTACAGGCGGCAGAAGGTCAGCGAGCCGACGAAGGGGTCGTCCATGATCTTGAAGGCCAGGACCGACAGGGGCTCTTCGTCCGAGGCCTTGCGCACGACGGGCTCTTCGGTCTTGAAGTCGATGCCCGGGGTCGGCGGGATGTCCAGCGGCGACGGCAAATAGTCGACGACGGCGTCCAGCAGCGTCTGCACGCCCTTGTTCTTGAAGGCCGAGCCGCACAGGATCGGATAGAAGGCGCCGGTCAGAACGGCCTTGCGGATGCATTTCTTGATGGTGGCTTCGTCGGGCTCGTTGCCTTCGAGGTAGGCTTCCATCGCCTCGTCGTCCAGCTCGACGGCGTTGTCGATCAGGTACTGACGCGCGGCGATCGCCTTGTCCATCAGGTCGTCGGGGATCGGCACGTCCTTGTAGGAGGCGCCCAGGCCGTCGTTATCCCAGACCACGCCGGTCATGCGGACCAGGTCGACCAGACCCGACAGCGAGGATTCGGCGCCGATCGGGAACTGGATCGGCACGGCCTTGGCGCCCAGACGGTCGCGGATCGACTCGACCGAGGCGTCGAAGTCGGCGCCGATCTTGTCCATCTTGTTGACGAAGACGATGCGCGGAACCTTGTACTTGTCGGCCTGGCGCCAGACGGTTTCGGTCTGCGGCTCTACGCCGGCGTTGCCGTCCAGCACCGTCACGGCGCCGTCGAGGACGCGCAAGGAACGCTCGACTTCGATGGTGAAGTCCACGTGGCCTGGGGTGTCGATGATGTTCAGACGCTTGTTCTGCCAGAAGGCGGTCGTCGCGGCGGACGTGATGGTGATGCCGCGCTCCTGCTCCTGGTCCATCCAGTCCATGGTGGCGGCGCCGTCGTGGACTTCGCCGATCTTGTGGGATTTGCCGGTGTAATACAGGATCCGCTCGGTCGTCGTCGTCTTGCCCGCGTCGATGTGGGCCATGATGCCGAAGTTGCGGTAGTCCTGGAGCGCGTGCGTACGTGCCATGGAAACGTGCCTTGAAAGTTTTCAGGACGCTAAAGGGCGCCCACGGAAGGATGTCGGTGTTCGGATAAGCGAGTGCGGGCGATTTAGCTCAAACCGCCCGCACCGGAAACCCTTAGATAGTCAGCGCAGATGACGCTTTGAAGGCGTTACCAGCGATAGTGGCTGAAGGCGCGGTTGGCTTCGGCCATCTTGTGGGTGTCTTCGCGCTTCTTGACCGCGGTGCCGCGGTTGTTCGAAGCGTCCAGCAGTTCGGCGGCCAGCTTTTCGGTCATGGTGTTCTCGCCGCGCTTGCGCGCAGCGTTCACCAGCCAGCGGATGGCCAGGGCGCGACGACGGTCCGGACGGACTTCGACGGGCACCTGATAGGTGGCGCCGCCGACGCGACGCGAGCGCACTTCGACCGACGGAGAGACGTTTTCCAGAGCGGCGTGGAAGGTCGCGACCGGCTCCTGGTCCTTCTTCTTCTCGGCCAGGATATCGAAGGCGCCGTACACGATGTTCTCGGCGACGGCCTTCTTACCTTCGTACATGACGTAGTTCATGAACTTGGTGACGACCAAGTCCCCGAACTTGGGATCCGGCAGAACTTCACGTTTCTGGGCGCGGTGACGACGCGACATGGGGTATTCCTTGCAGTGCCCGACCAGCGCCGGGATGATCTCGAAAAGGCCTCCGGGCGCGACGGCCCGGAGAAGAATGGCTTACTTCGGACGCTTGGCGCCGTAGTGCGAACGACGCTGCTTACGGTCCTTGACGCCTTGGGTATCCAGAACGCCGCGCAGGATGTGGTAGCGAACGCCAGGCAAGTCCTTCACGCGGCCGCCGCGGATCAGAACAACCGAGTGTTCTTGCAGGTTGTGGCCTTCGCCGGGGATGTAGCACACGGCTTCGTAGCCGTTCTTGGCCAGACGGACCTTGGCGACCTTACGCAGAGCCGAGTTCGGCTTCTTCGGAGTCGTGGTGTAAACGCGGGTGCAGACGCCGCGACGCTGGGGCGAACCCTCCAGAGCCGGCACCTTGTTGCGGGTGGGCTTGGGCTTGCGCGGCTTGCGGATCAGCTGGTTGATCGTAGGCATTCGAAACTCGTCTCGACTTCTGATGGAGGCGTGTGTCTTTCGACCGAAGCGCCTCTCGCCTTCTTGTGAACGGGGGACCATCCCCTCGCCCGGGTGTCATCGAGACTGATCGCGCGACCACCCAAACAGAAAAACCGGAACGCGCGCTTTGGGCGTTCCGGCGGGCACAGCCCGTCCGTTGGATTGTCACGATCTCAGAGACCGGCGAACCGGTCACGCCTCGAAAGTGGGCGGCTTCTACGCGCGATGGGCGCGAAGGTCAAGGCGGAGACGTTAACACTCCAGAATGCAGCCGATTCAATGATGCCTAGCGGTCTTCAATAGAGCGACCTTTCGCCTGAAACCCGCCACGCTTCGCGCTCAGCTTGACGACAAGACCAACCGGGGATGGGTCATGGCGGGGCTGGCCAGAACAGGGGCGATTGCGCTCTCGCTTGCGGTAAACGCAGGCCTGCTTGCGCTTCTCGTGGTAGGGGACCGCCGCCCGGCGCCGCGTCGGATTTCGGGAAACGCGCCGCTCTACATCGAGATCGAGCCTGTGATCATAGGGGCCAAGGCCCGCACAGCGCCGGTGGCTGCACCGCCAGCGCAGCACCAACGCCGGGCGTCAGTCCCTTCGGGCGAGCCCGTGCCTGCGGGACCGGCGCTGACCGCGACGCCGACATCGGATCGTCCGGCCGCGCCCGCCTATGACCCGCGCTGGACGGTCCGACCGAGCCACTCACCCGACGCCGCCTGGCCGACGGGGAACGCAGCGCGCAATGGCGAACCGGATTGCCGCCCCGAAACCGCACGGTCCACGCGGGACCGTCAGGCTTGCCGTGCGCTGGCGATCGCGGCCGATGGATCATCGCCGCCGATGGTGCGCTCCGGCGATGAGGAAAGGACGGCGGGCTTTGCAAAAGAAGCCGCCGTCAAGAAACGCTGGCGCGACTACCGCGAGGGCGACGGCGCCTACCCCGGGCTGCGGTCCCTGTTCGGCATGAACTGACGATGGCTGCCGTTGACCTCGGACCTGGGGCGATGACGCCGACAAAGGCGCCCCGCCGTCTTGGTTGGCGCAAGGCGGGCTTTGCGGCCGCCGCCGTCGGGCTGAATGCAGGCGCCGTCGTGCTTCTATCCATGACGGATCCGGGGCTGCGCGCGCGTTCGCTGCGGCCTGCGCCGATGATCGTCTATCTTGAGGAGGCCTGGCCGGCCCTGGTCCACGCGCCGAAGACTCCGTCTGTCACGTCCTCTGAGGACGCCATAGCCGCGCCCCGACGCGCGCAGGCATCGCAAGGGGATGCGCCCAACAGAGGCGATCTGACGACGTCGGCGCGCCCCCTCGCGTCCATGAACCAGGCGAAAGAGGAAGTCGGGATCGACCCCCGCTGGCGGGTCGACGGCGCCTTTGCGGGGCCGAGACTATCTTCCCCTTCATGCAACGCCCCGCACCGCCTAGCGCCCGACGACCGCCGCCGCTGCGAAGAGCGCTGGAGCGGTCATGCGGCGGTCCGTCCCATTCGAGGCACGGGGGATACAGAACGCGACGCGGCCTTCGCTCAGCAAGGCGCACGTCGCTTGGCGGCCTGGGAGGCTCAACGCGCCGCACCGCCGCGCGGAGATCCGCCGTGCGTAACGCCACATCCGATGGCAGGATGCGAGGGCGTGAACATTCAGGTCGAACTCTTCTCCTCGCGAGATGGCTTCCTGCCCAATCTCAGAAAGCGTCGCGAATGACCGCAGCCTCCGCGCCCTCCCCTGGCCCATGGCCGCGACGAACTCGTCCGGACTGGCGCAAGGTCGCCTTGGCCACAGCCTCGGTCGCCATCAACGCAGGGCTGATCGCCACCCTCTCTCTCACCGCGCTGGGGATCGACGCTCCGCCGAGCGCGCCCGATTCACGCCCCCTCTACATCGACATCAGCCCACGCCCTCTGCTGCCGAACGAGCGGCCCCGCCCTGCGATGCAGACGCCCGAGCCCGTCGCCATGTCCGCATCGCGTGACGCCGGCAGCCTCGACGTCGCTCCCACAGACAGGGTCGCGTCCGCACCGGACAGTCGCCCTGCCCCGATGCGTCCCCGCATCGCTGCGCCCACGCCCCAAGGCGCGCCCGCGTCGCCGGACGCCTGGACGGTCAATCCGAACGATCGCGCCGGGGCCATGTCGCGCGTCCTGCGTCAGGGCCTGATCGGCTGCACCACGCCGCAACAGCTCAACGCCGCCGAGCGCGCCCATTGCCGCGAGGACGCCATGCGACGCGGCATGAACGCCGCTCCGATCACCGGCACGGGCAACCCCGAGCGCGACGCCGCCTTTGCGCGCGAAGGCGCGCGGCGTCTGGCCGAATGGGAGGCGCGCCGTCGTCCTCTGTCCGGCGGCGTCGGTGTGGTGGGTCCGGCGGACTGCGTCGGCTCGAACTTCGGCACGGGCTGCGCCGGCGCGCAGTTGAATCCCTCGCTGGCGCCCGACTCGACCCGCAACGTCCAGACCCGACGCGACGGCCACCGGGCCGGCGGCGCACCGATCACGCCAGGTGCTTCAGCCCCGATAGAGCGGTGGAAAGATTGAGGTCAGTGATCCTGGCAATAGGCGTCATGCATGGCCGCGCCGAGATTGAGCATCATCGTCTTGGCTTCAACGACGACGAAGAGCGACAAAATCACGGCCGTTAGGCTCCACAGCACTTTGTCAGCTTTCGTCATGGCACCCCTCTACACAACCTTGGCTCAGTTCACCGCAATCCGAGCACGCGTCAAGTCATAGAAAAAGGGCGGCGCCGTCGCCGGCGCCGCCCCCTTCATGTCTTCGCTCGAGAAGCGTGAGATCAGCTCTCGCTGCTCTCCAGCTCCAGTTGCAGATCGGCCGGCAGCGGCTCGATCGCCTCTTCCAGAGCCGAGGTCAGTTCTGCATCCCGCTCGTTGGCGATCTTCTGCAGGCTGCGCAGGTAGGCGCCGGTGCCGGCCGGGATCAGGCGGCCGACGATGACGTTTTCCTTCAGGCCTTCCAGCATGTCCTTCTTGCCGTGGACCGAGGCGTCGGTGAGGACGCGAGTGGTCTCTTGGAAGGACGCCGCCGAGATGAAGCTGCGGGTTTGCAGCGACGCCTTGGTGATGCCCAGCAGGACGGGCTGGGTGGTGGCCAGACGGCCGCCACGCTTCTCGACCTTGGCGTTTTCCAGAACGGCTTCGGCGACTTCGACGGTGTCGCCGCGGATCAAGGTGGTTTCACCCGAATCCAGCACTTCCACCTTCTGCAGCATCTGACGCACGATGACTTCGATGTGCTTGTCGTTGATCGGCACGCCCTGCAGTCGATAGACCTCCTGCACTTCGTTCACCAGATACTCGGCCAGCGCCTCGACGCCCTGGATGCGCAGCAGATCGTGCGGATCCGGGTTGCCGTCGATGATGTAGTCGCCCTTCTGGATCAGATCGCCGTCGTGAACGGAGATGTGCTTGCCCTTCGGGATCAGGAACTCGACCGGTTCGCCCTGCACGCCATCGGCGTTGGGCTCGGGCGTGATCTTGATGCGACGCTTGTTCTTGTAGTCGCGGCCAAATTCGACGCGACCATCCATCTCGGCGATGACCGCGCAGTCCTTCGGACGGCGAGCTTCGAACAATTCGGCGACGCGCGGCAGACCGCCGGTGATGTCGCGGGTCTTGGCGCCTTCGGTCGGAACGCGAGCGATGATCTCGCCCGGCTTGACCTCGTCGCCGTTCGACACGGACAGAACCGCGCCCACGGGCAGCAGATAGCGGGCGTCCGAACCGGACGACAGCTTGGCGTAGGCGTCGCCCAGGGTGACGCCCATGGCCGGGCGCAGGTCCGAACCGCGCGGGCTGGCGCGCCAGTCGCTGACGACGCGCTGGGCGATGCCCGTCGCTTCGTCGGTTTCTTCCTTGACCGACAGGCCTTCGACCAGGTCCTCGAAGCGCACGACGCCGCCGACTTCCGTCAGGATGGGGGTGGTGTAGGGGTCCCACTCCGCCAGGCGTTGGTTCTTCTTGACCTCGTCGCCGTCCTTGACGCGGATGCGGGCGCCGTAAGGAGCCTTGTGCGTCTCGCGGTCCTTGCCGTCGACGACCACGGTCACGATGACGTTGCGGCTCATGGCCACCAGATCACCGTGCGCCGCGACGACGGTCGGGCCGGTGACCTTGGCCGTACCGGCGTTGGTCGCCTCCATGAAGGAGGTTTCCGCCACCTGGGCCGTGCCGCCGATGTGGAAGGTCCGCATCGTCAGCTGGGTGCCCGGCTCGCCGATCGACTGGGCGGCGATGACGCCGACCGCTTCGCCGATGTTGACGTTGGTGCCGCGCGCCAGGTCACGGCCGTAGCAGTGGGCGCAGATCCCGGCTTCGGCCTCGCAGGTCAGGGCCGAACGGACCTTGACCGACTGGACGCCAGCGGCCTCGACGGCCTCGGCGACTTCTTCCACCAGATAGGTGTCGGCGGGGAACAGGACGGTATCCGTGCCCGGCTCCTTGATGTCCTCGGCCGCATAACGACCCAGGATGCGCTGACCCAGCGAGACCAGCACGTCGCCGCCTTCCATTACCGCACGCAGGGTGATGCCGCGCGTCGAGCCGCAATCCTGCTCGGTGACGATGGAGTCCTGCGCCACGTCCACCAGACGGCGGGTCAGGTAACCCGAGTTGGCGGTCTTCAGCGCGGTGTCGGCCAGACCCTTACGGGCGCCGTGGGTGGAGTTGAAGTATTCAAGGACGGTCAGGCCTTCCTTGAAGTTCGAGGTGATCGGCGTCTCGATGATCTCGCCGGACGGCTTGGCCATCAGGCCGCGCATGCCGCCCAGTTGCTTCATCTGGGCCTGCGAACCACGGGCGCCGGAGTTGGCCATCATGAAGACGGAGTTGATGTCGGGGTTTTCACCCTCGATCAGCACGCGCGGTTGCGCGATCTCGCCCATCATGGCGTCGGCGATCCGGTCCGTGGCCTTGGACCAGGCGTCGACCACCTTGTTGTACTTCTCGCCGCGCGTGATCAGGCCGTCGGCGTACTGTTGCTCGTACTCCTCGACCTGAGTGCGGGTCTCGGCGACCAGCTCGACCTTCTTGGCCGGGATCACGATGTCGTCCTTGCCGAACGAAATGCCGGCCTTGGCGGCTTCGCGGAAGCCCAGGCCCATCATCTGGTCAGCGAAGATGACCGTCGCCTTCTGACCGCAGTGGCGATAGACCACGTCGATCAGATTGCCGATTTCCTTCTTGGTCAGGTTCTTCTCGAGCAGGCGATAGCCGACGTTCGGATTACGCGGCAGCAGAGCCGCCAGCTTCATCCGGCCCGGCGTGGTGTCGATGACCTTGGTCACCTCATTGCCTTCGGCGTCCTGTTCCGTCCAGCGCGCCTTGATGCGCGTGTGCAGGGTGACGACCTTGGCGTCCAGCGCCGCATCGATCTCGCCGATGTTGGCGAACAGCTTGCCTTCACCCGGCTCGCCGTCCTTGACCAGCGACAGATAGTACAGCCCCAAGACGATGTCCTGCGACGGCACGATGATCGGCTTGCCGTTGGCGGGCGACAGGATGTTGTTGGTCGACATCATCAGGACGCGCGCTTCCAGCTGGGCCTCGAGGCTCAGCGGGACGTGAACGGCCATCTGGTCGCCGTCGAAGTCGGCGTTGAAGGCGGTGCAGACCAGCGGGTGCAGGCGGATGGCCTTGCCCTCGATCAGCTTGGGCTCGAACGCCTGGATGCCCAGACGGTGAAGCGTCGGCGCGCGGTTCAGCAGAACCGGGTGCTCGCGGATGACCTCGTCCAGGATGTCCCAGACGGCGGGCTGCTCGCGCTCGACCATGCGCTTGGATTGCTTGACGGTGCCCGACAGGCCCTTGGCGTCCAGGCGCGCATAGATGAACGGCTTGAACAGCTCCAGCGCCATCTTCTTGGGCAGGCCGCACTCGTGCAGCTTCAGTTCCGGACCCACGGTGATGACCGAACGGCCCGAATAGTCGACGCGCTTGCCCAGCAGGTTCTGACGGAAGCGACCCTGCTTGCCCTTCAGCATGTCGGCCAGCGACTTCAGCGGACGCTTGTTGGCGCCGGTGATCACGCGACCGCGACGGCCGTTGTCGAACAGGGCGTCGACCGACTCCTGCAGCATCCGCTTTTCGTTACGGATGATGATGTCCGGCGCGCGAAGCTCCATCAGGCGCTTCAGGCGGTTGTTGCGGTTGATGACGCGGCGATACAGGTCGTTCAGGTCGGAGGTCGCGAAACGACCGCCGTCCAGCGGCACCAGCGGACGCAGTTCCGGCGGGATGACCGGCACGATCGTCAGGATCATCCACTCGGGCTTGTTGCCCGATTCCAGGAAGGCCTCGATCAGCTTCAGGCGCTTGGACGCCTTCTTGGCCTTCATTTCCGAGGGATTGTCGGCCAGCTCGGCGCGGTGCTTTTCGGCTTCCGCGTTCAGGTCGATGCCCATCAGCAGGTTGCGGACGGCCTCGGCGCCGATTTCGGCGGTGAAGCCGTCATCGCCGAACTCTTCCTGGTAGCGATAGAACTCGTCTTCCGTCAGCAGTTGGTTCTGCTTCAGCGGGGTCAGGCCCGGCTCGGTGACGATGTAGTTCTCGAAGTACAGGACGCGCTCGACGTCCTTCAGCGCCATGTCCAGCATCAGCGAGATGCGGCTGGGCAGCGACTTCAGGAACCAGATGTGAGCGACCGGCGCAGCCAGGTCGATGTGACCCATGCGCTCGCGGCGAACGCGAGCCAGGGTGACTTCGACGCCGCACTTCTCGCAGATGATGCCCTTGTACTTCATGCGCTTGTACTTGCCGCACAGGCATTCGTAGTCTTTGGTCGGGCCAAAGATACGCGCGCAGAACAGGCCGTCACGCTCGGGCTTGAACGTGCGGTAGTTGATGGTTTCGGGCTTCTTGATCTCGCCGAACGACCACGAACGGATCTTCTCGGGCGAGGCCAGGGCGATCTTGATCTGGTCGAAGGTCGGGGTGACCGGGACCGGGTTGAAGATGTTCAGGACTTCCTGGTTCATCTTGGTTTCCTTCTGCAGCCCAAGGCTGCGTCAAATCTTTTCAGAGGGGGAACGGCGCCGTGATGAGTGAATCGTGAGTCGTGACGAGCATCGGCCCAGTCACGACTCACGCGTCACGTCTCACGAATTCCCCAGCTCCACGTTCAGACCCAGCGAACGCATTTCCTTGATGAGCACGTTGAAGCTCTCGGGAATGCCGGCCTCGAAGCTGTCGTCGCCACGGACGATGGCCTCGTAGACCTTGGTCCGGCCGGCCACGTCGTCGGACTTCACCGTCAGCATCTCCTGCAGGGTGTAGGCGGCGCCGTAAGCTTCCAGAGCCCAGACCTCCATTTCCCCGAAGCGCTGACCGCCGAACTGCGCCTTACCGCCCAGCGGCTGCTGGGTGACCAGCGAGTACGGGCCGATGGAGCGGGCGTGAATCTTGTCGTCGACCAGATGGTGCAGCTTCAGCATGTAGATGTAGCCGACCGTGACCGGACGCTTGAACTGCTCGCCGGTCTGGCCGTCGTACAGGATCGACTGGGCCGACTTGTTCAGCCCCGCCTCTTCCAGCAGACGCTCGATGTCGCTGATGTGGGCGCCGTCGAAGACCGGGGTCGCGAAGGGCACGCCCTTGGACAGGTTCTTCGCCAGTTCGACCAGTTCTTCCTCATCTTCCGGCAGCGGGGTTTCCGGGCCGTAGATTTCGGTCAAGCGCTCGACCAGAGCCTGCTTCTGACCACCCCCTTGCCAGGCTTCCAGCAGACCCGAGATCTGCTTGCCCAGACCGGCGGCGGCCCAACCCAGGTGGGTTTCGAAGATCTGACCGATGTTCATGCGAGACGGCACGCCCAGCGGGTTCAGAACGACGTCGACGTGCGTGCCGTCTTCCAGGTGCGGCATGTCCTCGATCGGCAGGATCTTGGAGATGACGCCCTTGTTGCCGTGACGGCCGGCCATCTTGTCGCCGGGCTGAAGCTTGCGCTTCACGGCCACGAAGACCTTGACCATCTTCATCACGCCGGGAGGCAGTTCGTCGCCGCGTTGCAGCTTCTCGACCTTGTCTTCGAAACGACGGTCCAGTTGCTTGCGAGCGTCCTCGAACTGGCGCTTCATCGCTTCCAGCTCGCCCATGGCCTTCTCGTCGTCCAGGGCGATCTGCCACCACAGACCACGGCTGACCTCGGCCAGCTTCTCCTCGGTCAGTTCGCCGCGGCCGATGCCCTTGGGCCCCGACACGGCGTTCTTGCCGACGATCAGCGGCTTCAGGCGGCCATAGACGTTGCGCTCCAGGATCTTGAGCTCGTCGTCGCGGTCCTTGCCCAGACGTTCGATCTCGGCGCGTTCGATCGCCATGGCGCGCTCGTCCTTGTCGACGCCGTGACGGTTGAACACGCGAACGTCGACGATCGTGCCGGCGACGCCGGGCGGCAGGCGCAGGGAGGTGTCGCGCACGTCCGAAGCCTTCTCGCCGAAGATGGCGCGCAGCAGCTTCTCTTCCGGCGTCATGGGCGACTCACCCTTCGGCGTGACCTTGCCGACCAGGATGTCGCCCGGCTGGACCTCGGCGCCGATGGCCACGATGCCCGCTTCGTCGAGGTTGCGCAGGGCTTCCTCGCCGACGTTGGGGATGTCGCGCGTGATTTCCTCAGGGCCAAGCTTCGTATCGCGGGCGGCGACTTCGAACTCTTCCAGGTGGATCGAGGTGAAGACGTCGTCGCGCACGATGCGTTCGGAAATCAGGATGGAGTCTTCGAAGTTGTAGCCGTTCCAGGGCATGAAGGCGACCAGGGCGTTGCGGCCGAGAGCCAGTTCGCCCAGGTCCGTCGACGGGCCGTCGGCGATGACGTCGCCGCCCTTCACCTGATCGCCCACGCGCACGATCGGGCGCTGGTTGATGCAGGTCGACTGGTTCGAACGCTGGAACTTCGACAGGCGGTAGATGTCGACGCCCGAGCGAGCGGCGTCCACGTCGCCGGTGGCGCGCACGACGATCCGGGTGCCGTCGATCTGTTCGACGACGCCGTCACGACGGGCGACCACGACGGCGCCGGAGTCCACGGCCACGACCGCTTCCATGCCGGTGCCGACCAGCGGAGCGTCCGACTGCACCAGAGGCACGGCCTGACGTTGCATGTTGGCGCCCATCAGCGCGCGGTTGGCGTCGTCGTTTTCCAGGAACGGGATCAGGGCCGCGGCGACCGAAACGACCTGTTTCGGCGACACGTCCATCATGTCCACGGCGTCCTTGTTCAGGAGCTGGGATTCACCGTTGATCCGGCCGGGGACCAGGTCCTCGACGATCTGGCCGTTCTTCAGTTCGATGTTGGCCTGGGCGATCGTGTACTTCGACTCTTCCATGGCCGAGATGTAGACCACCTCGCCCTGGGCCTGGCCGTCCTTCACGCGACGGTACGGGCTCTCGATGAAGCCGTACTTGTTGACGCGCGCGTGGGTGGCCAGCGAGTTGATCAGGCCGATGTTCGGGCCTTCCGGCGTTTCGATCGGGCAGATGCGGCCGTAGTGGGTCGGGTGCACGTCGCGGACTTCGAAGCCCGCGCGCTCACGCGTCAGACCGCCCGGGCCAAGCGCCGACAGACGACGCTTGTGGGTGATTTCCGACAGCGGGTTCGTCTGGTCCATGAACTGCGACAGCTGCGACGAACCGAAGAACTCGCGAACCGCGGCGGCGGCCGGCTTGGCGTTGATCAGGTCGTGCGGCATGACCGTGTCGATATCGACCGAGGACATGCGCTCCTTGATGGCGCGCTCCATCCGCAGCAGACCGACGCGGTACTGGTTTTCCAGCAGCTCGCCGACCGAACGGACCCGGCGGTTGCCCAGGTTGTCGATGTCGTCGATCTCGCCGCGGCCGTCCTTCAGGCCGACCAGGATCTGCAGCACCTTCAGCACGTCTTCCTTGCGCAGGACGCGGATCTCGTCGGAGACCTCGGGGCTTTCCAGACGCATGTTCATCTTGACCCGGCCGACGGCCGACAGGTCGTAGCGTTCGCTGTCGAAGAACAGCGAGTTGAACATGGCCTCGGCGGCTTCCGGGGTGGGCGGCTCGCCCGGACGCATCACGCGATAGACGTCGAACAGGGCGTCCTCGCGGTTGTCGTTCTTGTCCACGCGCAGGGTGTTGCGCATGTAGGCGCCGACCGTGACGTGGTCGATGTCCAGCACTTCGATGGTGGTGAAGCCGTTTTGCTCCAGCACTTCGATGGTCGGGGCGTCCAGTTCGTCGCCGGCCTCGGCGAAGATTTCGCCGGTCTCGAAGTTGACGGCGTCATTGGCCAGATACTTGGTGACCAGGGCGTCGGCGGCCAGCGACAGCGAGGTCGTCGTCTCGCCCAGCTTCTTGGCGGCGCGGGCGCTGATCTTCTGACCGGCCTGGGCGACCACTTCGCCGGTGTCGGCGTCGATCAGGTCGAACTCCGGCTTAACCCCGCGCCAGCGCTCGGCCTTGTAGGGCGTGACCCAGCCTTCGCCGCGCTTCTCGTAAGGCACGGTCTCGTAGAAGGTCTTCAGGATTTCCTCGCCGTCCATGCCCAGCCCCATCAGGAAGGTCGTGGCCGGCAGCTTGCGGCGGCGGTCGATGCGCACATAGACCACGTCCTTGGCGTCGAACTCGAAGTCGAGCCACGAGCCGCGGTACGGGATCACGCGGGCGGCGAACAGCAGCTTGCCCGAGCTGTGCGTCTTGCCCTTGTCGTGGTCGAAGAAGACGCCCGGCGAACGGTGCATCTGCGAGACGATCACGCGCTCGGTGCCGTTGACGATGAAGGTGCCCTTGTCCGTCATGAGCGGGATGTCGCCCATGTAGACGTCCTGCTCCTTGATGTCCTTGACCGAACGGGCTCCCGTTTCCTCGTCGGTTTCGAACACGATCAGGCGCAGCTTGACCTTCAGCGGCGCGGCATAGGTCATGTCGCGCTGAATGCACTCTTCGACGTCGTACTTCGGCTCTTCGAACTCGTACGAGACGTATTCCAGGATGGCGCGTTCGTTGAAGTCCTTGATCGGGAACACCGACTTAAAGACCGCCTCGATGCCTTGCTCCTTGCGGACGCCCGGACGGACCTCGCGCTGCAGGAACTGTTCGTAGGAAGCGCGCTGAACCTCGATCAGGTTCGGCATCGCGATCGCTTCGGGGATACGCCCGAAGGATTTGCGGATGCGCTTCTTGCCGGTGAACGAGGTGGCGGAAGCGATCTGACCGTTGATGGCGAGATCGTGGGCGACGTCAGTCATTCAGTGTTTCCCATGGCGCACGTCCCGGGGAAAACGTGCGTGAAATGCAGCAGCCACGGCGCGCGTTTCCGCGTCCGCAGCCAGGGTTTCGGCATCCACCCTCGGCCCGCTGCCGGGCCAGGACGCCTGAAATGGACCGGCTCCCTGGGAAGGAGCCGCGCCTTCGCTCGGTCGGAGGGCGACGGACCGGGCCTCGGCGCTTGCGCGCAGACTCATATGGAGTGTTGCGGAGCGCGCACATATACGCGCATTCGCGACGAAATAAAGGCCATAGGGAACCTTTTCGACGGAGCCGACCAATCTCGTTGCGAGCAACGATGGGCTGATCTAGCGTCGCCTTATGACACGGATCGCCCTTCCCCTGCTCGCCGCCCTCGCCCTTTCCGCCTGCGCCACCCATCGCGAGCCGGTGACCTATGCCGAGACGGCTTCGGCCGCCGCGCGCGCCGCCGATCAGGTCAATGGCCAGGGCGCCCTGACGCCGCAGCAGGCCTGGGACGCCGGCAATACCGCCTACCTCGCCTGGAACGGCGCCCGACGCGGCTGGACCACCACCGAAAGCGGCCTGCAATATCGCCGCGTCGGCAAGGCCCACCCCGAGGGCGCTCAGCCGAAGGCGACCGACACGGTCAAGGTCCACTATCGCGGAACCTTCATTGACGGGAGCGAGTTCGACAGTTCCTACGCCCGCAACGAACCGGCCGAGTTCCCGCTGAACCGCGTCATCAAGGGCTGGACCGAGGGCGTGGCCCTGATGCGCGTCGGGGAAATCTACGAGTTCGTCATCCCCGCCTCGCTGGGCTACGGCTCACGCTGGGTCGGCGGCGACGAACTGCCCCCCAACTCCACCCTGCGCTTCTCTGTCGAACTGCTGGACGTCAAGCCGGGTTGAAGACCGAAACAAGGAT
The DNA here is from genome assembly GCF_016429195.1 of Brevundimonas sp. ASV9. Lineage (GTDB taxonomy): Bacteria > Pseudomonadota > Alphaproteobacteria > Caulobacterales > Caulobacteraceae > Brevundimonas. The sequence goes on from NZ_JAELUF010000068.1 coordinate 16,021, forward strand.
GGCTGGCGACCGCGCCCCATCCTATTTTGACACCCTGACCGCTGCCTATTCAACGGCTTAGGCGCTCGAAGCGTCATTGTTCCGGCCATAGCCGACGCCGCCCGCATCATGGGCGGCATGACCGATGACATCTCCGATCCCAATCCGAACTCGCCCGACTGGACCCGACGGTCCGCCGCAACCTGGGCTGCGGCTCGTAAAGACTATCTCGCCGGGGGGGTCGCCCAGGAGGTCTGCGCGCGCCACGGTCTCAGCCTGTCGACCTTCCGTTGGCGCGCTCGCACGGAGGGCTGGCGCCGATCGGACCAGCCGCACGGCGCGGTTTTCGAACCGCTGGACGCCTATGAGCTGGACGCCATCGACCAGCGCCTGCCCTGCAACGCCGCCGATATGGCGCGTCTGGCCTGGGCCAATGCTTCACGGGCGATGATCGACGGCAAGCTGATCGAGGCGCGGGGCTGGTCCCGGCTGCACAAGGATCTGGAGGCCATCGCCAAGATCGATGACCATGCTGTGCGCTACTACCGGGGCATGGCCAACGACCCGAAACGGCAGCACAATCTGCCCACCACGCCGCCCCTTCGTCCGATGGAGGAGGACTGATCCCAATTGCACCTCCTTGCATTTTGCACGCGTTTTCGGGGTGCAGTGCAATTTCGGATCAGCGCTGACGCTTGACGCCCCGCCGCCTGCGTCGGACTGTCGCGGCTCCCCCAGTCGCTTGAAGAGTCCTCGATGATCCGTTCTTGCCTGCGCGCCGCTCCACTCGGCCTCGCCCTCCTCTTGGCCTCGACCGCCCCGGCCGCCCTGGCGCAGCAGGCCTCGACCACGCCGCCGGCCCTGCCTGCGCCCCTGCCCGCGATTCCGGAAGCGCGGGACGTCGCCTATCCCGGCGTCATCACCCTGGACGTCGACGCCACCAACCTGGCCCAGCACATCTTTGCGGTGAAGGAAACGATCCCAGTCGCCCAGGCGGGACCGATGACCCTGTTCTTCCCCGAATGGCTGCCCGGCAACCACGGCCCCGTCGGCCCCATCGCGCAGCTGGCCGGCATCGAGATCACCGCGGACGGCCAGCGGGTGCAGTGGGTTCGCGACACCCTGCATCTCTTCGCCTACCACGTGGTCGTCCCGGCCGGTGCGACGGCGCTGAACATCACCCTGCAGCACCTGTCGCCGACGACCGGCAATCAGGGCCGCATCACGATGACGCCCGAGATGCTGAACATCCAGTGGGAGAAGATGCTGCTCTATCCCGCCGGCCACTGGTCGCGGAACATCACGGTCCAGCCCACGGTCAAGTTCCCCGCCGGCTGGCAGTTCGGCACGGCGCTCGAGCCCGAAACCAAGGCTGGCGACATCCAGACGTTCAAGCCCGTCAATCTGGAGGTGTTGATCGACAGCCCGGTC
>NZ_JAELUF010000657.1 GCF_016429195.1 Brevundimonas sp. ASV9
GGCCAGTACTCCACCATCATCGCCGGTATGGACTTTGTTGCCAGCGACAAGAACAACCGCAACTGCCCCAAAGGTGTCGTTGCCTCCTTGTCCCTTGGCGGTGGTTACTCCTCCTCCGTGAACAGCGCCGCTGCCAGGCTCCAGAGCTCTGGTGTCATGGTCGCCGTCGCTGCCGGTAACAACAACGCTGACGCCCGCAACTACTCCCCTGCTTCTGAGCCCTCGGTCTGCACTGTCGGTGCTTCTGACCGCTACGACAGACGCTCCAGCTTCTCCAACTACGGCAGCGTTTTGGACATCTTTGGCCCTGGTACCGACATTCTCTCCACCTGGATCGGCGGCAGCACCCGCTCCATCTCTGGTACTTCCATGGCTACTCCCCACGTTGCCGGTCTCGCTGCCTACCTC
>NZ_JAELUF010000658.1 GCF_016429195.1 Brevundimonas sp. ASV9
GGGCCTGGGCGGTGGCGATGGCGTCCTGGGCCTGGTCCATGCGCTGGGCGGCGACGAAGTTGGTGGCGACCAGGCGTTGCAGGCGCTCCTGCTCGCGCTGGGCGGTGCGGATGTCCACGCGGATCTGGGCCAGTTGGCTTTCGGCCTGGCTGACTGCGGCGGCGGCGGCCTGCACCGCCAGACGCGCCTCGTCGTCTTCCTGACGGGCCAGGATCTGACCGGCGACGACGCGATCGCCTTCCTGAACCAGGACGTCACGGACGATGCCGCCGCGACGGGCCGCGATCTGGATGATGCCGCCCTCGACGTCGACCTTGCCGTTGGCGATGGCCGCATAGGGGCTGTCGACCTTGGTCGCCGCCGCCTTTTCCTGCTCGGCCTTCTTGGTCTTGGCGGCGGACTGGAAC
>NZ_JAELUF010000659.1 GCF_016429195.1 Brevundimonas sp. ASV9
AAGAGACAGGGCACGGGTCAGCATGGTAGCATTTCAAAGACCAATAGCGTGGTATGATATATGTGATGGCCAAGGTCAGTATCTAGCCGTAGTGGAAAAGATATACGAAGGACGTTAGAGTCTGTTTCTACAAGGACAAATAGGATCGAGGAGTTGAAATGGGACAGGTACCAGTAGTTGGACTTGCAGAAAATCCTGTCAATTAATAGTTTCTCAAATCTGAATAGGTCGCGCTGAAGTGTACCGAACGGAGGACGATTGCAAAGGAAAATATAGGCCCATTAACAACTAGCTGTAGTTCTGTTTGAAACACACTAATATGATCCCGAAGGAGAAGAAGCTTCCCTTACACCTGTCTCTTATACACATCTGACGCTGCCGACGAATACATCACAGTGTAGATGTGG
>NZ_JAELUF010000660.1 GCF_016429195.1 Brevundimonas sp. ASV9
GTCTATGCTTGCGAAGAGTAGTAAGCAAGAATCAGGCTCTGTCCCCAGTTGGGCGCCCGAGGTGAGAACTGCCGAATGCGGCAATGTACCGTTTTGCCGTCGGTATGATGTCACTGCCGAGTTTGTGTTTTTGCATTTTGAACACAGCGCTCGCATAAAGGTTATATAATAATTATATATATATGTATACGTATATTACCAAAAAGGGGCTATCGCTTATGTTGATTAAGTGTTCAAGCCAAACATTACCCTTTGTCGCTGTATACTTCACCTTCTATTTATGCGCATGGAAACATGCAGGAAAAGACGCCAATCAACACCCTCACATTGATTCCCCCACCCCGGGCTGTCTCTCAGCCGCAAGGCATTCTAAATTTAGCCAAATTCGTCGTCCCATACGACTAAGT
>NZ_JAELUF010000661.1 GCF_016429195.1 Brevundimonas sp. ASV9
GGCTAACCCCAATGCAGCAGGATCTAGAGGCTTAGCTGGGAGCTGTTTCGGGCGGCCTGCAGAGCTTCATTCAGGGGCCGTGAGGGGTTCCCAGTATTGTATTGTACGAAGTAGGCGCCTGTAAACACATCGCTCTTGACCCAATGACCAGCTGACCATGACCTGGCTGGCTTGCGTCCCGCTCGCCACGATACACCACTTCCCGCTCCCGCCTCCTGGTGTGCCGTTGGAGATGGCTTCACCGCTGTAGTGATTGCTTCATTTGATATCATTGTATTTAATACCTCCTCTTATGCCCATTTCGACGGCTTTCGAGCCAATGCCTGGCAAAACAACTCGGATGGACGCAAACGTCACACCGGGCTCACCACCCCCTTACGCAGAGGGTGATGTGGACCCCAATGGGC
>NZ_JAELUF010000662.1 GCF_016429195.1 Brevundimonas sp. ASV9
CGATTAGAGCAAAGACGAGGGCGCCGGGAGGGCCGAAGACGCGGTTGCCGAACATGACGGCTACCGTGTTGGATTTGTTGATTGCGGAGAGCGGCAGGACGAGGAAGTAGGAGACGTTGGCGAGGACGTAGCAAAGGATTACAAGCGGCATGCCGGTGTGTATTACACGGGGAAGGTCGCGACTTGGATTGCGGAATTCTCCAACGACGTAGTTTGTCTGAATGGCTTTGTTAGGGTATAGAGTAGACTGCGGAGAGGGGAGAGTAGACTTACGTTGTCCCAACCGTCGAACGCCCAGAGTCCGCCGTACAGAGCCAGCGCCCAGGCTGACAGGTCGGTGGATGTGCCACCAAACCAGCTCTGCATAAACCAGTTGTAGGTAATGTCGCCCTCGTATGGCGTGCGGC
>NZ_JAELUF010000663.1 GCF_016429195.1 Brevundimonas sp. ASV9
ACGAGATACGATTGCTGGTCTCGTGGGCTCGGAGATGTGTATAAGAGACAGGTCGCAGACTTTGGCCCAAGCTTGCATTAGAGCGCATCAGCATATCTTCATTTCCATCCTTGAACACGGCAAACATGCCAATAGGCTGACCATTCTTAGGCTATTGATCCAAGGGAACAGAGGCAATGAGCCAACTGGCACAGGCAGCGTATGCTTGTAAAATCCATTTCAAGTTTGGACACTGCTTCTCAGCTCAGTACCCCAGGCTACCCCGGTGGCTGCAAGAATCCCGATCATCCCCCACGTTTCGACGCCGCACGGTCTAGATTGTCTTGGGTGGTACCGCAGCGGCCGATACTCGGAATTTGGGCCTCATTAGCCACCACCACCACTACCACCACGGACATTCAACATC
>NZ_JAELUF010000664.1 GCF_016429195.1 Brevundimonas sp. ASV9
GTGATGTATTCGTCGGCAGCGTCAGATGTGTATAAGAGACAGGGCTGGTACTGCCTTCCATTCCCGCGATAAGTTCGGAGCTTGTCAATATCAACTCCCTGAAGGATCCGCGCCTGCAAGAGAAAATAAGACGAAAGCTGTGAGATATTCTGCACATATTGTATAAGCTACAGCGAAAGTGAAAGGCACTTACATTCAGAGCAATAATGTCGTCGCCAGACTTGTGCTTTCCCAAGAAGTCAATCCCAATGCTCGTCCCGCACTCGCCGCAAAACTTGTGGTCGCGCGTCTTGGACGCAAATCGGTAATTCCGGAGCTCGTCCCAGCCGCGGATAAACTCCATGTTACTCCGCAAAACGTAGATGAGCAAGTAGCCGTTCTTGTTACAGATGGAACAGTTACAGGC
>NZ_JAELUF010000665.1 GCF_016429195.1 Brevundimonas sp. ASV9
GTCTATCCCTCGAGTGCAACGAATCCGCTGGTTCCGAGGCCAGTCTCCTGTACGACTGCCGCAATCATCACCGACACGCCAAGGCTCTGTTGGCGAACCATCATCCGCCGCCGAGGAACGACGGCAAAGCTCCTCTTCAGCACAACGAAGGCCTTCAACGGCTTCTGCAACCCCTTTGACAGCAGCTGGTACATTGGCGTCTGAAGCAGCCGCCATTGCAAATTTCCCTACGCATGAAGTCGAGACCGTTGAACAACCCGACGAAGATACAGAATTTGAGGACTCGGAAGATGAGGATGAAGGCAACCCCAGAGGACGTCGTCTAGCTCACCGGCTGAGCACCACCTCGTACCACAATGCCTCCGTTGATCCGTTCTCAGGGAAATGGTTTCCAGAACACAAGTGG
>NZ_JAELUF010000069.1 GCF_016429195.1 Brevundimonas sp. ASV9
GACCATACAGAGGGCACGGACCTGCGGGCTATCGAAGAGGGGCGGATTTCGGTCACCCCGCTGCATATCGACCTGACGCACATGACCAGCGTGCATGACCTGAAGAAGGTGCTGGGCGGGGCGCCGCCCAAGAGCGTGGCGACCGCCGCATGAATATGCACGACGACCGCGCCGGGCGGCTGATCCTGTCGCTGCGGCAGCAGGGGGTTACGGACCCGCGCGTGCTGAAGGCGATGGAGAGCATCGACCGCGCGGTCTTCGTGCACGAGAAGTTTCTGGATCAGGCGTGGGAGGATCAGGCCCTGCCGATCGACTGCGCGCAGACGATCAGCCAGCCCTATATCGTCGGCCTGATGACCCAGGCGCTGGAGGTGCAGGCGCGCCACCGGGTGCTGGAGATCGGCACCGGCAGCGGATACCAGTGCGCGGTGCTGAGCCGGCTGGCGCGCTATGTCTATTCGGTGGAGCGGTATCGCAGCCTTCTGGTCGAGGCCGAGGCGCGGCTGCGGGTGCTGAAGATCGAGAACGTCATCACCAAGCACGGCGACGGCGGCCTGGGCTGGGCCGAACAGGCGCCGTTCGACCGGATCATGGTCACGGCCGCGTCGCCGACCGAGCCGACCGAACTGCTGAAACAGCTGAAGCCGAACGGGGTGCTGGTCGCGCCTGTGGGACGCACGTCTGTGCAGATGCTGCACCGCTACGTCGGACAGGGCGACGGGTCGTTCCACCGCGAAAGTCTGACGGAAGTGCGTTTCGTGCCCCTGGTCGAGGGGACGGCGAAGGAAGGCTAGGGGCGTGAAGGGTGACGCGTGAGTCGTGATTCCGGGTGTGCGAACGCCATTCACGATTCACGAGTCACTCCTCACGACCTCACTCGCCCCAATTCCGCGATGATTGCGGGGTTGGCTTATGGGGCGCGAGCGGGCACACCGGGCGGGCGAGTTTAACCACGAATGGGAGCAGCCGGTGGCGATGATTTCGGGCTGGATGAGAGCGGTTCTGGTCGCGGGGGCGGCGTTGAGCACGGCGGCCTGCATCAGCTATCCTTCGGAGCCGCGCTATTCGACGCATGCGAACCCGGCTCCAGTTTACGGTCCGGGGCAGGGCGCCTATCCGCAGCAGCCGGTCTATCCGAACGCCGGTCAGAATTCGAACCAGCCCTATCGGCCGGCCCCCTATGAATCGCCGCCGCCTGCGACCGCGCCGATCGGGCAGGTGGACGGCGGAGCCTTGCCGCCGACGGTCAACGTCGGTCCGAGCCAACCGACCTATCAGCCTCCGGCGTCGCAGCCGCCCGCCTACACGCCGTCCTATCCGTCGTCGTCGGCCCCGGTGCGTCCGGGCGCGGCCTATGTGATCCAACCGGGCGACACGATCTCGGGCGTGGGACGCCGCTTCCAGACGCCGGTGCAGACGCTGATCGATCTGAACGGACTGGGGCCGCGCGGGGCGATCACGACCGGCCAGCGAATCATACTGCCTGAAGCGGCGGTGGATACCGGCCGCGATCCTTACGCGACCGGCGCCTCGCCCGTCGGCGTGCTGGTGCCCAACAACGGCGCCGTGCCGCCGCCCCCGCCGCCGCCCTCGGGCAATGCGGCCCTGCCGGTCCAGACGCGACCTGTCGAACAGACAAACGCCGGCGCCGCTGCCGCTCAGCCGAACCTGCTGTGGCCAGTGCGCGGCGACATCGTGCGGCGTTTCGGCCCGGTCGGCATGGGCGAGCGGAACAACGGCATCAACATCGGCGCCTCGGCCGGCGCGACGGTCAGCGCCTCTGCGGCCGGGCGCGTGGCCTATGTCGGCAGCGATCTGGTAGGGCAGGGGCTGACGGTGCTGATCGTGCACGCCAACGGCTGGCGCACCGTCTATGGCCATCTGGGTTCGGCGACGGTCAAGGACGGCGACGACGTGCGCGGGGGCCAGCAGATCGGCACCGTGGGTCTGACGGCCGGCGACGGACGCCCCTCGATCCACTTCGAGACCCGTCAGATGCGCGGCGACGATCCGGTCGCGGTCGATCCTTTGACAGTGTTGCCCAGGTAGCGCTTTCGCCGCGTTGCAATCTGCGAGGCGCGGCCCTAGGTTCCGCGCCTCGTTTTAATGGGGGGCCGACGAGGGCTACCCTTCTATGTTCGGAGACGACCCATGGGCGCTGAAGGCGGCTTGACGGCGCAGTTGATCGGGTTTGCGCCCATCATCGGTATTTTCATCCTGTTCTACTTCCTGCTGATCCGTCCGCAGCAGAAGCGCGCCAAGGAGCACGCGACCGCCATCGCCGCCGTCAAGCGTGGCGACACCGTCGTCCTGGGCAGCGGCATGATCGGCAAGGTCACCCGCGTCGAAGAGGCCGAGGTCAACGTCGAGATCGCCCCCAGCGTCAACGTGCGCGTGGTCAAGGCCATGATCGCCGAGGTGCGCAACCGCACCGCCATCGCCGCCAACGATTCCAAGGCCTGATACGCTCGCGTATCCGCCGATACCTGGACCGCCCTCATGATTCAGCTGTCGCGCTGGAAAGTCATTCTCGTCGTCGTCGCGGCCGTTCTCGGCTGTCTGCTGGCGTTCCCGAACCTGTTGTCGGATCAGCAACGCGAGGCGCTGCCCGGCTTCATGCCCAAGAACAAGCTGAACCTGGGGCTGGACCTTCAGGGCGGTTCGTATCTGCTGCTGGAAGTCGATGTGCCGGCGATGCGCGAAAAGCGCGTCACCAACCTGATCGAAGACGTTCGGGTCACGCTGAACGGTGCGGGCGTCGCCACCAACGGCTTCCAGCGTGAAGCCGGCGGCGTGGTCGTCACCCTGGCCAATCCGGCCCAGGGCGATGCCGCGTTCAAGGCGCTGCAACAGCTGGGCGGTCAGGTCGGACCGGGCGGCCAGGCCGAACGCACCGCCACGCGCCTGGGCGACAACCGCATCCGCTTCGCCTATACCGACGCCGCGCTGAACGGCATGGGCGCGACGGCCGTGGACCAGTCGATCGAGGTGGTGCGCCGCCGGATCGACAGCCTGGGTACGCGCGAACCCTCCATCACCCGCCAGGGCGCCGATCGGATCGTGGTCCAGGCGCCGGGCGAGAGCGATCCGAGCAAGCTGGAAGAAGTCATCGGCCAGACGGCGCAGCTGACCTTCCAGATGGTCGATGTCGAGAATTCGGTTCAGGACGCCCTGGCCGGCCGTGTGCCGCCCGATTCCGAACTGCTGCAAGGCGAGGACGGCACGCCCTATCTGGTTAAGAAGCGCGTGCTGGTGTCGGGTGAGAACCTGACCCGCGCCGGCGTCGGTTCGGACCAGAGCGGCCGCCCGGCCATCGACTTCCGCTTCGACGGCGCCGGCGCCCGGCGCTTCGGCGAAGCCACCGCCGCCAACCTTCAAAAGCCCTTCGCCATCATCCTGGACGGCAAAGTCATCTCGGCCCCGACGATCCAGAGCGCGATCACCTCGGGCTCGGGTCAGATCACCGGCAACTTCTCGATCCAGGAAGCGGCGACGCTGGTGAACCTGCTGAACGGGGGCGCCCTGCCGGCGCCGCTGAACGTCGAGGAGCGCCGCACCGTGACGGCCGAACTGGGCGCGGACGCGGTCGCCGCCGGCGCCCTGTCGACCGCCGTCGGCTTCGCCATCATCGTGCTGTTCATGATCCTGGCCTACGGCCTGCTGTTCGGCGGCGTGTCGGTGGTCGGCCTGGTGCTGAACGGCGTGCTGATCGTGGCGGCCATGTCGTTGACCCAGGCGACACTGACCCTGCCCGGCATCGCCGGTCTGATCCTGACCTTCGCGGTCGCGGTGGACGCCAACGTGCTGATCTACGAGCGGATGCGTGACGAGGCCCGGGCGGGACGCAGCGTCATCGCCTCGATGGACGCCGGCTTCAACAAGGCCATGGGCACCATCATCGACGCCAACCTGACCACCCTGGTCGCGGCGGGCATCATGTTCGTGTTCGGCGAAGGCCCGGTTCGCGGGTTCGCCTGGACCCTGACCATCGGTGTGTTCACCTCGGTCTTCTCGTCGGTCCTGGTCGCTCAGGTCCTGCTCGGCTACTGGCTCAAGACGGCCAAGCCCAAAAAACTGCCGATCGCGGAGTGATGGCGATGCGTGGATGGCCCCTGATCAAACTGCTGCCGCAGAAGACGAACTTCCACTTCGTCAAATATGCGCGGTTCGCCGGCGTCCTGTCTGTGATCCTGTGCGTCGCGGCGATCGTCTCCTGCTTCTATCCCGGCCTGAACATGGGCATCGACTTCCGGGGCGGCGCCTCGATGGAAGTGTCCAAGCCGGCGGGCCAGACGATCGAGCTGGATCGGGTCCGCGAGGCCGTGAACGGCCTGAACCTCGGCGACGTCCAGGTCCAGGGCATCGCGCGCCGCGACACCAATGTCGATGACGGCTCGACCGCCATTCTTCGCTTCCAGGTGCCGGAAGGCCGCGATCAGACCCAGGTGGTCAATCAGGTCGAAGGCGCCATCAGCGGCGCGGTCGGTCAGGTCAACTATTCGGGCGTCAGCGTCGTCGGCTCCAAGGTGTCGGGCGAGCTGTTCACCTCGGGCCTGTTGGCTCTGGGCGTAGCGATCGGCCTGATGTTCCTGTACATCTGGTTCCGGTTCGAACCGCAGTTCGGTTTCGGCGCCGTGGTCGGCCTGCTGCACGACGTGATCCTGACGTTCGGGCTGATCGTGCTGTTCAAGCTGGAGTTCAGCCTGAACATGGTCGCCGCGGTCCTGACCGTGATCGGCTATTCGATGAACGACACCGTCGTCGTGTTCGACCGCCTTCGCGAGAATCTGCGCAAGTACAAGACCATGCCGCTGCGCGACGTGATCGACCTGTCGCTGAACGAGACCCTGTCGCGGACCATCATCACCGGCGTGACCGCCGTCATGGTGCTGGCGGCCCTGGCCATCTTCGGCGGCGAGGCCCTGTTCGGCTTCTCGATCGCCCTGATGTTCGGCATCATCATCGGCACCTATTCGTCGATCTATGTCGGCGCGCCGATCATCCTGCTGTGGGGCGTCAAGCGCGGCGCCCTGGCTGACGACGCCAAGCCGGTGAAGCTGGGCATGGCCAGCCGTCCGTAAGGTCGGGCGCTATCGAACAAAATTAGGCCGCCCTTGCATCGCTTGGGCGGTCTTTTCCTTGAGCGTCGTCCGTGCAAGGCTGAGCCTATGAAAGCGCTCGTCTATACCGCCGCCGTCCTTGCCCTGACTGGCGCCCTGACCGGCGGACTGACCGCCTGCACCGACAGCAAGCGCGCGCGCAACGACGCCACCTGGGGCGACAAGCCGGCGGACGTCACCTGCTGGACCTATGGAGTGGAGAACTTCAAGGGACGCTCGACCGGCAAGGTCGAATATGACGACGGCGGCCGGATCTCTTTCGTCGATGCGTCGAACAACCGCTACACCACGATCGATGGCGATTGTCGCGTGGTCTATATGCAGCCCAGCAAATAGGGCCGGATGGAAGGCGGAGGCCTGAACCTCCGCCTTGGGTCGATCAGCGCAGCGAGGCCGTGAAGCGCTGGATGCGGGTGCAGGCTTCTTCCAGCACGGCGTCCGAGGTGGCGTAGCTGATGCGGAAATAGGGGCTGAGGCCGAAGGCCTCGCCCTGAACGACGGCCACGCCCTCGGCGTTCAGCAGTTCGGCGGCGAAGGTGGAATCGCCGTCGATGGCGACGCCCGTTTCCGTGGTCTTGCCGATCAGTCCGGCGATCGACGGATAGACGTAGAAGGCGCCCTCGGGCGTGGCGCAGGTGACGCCAGCCGCCTGGTTGAGCATCGACACGACCAGATCGCGGCGCTTCTCGAAAGCGGCCTTGCGCTCGGGGATGAAGTCCTGCGGCCCGTTCAGCGCCTCGACGGCCGCCCACTGGCTGATGCTGGACGGGTTGGACGTGGTCTGGCTGGCCACCTTGCGCATCAGGTCGATCAGAGGCTTGGGGCCGCCGGCGTAGCCGATGCGCCAGCCGGTCATGGCATATGCCTTGGACACGCCGTTGACCGTCAGGGTGCGGTCGATCAGCTCCGGCGCCACCTGGGCGATGGTGGTGTATTCGAAGTCGCCATAGACGAGGTGCTCGTACATGTCGTCTGTCAGCACCCAGACGTGCGGATGGCGACGCAGGACCTCGGCCAAGGCTTCCAGTTCGGCGCGGGTGTAGGCGGCGCCGGTGGGGTTGGACGGGCTGTTCAGGATCAGCCACTTGGTGCGGGGCGTGATCGCGGCTTCCAGCACAGCGGGCAGCAACTTGAAGCCGTCCTTCTCCTCGCCAACCACCGTCACAGGCTCGCCGCCGGCCAGCAGCACCATGTCGGGATAGCTGACCCAGTAGGGCGCAGGCACGATGACTTCGTCGCCGGGGTTCAGCGTCGCGACCAGGGCGTTGAAGATGACGGGCTTGCCGCCCGGCGCGACGTGGATGTTGGCGGCCGTGTAGTCGAGATCGTTCTCGCGCTTGAACTTGGCGACGATGGCCGCCTTCAGCTCGGGCATGCCGTCCGCGTCGGTGTATTTGGTCTCGCCGCGGTTGATCGCGTCGATGGCGGCCTGTTTGATGTTTTCGGGCGTATCGAAGTCCGGCTCGCCGGCGCCCAGGCCGATCACGTCGCGGCCTTCGGCTTTCAGCTTCCGGGCCTGCGCAGTGACGGCGATGGTGGCCGAGGGCTTGACGCGGGCGAGGGCGGAAGATTGCAGGCTGGACATGAACTATCCCGTGGTTTTGGAAGTTTTTGCCGGGGAGGCGGGGTTGTTTACGCGGCGTCGCCCCTCGGGACAATGCGCTGATGCTCGCTAATGCAGAGATGGGATGATAAGCGGCGGCTCTGATGCGCTGGATCATCGATTTTCTGTCGAACATGGAGGCGCGTCGCTGGCGCGCCGTGCTGGCGACGGCCCTGCTGCTGGGCGCGATGATCGCCCTGTTCGCTGTGGGCAAGAGCCAACTGGGGCTGGAGGCCGAGGGGCGGCTGGAAGACTGGCTGGCCGGATTCCGTCAGGGACCTTGGGGGCTGGTCGCCGCCATCGTGGTGTTTACGGTTTCAGCCTTCTTCGGCGCGCCGCAGTTTATCTTGATCGCCGCCTGCGTCGTGGCGTTCGGGCCGTGGTTCGGCTTCCTCTACAGCTGGATCGCGACTGTCGTGTCGGCGGGCGTGACCTACTGGCTGGGACGCGGACCCACGGCGCGGCTTCTGGCGCGGCACGGCGGCAAGACGGTCGGACGGCTGACGCGGTTCGTCGGCAAGAACGCCTTCTACGCCAGCTTCATGATCCGCAACGTGCCGTCGGCGCCGTTCATCGTCGTCAACATGGCGTTCGGGGCGGCGAGGGCGTCGTTCCCGGGCTTTCTGGCGGGGTGCGCGCTGGGCGTATTACCGAAGACCGCGCTGGTCGCCTTCTTCGGGGGATCCTTCATGACGGCGGTCAGCGGCGACGGGATCTGGACCTCGGCCATATTGGCTGGCGTGGCGCTGGCCTGGCTGGCGCTGATGCTGTTGGTGCGTGAACTGGTCAAGCGGCGCGAGATCGCGCGCGGCGACTGAGGGAATTTGCTTAGCCTGCTATTTAGACTCCGTTCATCCAGAGGTTGCATGCTATTGCTTTGGAGGCGTCGCCATGGATGTCCGTATTCTGAAGACGCAGCACGGCCGGATCATTCGACTGGCCAGCGCCCTGGGCGGGACCTCCGCCATTATGAAATCGTCGGACGATGCGATCCGCGCCCGTGAGCTGATGCGTGCGCTGAATACGGCTCTGACCGAGCATCTCGCGATTGAGGACGGCGAACTTTATCCCGTCCTGATGCGGTCCCAAGATCATTCGGTTCGCGACCTAGCGCAGCACTATGTTGAGGACATGGGGGCGCTGAGCGGCGTTTGGGCGCACTATTTCGAAGAGTGGTCACAGGCCCGCATTCTGAGGGATCGGGAGCGTTTCGCCTCTGTAACCAAGGGGTTGATCGGCGCCTTGGCGCATCGGGTCGCCCGCGAGGAGGACACGCTGTATCCCACGATGGAGGCGGCGGACGCCCTGGCCGTCGTTCCGAAGCGCGACGGCAGGCCGACATCCTGAAGCCGGTGTCCACAGGCGTCGTGCCTCGATAGCCCTCTCCATATGACGACACTGTCATCGGGGCTTGTATTCCCGGTTTCATACGGGCAAACCCGCCGCTAGTAGGCGTGGCGAAGACGATCAGGAACTGTCCGGCGTGGGGATGTCAGGGCAGTTGGGGCGTCGCCAGGTCGACTGAGACATCTAGACGCCCTGCCAGCTAACAACGGTATCGATTCCCATGAGCTTCTCCCTTTTCGGCGCGATCTCCAACGACATCGCGATGGACCTGGGCACCGCCAACACCCTGATCTACATGAAGGGCAAGGGCATCGTCCTGAACGAGCCGTCGGTCGTGGCGCTGAGAAACGTCGGGGGGCGCAAGGTCGTCCACGCCGTGGGGATCGAGGCCAAGCAGATGCTGGGCCGCACGCCGGGCCACATGGAGGCGATCCGCCCCATGCGCGACGGCGTCATCGCCGACTTCGAAGTCGCCGAAGAGATGATCAAGCACTTCATCCGCAAGGTTCATAATCGCAAGGGCTTCGTGAACCCGAAGATCATCGTCTGCGTGCCGTCGGGCGCCACGGCGGTCGAGCGTCGTGCGATCAACGACAGCTGCCTGAACGCCTCGGCGCGCCGCGTGGGCCTGATCGACGAGCCCATGGCGGCTGCGATCGGCGCCGGCTTGCCGATCCACGAGCCGACCGGCTCGATGGTCGTCGACATCGGCGGCGGCACGACGGAAGTCGCCGTCCTGTCGCTGTCGGGCATCGTCTATTCGCGTTCGGTCCGCGTCGGCGGCGACAAGATGGACGACAGCATCATCAGCTACATGCGCCGCAACCATAACCTGCTGATCGGCGAAACGACCGCCGAACGCATCAAGAAGGACATCGGCACCGCCCGCATCCCGGCCGACGGCGAAGGCCTGTCGATCGAGGTCAAGGGCCGCGACCTGATGCAGGGCGTGCCGCGCGAGGTGCGCATTTCGGAGCGTCAGGCGGCGGAAGCCCTGGCCGAGCCGGTCACCCAGATCATCGAGGCCGTGAAGGTCGCGCTGGAAGCCACGCCGCCGGAACTGGCCGCCGACATCGCCGACAAGGGCATCATGCTTACGGGCGGCGGCGCGCTGCTGCGCGGCCTGGACGTCGAGATCCGCGATCACACCGGCCTGCCGGTCTCGGTCGCCGATGATCCGCTGTCGTGCGTAGCCATCGGCTGCGGCCGCGTGCTGGAGCACCCGCGCTGGATGAAGGGCGTTCTCGACTCCGCGCTCTGATCCGTCCGTTGCGGGCAAGTGAAAGCTTGGCTGCAAATCCTTGTCAGGCCTGCGTGATCACGGTTCCATTCCGGCCTTGATTTTGCGATAGGCAGGCTCAGCGGCAGGGGGCGTCCTGCCGATTCCAACCCCTTTGAGTGGAAGGTCGCCCGTGGCGTTTCGCGACGGCCCTTTTGAAAACATCAAGGTGCCGCTGGCGTGGACCGCCGCGGTCGTCGTCGTCGTGGCCGTCATCGGCGCGGTCGTCCTGTTGCTGGGCGATCGGACCACGTCCGAAGGCGGCTCGACCATGGGCGCGGCGCGCGGCGGTTTCGAAGCGGCGGCCGGGCCGGTGGGCGGGGTCTTCGCCGCGCCGGTGCGCTGGGCCGGGGCCGCGCGCGACTACGTCGGCGGCTATTTCTTCGCCATCGGCGAGAACCGCCGCCTGAAAGCCGAGATCGCTGAACTACGCGGCTGGCGTGACGAAGCGATCGCTCAAAAGAACATCAACGGACGCTATGAGGCCCTGCTGGGTCTGCGCACCGAGCCGCCGGTGCCCATGGCCACGGGACGGGCGATTTCGGAATCGCGCGGTCCCTTCTCCAACGCCAAGCTGATCGACGTCGGCTCGGCCAAGGGCGTGCGGATCGGCAATCCGGTCGTGACGGAACATGGACTGGTTGGTCG
Source organism: Brevundimonas sp. ASV9 (assembly GCF_016429195.1). GTDB lineage: Bacteria > Pseudomonadota > Alphaproteobacteria > Caulobacterales > Caulobacteraceae > Brevundimonas. The sequence continues at coordinate 9,998 of NZ_JAELUF010000069.1, forward strand.
GGTGACGGGCGTGACGGGCGGCGTCAGCCGCGTCGTGCTGCTGACGGATGTGGCGTCGCGCACCCCTGTTATGATCGAGCGCACCGATGCGCGCGCCATGCTGACCGGCGACGGCGGCGATAGCCCGCGTCTGGAGTTCATTCGCGGATCCGGTTCGATCAAGGCCGGTGACCGTATCCTGAGTTCGGGCGACGGCGGCGGACTGCCGCGCGGCCTGCCGGTCGGGGTGGCCGCCAAGGGCGTGGACGGCGCCTGGCGGGTCAAACTGTTCAGCGATCACGGCGCGATCGATTACGTCCGCGTGCTGTTGTTCCAGAGCTTTGGACAGCTGGTCAGCCCGAATGCGCTGAACGCGCCGCCTCTCGCAGGCCTGGCGACGGCGCCGGAGCCGAGCGCGGCCGAGGTCGGAGCGATCCTTGACGCGGCCGCGCGTCGTGCAGCGGCGCAGCAGGCCCAGGCCGAACGGGCGCGTGCTGCGGCGACGACGCCAGCGCCAACGCCTGCGCCCGCCGCTGCGCCGACGGCGGCCCGTCCGGCCGTGACGTCTCCGAGGCCTGCGGCTTCGACCCCGTCGCCTGCGCCGGTTGCGCCCAGCCCTACGCCGGCGCCCGCTCCGGGAGGCGCTGCGTGAGACGGCCGGTCGCGGTTCGCGTTGTCGGACCTCTTCAGTGGATCGTCTATCCGGCCCTGCTCGTCCTCGCCGCGACGGTCATTCTGGGAACGCCGCTCCAACTGTTCGGTCTGCATCTGCCCGAGCCGGTCATTCCGATGATCCTGGCCTTCGCCTGGCCCCTGATCCGACCGTCGATGCTGGCGCCGGCGGTGCTGTTTCTGATCGGCCTGTTCCTCGATCTCTTCTGGAATACGCCGCTGGGCCTTTGGGCGCTGTGCCTGATGGGCGTCTATGGAACGGTGCTGCTGTCGCGCAATCTGCTGGCGGGGCATGAGGGGCTGATCCGCTTTGGAGCCTATGCCGCCTGCACATTGGGCGCCTTTTTTCTGGCCTATCTGGTGGTGACGATGCGAGCGGCGAACGCGCCGGCGATTCTGCCGCTGGTCGGACAGGTCGTGCCGACGCTGCTGCTGTTTCCGATCGCCAACTGGATGCTTGAGCGATTCGACGACGGAGATATTCGGTTCCGATGAGCGGCGAGCCCTCCATCTTCTTTGCCGATGTGAATGAGCGTCAGGGGTCCTTCCTGCGGCGCACCTTCGTGGTGGGCGGGGCGACGGCGCTGGGGATTACAGCGCTGATCGGAAGGCTGGGTCAGCTGCAGGTCGTTCAGGCTCAGGAATATGCGACCCTGTCGTCGCAGAACCAGTTCAACTTCCGCATGGTCCCGCCGCCGCGCGGCCTGATCAAGGACCGCAACGGCGTCGTCATCGCCGGCAACCGCCCCAGCTTCCGTGTGCTGGTGGTGCGCGACGAGACCAAGGATCTGGACCAGACCCTGGACCTTTTGGGACGGCTGCTGCCCGACACGCTGGAGCGCCGTCGCGCGATCATCCGCGACGTCAATGCGGCTTCCAAGTTCAACCCGGTGCCGGTCAAGAGCGACCTGAGCTGGGAGGAGTTCGCCAAGGTCAATCAGTACGCCAACGAACTGCCCGGCGTGATGGTCGATATGAACGAGGCGCGCTACTATCCGTTCGGCGGATCTTTCGCCCACGTCATCGGCTATGTGGCCAAGGTTTCGGATCGGGACGTCAAGGCGATCCGTGATAAGGGCGAGCAGCCGCCCGCCCTGTTGTTCAACCCCAGCTTCCGCATCGGCCGCCAGGGCGTGGAAAAGGCGCTGGACGCGTCGCTGCGTGGCGAGCCGGGCGGCAATCGGGTCGAGGTGGATGCGCGCGGTCGTGTGGTGGCCGAGGACATCGGCGGATCGCGGCCCGCCGTGCCGGGCAAGGAAGTCATCCTGACGCTCGACGCCGACGTTCAGAACCGGGCTCTGGAAGTGTTTGGCGACGAGTCGGGCGCCTGTGTGGTCATGGATGTGCGAAACGGCGACATCCTGTGCATGATGTCTGCGCCATCGTTCGATCCGAACCTGTTCGTCGGCGGCGTGCCGAGCAAGACCTATCGCGCGCTGGCCGACTATGAGCGCAAGCCGCTGCTGGACAAGACGCTGAACGGCACATTCCCGCCGGGCTCGACCTTCAAACCGACGACGGCGCTGGCTCTGTTGGAAGCCGGCGTCGATCCGAAGCTGACGGTGTTCTGCTCGGGTTCGTATCGGACGGGCAACCGAACGCAGCGATGCTGGGGGCGGCATGGCACCCAGAACATGCACGACGCGATCAAGAACTCTTGCGACGTATATTTCTACGCCATGTGCAACCGCGCGGGCGTGGACAACATCCGCAAGGCCGGGCTGGCGCTGGGCTTCGAGCACGAGTTCGACATTGGCGTCGGCAACCAGCGCAAGGGCCTGTTGCCGTCCACGGAATGGAAGGCGCGAACCTTCCCGCGCGATCCGGTCTGGCATCCGGGGGAGACGACCTCGGTCGCCATCGGGCAAGGCGCGATCACGGTGAACGCCCTTCAGCTGGCGGTCATGACCTCGCGTCTGGCGAACGGGAAGAAGCAACTTCAACCGCGCCTGATCAAGTCCATCGGCGGCGTCGAACAGCCCAGCGGGGCCGAGGCCCCGGACCTGCCGTTCGATCCGGCCCACGTCGAATATGTGCGCCAGGGCATGATCGCCGTGGCCAATGACCGATCCGGCACCGCCTATCGCCAGAGCCAGTTGGGCCTGGGCGACATCCAGATGGCAGGCAAGACCGGCACGGCTCAGGTCCGGAACTACGGCTCCGGCTCGCGCAAGAGCAATATCTGGGCGCTCAAGGACCACAACCTGTTCGTGGCGTTCGCGCCGGTGGATGCGCCGCGATATGCGGTCGCCATCATCGTCGAACACGGGGGCAAGGGCGGAGCGACCGCCGGCGCGCCGCGTGCGCGTGAAGTGATGCGTACCGTCCTGCTCAAGGACCCGGACATGCGGGCCCGCATCGAACGGCCGCTGCCGCCCGAACCGACCGGCGACGCCATTGTCGAGGACGGCGTGGTTGGCGCCGCGCCCGAGCCCGATGTCGTGGCCCCGCCGGAGCCGAGTCGCCCCGCGCCGTCTGCGACCAGCGGGCCGCGTCCCTATCTGTCCGAGCCCGGCCGTTGACCGCCTCTGCTTTGTCACGTCCAGGCGAGCGCGAACGCGTCTCGACCAAGCTGGGCCAGATCGACTGGCGGCTGACGGCCTTGCTGTGCGTGGTGTCCGGCACCGGCGCCCTGATGCTGTATTCGGTGGCGGGCGGGTCGTGGTCGCCGTGGGCGATGAAGCACCTGATCCGGTTCGGCATGTGTCTGGTGCTGATGCTGATGCTGTCGCTGATCAGCATCCGCTACTGGTTTGCTCTGGCCTATCCCATCTACGGGATGGCGCTATTCATGCTGGCGCTGGTGGAGACGCCGCTGGGCTATACGGCGCTAGGGGCCACGCGATGGCTGGACCTGGGCTTCACCCGCATCCAGCCATCCGAGATCATGAAGATCGGCGTCGTGCTGGCCTTGGCGCGATGGTATCACGGCGCATCGGCCAAGGAGGCGAGTTTCCACTGGAAGCTGATCTTCCCGGTCGGGATCATCGGCTTGCCGTTCTTGCTGGTCGCGCACCAGCCGGACCTGGGATCGGCCATGCTGATCGGTTTGACGGGGGCGGCGATCATGTTCGTCGCCGGGCTGAGCTGGCGGATCATCCTGCCGCTGATCATCGCCGCCGCCGTGCTGGTGCCGCCCTATGTGATGTTTGGCATGCACGACTATCAGCGTCACCGGGTGCTGACCTTCCTGAACCCCGAGGCCGACATGTCGGACAAGGGCTATCAGATCGTGCAGTCCAAGATCGCCATGGGGTCGGGCGGACCGCTGGGGCGCGGGTTCGGCCTGGGCAGCCAGAGCCAGCTGGAGTTCCTGCCCGAACGCCAGACCGACTTCATCTTCGCCGCCTTCGCCGAGGAGTTCGGCTTTGTGGGCACCTTTACGCTTCTGGCCTCCTATGCCGCCATCATCCTGATCTCGCTGAGAATCGCCTCGCTGTCGCACAGCCACTTCGGGCGATTGGCGGCGTCGGGGGTGACGGCGACATTCGCGCTCTATGTGCTGATCAACGGGGCGATGGTGATGGGTCTGGCGCCGGTCGTGGGCGTGCCGATGCCGCTCTTGTCCTATGGCGGCACGGTGATGCTGACCGTCATGATCGGTTTCGGTCTGGTGATGGCGACGCGGGTTCACCGCTATGCCGAACTGCCCAAAGGCCACGGCCTGATCTGACGTTACGTCAGCTAAGTGATCGGCATTCAGGTTTCGCTTTCTAAGGCGGGGATTTCCTGGATAAGGTCAGTCCCAACGATGTCTCGCACCGGTTTCGGCCGGTCAGCGACGCACGACATGGGAGACGAGGAATGACCGATCTGGAGCAATTCCGCGCCGAGACGCGCGCTTGGCTGGAGGCGAACTGCCCGGCCGAATGTCGCGGGCCGATGGCCGACGACGAGATGATCTGGGGCGGGCGAAATCCCACCTTCAAGACCCCGGCGCACAAGCTGTGGCTGGAGCGAATGGGCGCGCGGGGCTGGACGGCGCCGGAATGGCCCAAGGCATACGGCGGAGGCGGCCTCAGCCGCGAGGAGGCCAAGGTGCTGGCGTCCGAGCTGCGACGCATCAGTGCCCAGCCGGCCCTGGCCAGTTTTGGCGTCTGGATGCTGGGCCCGGCGCTGCTGGCCTTTGGGACCGAGGAGCAGAAGAAGCGCTTTCTGCCGGAGATCGTGCGCGGCGAGGTCCGCTGGTGCCAGGGCTATTCCGAGCCAGGCGCGGGATCGGATCTGGCGTCCATCCAGACGCGGGCCGAGGATCGGGGCGACCACTGGATCGTCAACGGCCAGAAGATATGGACCTCCTACGCCGACAAGGCCGACTGGATCTTCTGCCTGGTGCGCACGGATCCCGAAGCGCCCAAACATCTGGGCATCAGCTTCGTGCTGTTCGACATGAAGACGCCGGGCGTGACGACGCGGCCGATCACCCTAATTTCAGGCAAGTCGCCCTTCTGCGAGACCTTCTTCGACGATGTCCGGGTGGAGAAAGAAAATCTGGTCGGGACGCTGAACCGGGGCTGGGACGTGGCCAAATATCTGTTGGCGCACGAGCGGACCATGATCGGCGCGATGGGCGAGGTCGGCGGCGGGCGGCCGGTGGGGCAGGTGGCGCTGGACGCCATCGGCGCCGACGAGGCCGGGCGTCTGGACGAGCCGATGCTGCGCGCCCGGATCGCGGACCTGGAGATCGACGCCGCCGCCTTCCGTCTGGCGATGGAGCGGGTCGGCGATCAGGTGAAGGCCAAACAGGCGCATCCGGCCATCGCCTCCATGCTGAAATACTATGGATCCGAGCTGAACAAGCGGCGGCATGAGCTGCTTATGGCGGCGGGCGGGGTCGATGCGCTGGAATGGGAGGGCGAGCGGTCGAACGACGGCAAGGCGGCGCGCGACTGGCTGCGGACCAAGGCCAATTCCATCGAGGGCGGCACCAGCGAGGTTCAACTGAACATCATCGCCAAACACCTGCTGCAACTGCCGGGAGTGTGAGACGATGCCGCTGATCCTGACCGAAGAACAGACGATGTTGCAGGACGCCGCCGACGGCTTCCTGAACGAACAGGCGCCCATCGCCCATCTGAGAAAGCTGCGGGACGAGCATGACGACGACGGGGTGTCGCGCGACCTGTGGCGGGCCTTTGGCGAGATGGGTTTCGCCGGCGTCATCATCCCCGAGGCGCTGGGCGGCATGGGGCTGGGCGCGGTCGAGGCCGGGGTGATCGCCGAAAGCCTGGGGCGCACCCTGACGCCATCGCCGTATCTGGGCTCGTCGATCCTGTCCGCCAAGGTGCTGATCGACGGCGGATCGCAGGCGCAGCAGACCTGGCTGCCCAGGATCGCGGCGGGCGAGGCGATCGTGTCGCTGGCGGTAGACGAGGGCGCGAAGCACGCGCCGTCGCGGATCACCACGCGGGCCGAGCGCGCGGGCAACGGCTTCAAGCTGAACGGGGCCAAGGCCTTTGTGCTGGACGGCCATGTGGCGGACGCCCTGATCGTCGTCGCGACGGCTGAGGAGGGCGTGACGCTGTTCCTGGTCGATCCGGCGACGGCGGGCGTCGAAATCGAGCGCACGGTGATGGTGGATGCGCACAATGCCGCGCGGATCACCCTGAACGAGGTCGCGGTCGACGCAGACGCCGTGATCGGCGCGGTCGGGGGCGGGGAGGCGCTGCTGGACGGCGCACTGAACCTGGGGCGGGCCTGCGCGGCCTCCAGTCTGACCGGCGCCGGGGATCAGGCGTTCAAGACGACGATGGACTATCTGCGGACCCGCAAACAGTTCGGCAAGCTGATCGGCGAGTTCCAGGCGCTGCAACACAGGGCCGCGCATCTGTTCTCAGAGCTGGAACTGGCGCGCGCGGCGACGATCGGCGCGCAGATCGCCGTCGACGAGGGGCGCGAGGACGCGTCGCTGGCGGCCTCCGTCGCCAAGGCCAAGGCAGGGCGGGTCGCCGAGCTGGCGGTGCAGGAGGCGGTTCAGATGCACGGCGGCGTCGGCATGACCGATGAATTCGACGTCGGCCTGTTCATGAAGCGAGTGCGGGTGCTGAACGAACTGCTGGGCGACGCCGGCTTCCACGCCGAACGGGTGGCGCGGGCGCAAGGGTTCTAGGGTCGGGATTCTAGACCGCCTTTTCGCTCCACAGGTCCAGATCCGCCTCGCGCCCGATCAGGGCCAGGCCGGCGGCGATGGATTCGAACTCGCCGCCCGTCTCGATCCGCTCGGCGCCGAAACGATTTTGGAAAAGCGCCCGCACGGCCGGCACGAAGGAGGTGCCGCCGGTCAGGAACACGCGGTCGATGGCGTCGGGCGCCAGGCCGCTGCGGGCCATCGCCTGATCCACCGCGCCCTCGATGGCGGCCAGTTCCGGCGCGATCCAGCGTTCGAAATCGACGCGGGCGACCGGCTTTTTGATATGGACGCCGCCGGCCTGGAACAGGAAGGTCGCCTGGTCGTCGGCCGACAGGGCCATCTTCAGCGTGGAGACGGCGCGGTACAGGTC
>NZ_JAELUF010000006.1 GCF_016429195.1 Brevundimonas sp. ASV9
GGATAAGGCCGCCGTCCTTGCGCCGGTCACCGTCGTCGGCACGCGCACCCAACGACGCGTGGACGATGTCCCGGCGAGCGTCAGCATCATCACCGCCGATGACATCGAGAATATCCTCGCGACCGACATCAAGGATTTGATCCGGTTTGAGCCGGGCGTCAGCGTGCCGACCAGCCCTGCCCGCTTCTCGGCCGCCCTGTCGGGCGCCGGCCGGGATGGGAACTCTGGCTTCACCATCCGCGGCATGGGCGGCAACCGTGTCCTGATCATCCAGGACGGCGTGCGTATGCCCGACGGCTTCGTCTTCGGCGCCCAGTCCGTCGGTCGCGGCGGCTACAACGACCTCGACCTAATCAAGTCGGTGGAAATCCTGCGCGGCCCGGCCTCGGCTCTCTACGGTTCGGACGGCATCGCCGGCGCGGTCAGCTTCACCTCCAAGGATCCGGCGGACTTCATCGCTGGAGGTAAAAGCGTCGGCGCGCGCGGCCGCGTCGGCTACGCCTCGGCGGACGACAGCTGGAGCGAAGGCCTGGCGCTGGCGGGACGCACTGGCCGTCTGTCGGGTCTGTTGGCCTACAATCGCCGCGACGCCCATGAGACGGAAAACCAGGCTGAAGTCGGCGGCACGGGACCAACGCGCACCCAACCGAACCCGCAAGAGTTCGCCTCGAACGCCATCCTGGGCAAGCTGGTCTGGGATGCGAGCGACAATCGTGCCGTCCGCCTGACCTACGACCATTTCGATCAGGCGATGAAGGGCGAGGCGCTGAGCAGCTACTCCGCCACGGTCGTCGGCCTGACCGCCCATGACGAGACCCGGCGCGACCGGATCAGCCTGGACTGGCGCTTCTCCGATGTCCTCGGCCTCGATGAGGGCTCGGTCGCCGCCTATTGGCAGGACGCGACGACACGCCAGTTCACCTATGAGGACCGCACCCCGGCGGTGGACCGAACGCGCGACGTCACCTTCGACAACACCGTCTGGGGCCTGGCGGCGCAAGGGACCAAGACCTTCGGCGGAGACGCGCTTCAGCACCGCGTAACGTTCGGCGGAGACTGGTCGCGCACGACCCAGGACGGCATCCGTGACGGTACGATCCCTCCGGTCGGCGAGCGCTTCCCGACCCGCCCCTTCCCGAAGACGCAATACGATCTGGCGGGCCTGTTCCTTCAGGACGAAATTGAGCTTCTGGACGGGCGGCTGAGCCTGATCCCGGCCCTGCGCTACGACTGGTACGAACTGGCGCCCAAGGCCGACGCCCTGTTTCCCGCCCCCGCCGCAAGCCAGAGCGACAGCCACCTCTCGCCAAAGATCGGCGTCCTCTATTGGGCCGATGATCACTTCGGCGTCTTCGGCAACTACGCCCGGGGCTTCAAGGCGCCCTCGCCGATGCAGGTGAACAACTTCTTCGCCAATCCGGTCTTCGGCTACGAATCCATCCCCAATCCGAACCTCACGCCCGAGACCAGCGAGAGCCTGGAAGCCGGCGTGCGGTTCCGAAATCTGGAAGCCTTCGGCGGACGCCTGTCGCTGTCGACCACGGCCTTCCGCACGGACTACGACGACTTCATCAGCCAGGTCGTGGTGCGGGGATCGGGCGTGCCGGGCGTCGACCCGCTGGTCTATCAGTACGTCAATCTGACCCATGTGAAGATCTGGGGGTTCGAGGCGCGCGGCGAAGTCCGCTGGGACAACGGCCTGTCCGCCATCGTTGCCGCCGCCTTCGCCGACGGCGATCAGGAGACTGACGGCGCCCGGAGCAAGCTGACCAGCATCGACCCGGTCAAGGTCGTCGCAGGCCTGAACTACGCCGCGCCGTCAGGCGTCTGGGGCGGCTCGGCGACCGTCACCTGGTCTGACGACAAGGATCGCGCCGGCTGCGGCGGCGGTAACTGCTGGCCGGGAGAGGCCTTCACCCTGCTGGACATGACGGCCTTCTGGAACGTGACCGACCAGGCCACGCTGCGCGCCGGCGTCTTCAATGTCCTGGACGAGACCTATGCCTGGTGGAGCGACGTGCGCGGCCTGTCGCGCGGCGGCACGGTCGCCGCCCCCACCGATCCGGCGACGTTGGCGGCCTTCACCCAACCCGGGCGCAACTTCGGCGTCTCGCTAAGCGTCCGATACTGACCCCCATTCCAATGACTCTGTCCCTACACAAGGAACATCCCATGCGCGCAGTCCTCATCGCCGCCGCCCTTTTGACGGGCGCGGCGCCCGCCGTGGCGCTGGCCCAGGCCGCCCCAGCCGTCGCGGCGCCCGCCAGCACATTCGAACGCGATCGTCAGGCGATCCTGGCTCAGGCCGGCCAGCACCGCGTCCATTTCGACATGCGCGAAACCGTCAGCTTCAACCCCGACTATGATCCGATGGAGGGCAAGCTGTCCGGCGGCAGCGAGATCGTCCGCGTCGTTTACGACCACGGCGACCGCATCAGTCTGCAACACATCCTCGTCATGGAACACGAAGGTCAGGCGGTGGTGATCAAACACTGGCGCCAGGACTGGACCTATCAGCCAGAGACGGTCCTGACCTACGCCGGACCGAACCAATGGGCTTTGAGCCCCGTCAGCGCCGACCAGCGCCAGGGCGCCTGGTCGCAGACCGTGTGGCAGACCGACGACTCACCCCGCTACGGCGGCGTAGGGCGCTGGACCTACGCCAATGGCATGACGGTTTGGACCTCCGAGCCGACCTGGCGTCCGCTCGCGCGCCGCGACGCGGTGCTGAACCCGATCTATGACCGCTACCTCGGCGTCAACCGCCACGCCCTTACGCCAAACGGCTGGGTCCATATCCAGGACAATATGAAGATGAGCGGCCGGGCCGGCGGCGAACCCGTCGCCATCGTGCAGGAAGACGTGGTCAACACCTATGACCGCTCCACTAGCTATTCGCCCAAGGCGGGCGACGACTACTGGGCGGCGACGAAGGCCTACTGGGCCGCGGTCCGCGACGCCTGGGACGCCGTCATCGCCCGGGACAACGGGATCCGCGTCCAGGAGGAGGCCCAGACCGGCGTCGTCACCGGCCCTGCCCTGATGGCTCTCGCTCAGAAAGTCCAGGACGGCGCTCTGACGACGGACGCCGCCATCGCCGAGGCGCGAGGGATCATTGATTTGGCGACCCAGCGATGAACTGTGCCCATATCAGGGCCGTCAGAAACAGGTACGAACGTTCAGATTACCGGCCGGTCGCCGGCGTCTTCATCGCCAGGATTTCGCGGGTGCGGCGGGTGATGCCGTAGAGCATGCCCGGCTCAGCCTCGTCCCAGTCAATGGCTTGGCCCTCGGCTTCGATGCCCAGGGTTTCGACATGGTTGAGCACGCCGCCGCCCATCGGAATGGCGACGGCGTAAAGCTCGGGCAAGTCATGCCCCGTCAGATACAGCCGGCCGTCCGGCCCCCAGCCGCCGCCGGATATGCTCATCGGCGCGATCCGCTCTAGGATCGAAGGCGGCAGGGCCCAGGCTTCCAGCCTGCGCCACTGGTCGTCCAACCTGACCAGGGTGGTGTGGCGGTGGTCGCGCGGCGCCTCGCCTCCCCGCCCGTCATAGTTGGCGAACATGGCCCACCATGATCCGTCGTGACGATCAACCCAGGTGATCGAACCCGTTCCCAGCCCCAGCGACACGCTGCGCTTGTGATGCAGATCGACGGGGTCGAACACCTCAATCGTGCTGACCTGCGGCGTGGCGGGGAAGTTGGAGCTGGCGCAGACCAGTTCGGCCGCGATGAGATTGCACGAGTTGATGTGCGGAAACCGCGCGCGGTTTCCGGTCCATTCCGCCTGTTTCTCGCCGCTGGCCTTGTCGTAGCGGACGATGGACCAGTTGGAGACGGCATAAACGGCGTCCGCTCCCACCGCCACGCCCTGGCGCGCATCCGATGCATAGCGTCGGACAGTCTCTGCTTGGCGGGCAAGCGCGATGGGCGGCGGCGCCGCGCGTTGCGAGGCCGCCGGCGCCGCCTGTACGGCCGACAGCATCAGGGCGGACAGGATCGAGACGGGCATGGCGAACCTTTCGAAGGTGAGAACGGCCGCTCCCTCCGAAACGGCCGTTCGGATCGGGATCAGAAGCTGGCCGACAGACCGATCCAATAGGTTCGGCCGTAGTTGGCCGATTCCTGCAGATAGGTGCGCCCCGGCCCCGTCACTTCGCGACGGCCCGAGTTCGACAGGTTCTGCCCCTCGGCAAAGACAGTGATCCCGTTGTCGAACCGCCAGCTGATTGAGGCGTCATAGACATGGCGGCCCTTCCAGTACTGGTCGGCGTTGGGGATGGTGTCGTTGATCGTCTCCAGGAAGCCGCCGATATAGTTGTGCGACACCCGCGCCTCGATTGGCCCGCGCTGATACCAGATCGACTCGTTCGTCGTGGTCGAGGGCTGCTGGAACAGGCCCGTATGCCGCTTGCCCGCCGTGGTCAGGAAGGTGAACTCGGTGTCCAGGAAGGTGGCGTTGGCGCTGACGCCGAACCCGTCGAACGGCGCCGGCAGCAGGGTCAGGGCCTGCTGGAAGGCGACCTCGACGCCGCGGATTTTGGCCGTCTCTGCGTTCGTAGGCGTAGAGACGATCACCGCCTCGACACCCCGGCCCACGTCCAGGTTCTGGACCGAGCTGAGGGTGAAGATCTCGTTGGCGATGTCCTTGGTGAACAGGGCGACCGACATCAGGCCGTCGGTCGGATAATATTCGAACGACAGGTCGAACCCTTCGCTCTCGCGGGCCTTCAGGCCGGGATTGCCGCGAGACAGCGTCGCCTGTGACCCGTCGAAGCTGACGTTCTCACTGGCCGCCAACGAGCCGAAGTCGGGACGGCCGATGGTGTTGGTCCAGGCGGCGCGCACCACCACGTCGTCGCGTACGTCCCAACGCAGGTGCAGGCTCGGCAGCCAGTTGTCGTAGTCGCCGCTGTTCGACACCGGCGTCAGGGTCGTTCCCGTCGCACGCACGGCGTCCGAACTCACCTCGGTGCTCTCATAGCGAAGCCCCCCCAGCAGGGTCAGGTCGCCCCACCGATAGCTGGCCTGGGCATAGCCGGCGAAGACGTCCTCGGTGACGTCATAGTCGCCTGTCGGCAGAGCCGTCGTCGCGATGAAGTTGGCGACGTTGGCGGCGTAAAAATCTTCCGCCGTCGCCACGTCGATGCGCGGCGTGAGGCGATACTGACCTTCGATCAGCGTGTCGGGGCCTGGGCGATCGACCTGATCCAGCGTGTAGATGAAGCCGGTCCTGGCCGTGTAGTCCTTGCGGCTGGAGGTGTAGCTGCGGTCGCTGGAGCGCAGCACGGCGCCGAACTTCGCCTTCAGGTTCCGGGTGTCGCCGCCGTCGTCGAAGGCAAGGTTGAAACGGGCCTGGGTTGTGGTCTCGTCGGTCTCCACCAGCGACACGCGGCGCTGCTGAAGATTGAACAGCGCCGGATTGCGGAAGGCCGTCGGATTGGTCGGGGTGAAGACCGGGAAGAAGTTCGAGGTGTCGTAGCTGAAGCCGAAGTTAGCGTTCGACGCCGTGCGGAACTCCATCGAGGTGTTCGGCGTCTCCAGCCCGGCCTGCGAATGGACCAGATCGCCGTCCAGACGCCATTGCGGCGTCGCATCCCAGCGGAAGGCCGTGCGACCCAGGCCGATCTCGCGCCGGGTGATCGGCTGGTTCAGACCGACGATGTTGCGCCCCGTGGCGAAGGTCCCAGACGTGCGCGTCTGGTTGGCCACGTTGCCGGTCGGCTCAGTGCGGAACTCGGTGCGCTCCTCGTCGTCTTCCATTCGGGCGTACAGGGCAGAGGCTTCCCAGCGGAAGTCCACGTTCGGCCGCCACTCCAGCTTGCCGTTCACGCCCGAGCGCTGCTTGGTGTTGTTGTACCAAAACAGGCGCAGCTGGGTCGGCACCTGGATGCCGTTGCCGGTCGCCGCGCCCGAGTTCACCGGGGCGCCGGCGGTGGTGTACTCGCGGATCGAGGGGGCGGCGGATTCGACCTGCGGAATGTCGTAGTCGAGCTGTTCGTGAGAGGCGCCGATCACCACGCCCCATTCGTCGGCCGCGCCGAACCGGCGACCGGCGGCGAAAGACAGGCGATAGGACGGGTCGTCGTTGCGCACGTCGCCGTGCTGCTCATAGACGCCATACGACGCCATGCCGTTGAAGAAGGGCTTTGACGCGTCAAAGGCGCTGCGGGTGGCGATGTTGATGACGCCGCCGATGGCGTTGCCGTCGTTCTCCGGTGTCACCGTCTTGATGACCTCGACCCGGCCGGCCATCACCGACGGCACGATGTCCATCGGCACGGTGCGGGCGCTCTCGTCCACCGACCCGACGAAGGCGCCGTCGATGGTCGTGCGATTATAGGTCGAGGCCAGCCCCCGCAGAATCGGCCAGCGCGGCTCGCCCTGGTCTTCCATGACCGACACGCCGGGGATTCGGCGCAGGGCGGCGGCGGTGTTGTGGTCGGGCAGCTTGCCGATGTCGTCGGCCGACACGGCATCCATCACCTCGAACTCGGCGCGCTTGACCGCGATGGCGGCGCGCTGGGCCTCGCGCTGGCCGGTGACGACGATCTCGTCGATCTCGGCCGCCTGCCCCGCATCCTGCGCCCGCGCAGAGGCGGCGAATGCGGCCGTGGCCAGCGCCGTGCTGGCCAGAAGCAGCGGCCCATAGGCCCGCCGCGTGATCTTGATGGTCATGGCATCCCCCGATGTCGATCTCGACGACGGGGGGCTAAGGCTTGCCGATGACGCTCGGATCACTGTTCGACGGCGCCTGGACGAACTCTTGGTGACGGGGGCGTGTCGGATCGATCGTCACGCGGAGCGATCAACGTGGGGTAGCCGGTGATCTCCATGTGGCTCGACCCGACTGGAGTCGTGCAATCAGCCACGACACAAGAACGCCGACGCTTCCAGCCGCGCCAATCGCCATGCCGCCTCAGTTCAGCTTCGAGGTCGGCAAAACGTCGTCCAGTTCCGCATGCAACACCTGGCACAGCCGCCAGAGCGTGGACACATAGACCTTCGACTCCCCGGCCTCGATCGCCGCAAGCTCGGCGGGATCGAGGGCGCCGGCGCTTGCAACGGACGTCAGGTCCAGCCCCCGCGCGCGTCGATACCGGAGAAGCCGCCCGCCGATATAGCGGTCGGTCGCGTCAACCGGTTCGTGGGCCTGTTTCATGATCCGACCCGCTTTTCTTCGCCAGCCCCCAGAACAGAGCAATCAGGAGCCCGGCGAACAGCACGTAGGAGGTGCTGATATAGGCCCGTCCGAAAATCTCCGGGTTCAGCGCGAAACTGACGTGGGTGATCACCTGTGCAAGCTGAAGGGCGGCTGCGCACATGAGCCAGCCCTGCAGAGTTCGCCACACCAAGGCGACCAAGAGCGCAAGATAACCGGCGTCGACAATCATGATGATCCACTGCGCTGCTTCGGGCCGCGTTTGATCCTGAACCAGGGCGCTGAGCACCGAGCCGAGCACCATGCCGGCGGCGGCGAGCCGCAGCGCTCGACCGCCTTTCCAGAAGGCGAACGCCAGGCACAGCACCATCGCCAGGGTGAGGCCGATCTGAAGGGGTGTATGGAGCCGTTCCATGCCGCACGGTGGCCTGCGACGAGGGGGCGCACAAGACCACCCGGCCCATCAGGCCGCGACCTGAAGCGGATCGGTCATGGCCGCGCGCGCAGCCTCGGGCTTTCCCGTCAGCGGCCCCATCAGCCGGGTCTCACGACCGATCAGCGCCGGGGCGGCCTGTTCCAAGGCGGCATGCGCCGCGACCAGCCGGGCGCGCGCCTCACCGAGCGCACGGATCGCATCGGCGGTTTCGGAAACAGCCTGCGCGCCCAGCACCGCAGACAGCCGATGGTCGAGACGCATCTCGGCCATCAGGCCCATGAGAGCACTGGCGGCCATCAAGCTTTGATCGGTTTGATCCTCCGCCTTGAACAGGGCGTTGGCGATCGTCTGAGCCATTTCACGTCGTTGCATGTCCGCTCCTAAGGCCGCCGATCAAGATCGCAGCGGCTCGTCATTGGTGGGCGGAAAGCAAGGCCTAGCGGCCGGACAGCACACGATCGAGGGCCTGGACCGCCAGCTGGAGCTGGACGCTGCCGCCCAGAAGGGCGGACAGCACGGCGATGGCGACGGCGGCGATCACGGGGATCATCGCCAGTTTGCGGATCCGCTCGGCGGCGCTGGCGGCCGGGGCGGCCGATCGTTCCCGCTGGGGAGCACGAGCGCGATGCAGAGTATCTCGCGCATTAAATCGAGCGGCGAGAGATAGGGTTGCAGGATCCGCGTCAGGTCGAGCAGCTTCTGAGCCGCCTCCTGTTCCTCGGTCGTCGTCGCCAAATCCTCGAAGATCGCCTCCAACTCCCCCCAGGTTATGGAGGGAAGATGACTTCCCGAGTGCGGCATCCAGGCCTCCTTTCCGCTGACGATCAGAAGGGACTGTCGGGCTAAACGGGAGGGGGAACGGCGCCCCTACGGCGTCATTCCGTAGTTGACCGGCGTAAAGCCGAGCGGCTTGCCTTCGGCTACTGACGCCCAGCTTTCGGCACGCGTTCTCGATGTGTTTGTCGATCGTCTTGGCCGATCGCCCCGTCTCCAGGGCGATCTCCTTGGACTGAAGTCCGTCGCGCACCCGCAACAGACACGCCGCCTCCATCGGCGTCAGCCGCACACCGAGCCTTTCAGGCGAGGCCGAGGACACACCTCAGACGGCGTCGAGCGCCTTGGCCATCGCCAGCAGCCCTTCACGGTGACGCGGCGAGTGGATGGCGCAATAGGCTTTCAGCAGCTGGACGGCGCCCGGGGTCTGCAGGAGATCCTCGGGAATCGTCTCTTCGGCCGTATCAGCCGTCCGCAGGAATGAGGCCGGATTGGTCTGCAGCGCCTCCGCGATCCGCATCAGGCGCGACGCCGAGATGCGGTTGGCTCCGCGCTCATACTTCTGCACCTGCTGGAAGGTCACGCCGATGGCGGCGGCCAGCATCTGCTGGGTCAGGCGCATGGCCTCGCGACGCTCGCGCACCCGCGTCCCGATCTCGATGTCCATGGGATCAATATCAGCCATAAATCTCACTCCAGACAGCGACCATGCAATCAATGCCGGAGCTTGGCAACGGCGACGCTCCGGACTTGGGGCGCATGACCGACCGGCTCGCGTATGTCGCCCTGAAATCCGCTAACGCAGGTTGATCCCATCTTCTTGCAGCCAAGACGCACGGCCCCTCTGCGAATTCGCGCCGCCTTTCGCTTCTGGAGACGCGCCATGGCGAAACCCAGGCCAGCGTCGCAAGCGCCGCGGTGGCAGAGATCACCCATGTTGTTTACCCCCAGTTGTGATTGAGGGATGATGTCTCCGTGTCTTGGAGGTGCATCTTATGATCAACGCCATGGCGGAAGGGCTGGCGAAGTCGGGAAAGTCTGGCGACGCGGCGGCATCGTCGGAGGGCGACTGGATGATCCAGTCGGTCGAATCGCTGCTCCGGCAGGCGTTGCCGACTTTGATCATCGTTGGACGGCAGAGGGCCACCTATTTCAATGAAGCCTGCCGACGGCTCGTCTTGCCGGTCTCGGCCGCACAGGGCGGACGGCTGTCGGACATCGCGCCCTCGCTTTCGTCTCAGCTGGTCGACACTTTGGACGCCGCGTGGACAGGCGCCCCCGCCGAGTCCGACGACCTTCAGCTGCACGTCGATCGCCCGGAGGGCGCTGTCGAAACCTGGGTGACCGCAGCCGCAACCCCGATCGGGCGTGACGGTCAGGTCCAGGCGGTCCTGTGTGTCTTTCGCGACGTCACTGAACAGAGGCATCTCAAACGTCGCCTGGCCGCAGCGGAATCGACGCTCGACGCCCTTTCGCGCCTGGCGCCCCTCTTCCTATGGCGGCTGGATACACGCGGCGCGATCCGCTGGATGAATGAGCGTTGTCAGACCTATCTTGGCGTCGGCCTTGCTGCAGCGCGCGAGGACGGCTGGATCGGATGGCTCCATCCATCCGAACGCGACCGGGTCGTCGACGACTGGGGGCGCGCCGTCACGCTCGCCAAACCTTTCGAAAGTCGTCATCGCCTAAAGGGGGTCGATGGGGTCTATCGGTGGTTCATCATCCGCGCGCTTCCGCAGCTGGGCGCCGACGGAGAACTGTCCGAATGGCATGCCACGGCGGTCGAGATCGTCGATCTCGAACCGACCGCGCCTCAATACAGACTGGTGTGGTGCGCTGATGCGGGAGACCGAAGTCGGCAGGTCTTCGGCGCCGGCGGATCGCTTGACTGGCCGGATGAGTGGCGCGAAGCCATCGCCTGGGGCGATCAACTCACGGCCGTTTCAACAGAGCATCGTGCGATCTACACGGAGGCCGTAACCGGCCTCTCCGACGGACGCCCCTACGACATCCGCTACGTCGCGCGCAACGCTGAGGGCCGGCTCTTCGAGGTCGAGGAAACAGGGTTTCCGGTCGTCGATACGGAGGGGCGCATCAGCCAGTTCATTGGCGAGACCCGCGTCCACAGACGCGCCAGCGACTGCATCCTCCTCATCGATCCCTCTCGCCGCGGTTGCGCCTTGCGGGGAGAGATCGAAACTCGCGGTCTTGACGTCACAGTCGTGAGCGAAGCGCTTCGACGCCCGCGGCTCGCTCGTGAAGTCCATTTGGCGATCTACTGCTCGAACTCGACAGTCCCGGATATTCTCGGCGTGGCCGAAACGGTCAGACTCGAACATCCAGGCCTACCCCTGATCGTGATCGGAGATCCTGTTGCGCCGCCCCGGGACCTGCTCCTGCTGCATCAGGCCGGCGTCGTCGACCTTCTATCCTATGATCTTCCTGACGACGCCAAGGCCGACTCCGCGCTGTATCACGCCAAATTGCCACATCAAATCAAATGTTTTGATCTACCTAGTAGCTCTACCAAGCATGACCTGACGCGTCTCTCTCCGCGGGAACTGGAGATCCTAGAACTGGCCGTCGAGGGCGGTACGTCCAAGACGATCGGAAGAGCGTTGGGGATCAGCCCCAGGACCGTGGATTACCATCGCGGCAAGGCGCTTGATAAGCTCGGTTTGAAGGCGGTCAGCCAGGCGTCTGACCTGTTCACCCCCGCTTCGGTACGACTTCAGCGTCGATACTAAGCACGCAAAGTATGTCCCTCGCGCAAGCGCTAGGGAATCGCAAACACGTCACGATTGTGTCGAAGCCCGCATTAGCCTCTGCGTTCGGGAGCCGTTGATGCGTCTCCCATCGCAGGGAGGATCACGATGCAAACCCGTCCGAAGACCGACCGACTGCCGTCTGTCAGCAGCGCTGCCTTGGCCACGCGCCTGCTTGTCGCCGCCGTCTACGTAATAGGCGCGTTGGCGCCCTTGGGCGTATTCGCCGCTGCCGCACCGGCGCGCGCACAGACGAGCATTGTGGACGTTTGCACTGGTGTCGCCCTGCCCCGATCCGCAGTGACGGACATCATGCGGCCGGTGATCACGGGAATCGCCACCCCGTTGGAAACGTCGATCAACAGTCTGCTGAACATTCTTGTGCCGCGCCTCAACCTCAACGCGACCACTCTGCTGAACAACGCGGCCAATGGTCAGGACATCCGCCTGAGCGTCCTCGATGTGAACGGCAACGTCGTCAATCTCCCCGACGCCTGCATCAACCAGGCCGACGCCTTCACCCTCGAGACTGAGCAGGGGATTTCGATCGGGGGCAACCGCATCACCGGCTTGGGGTCCGGCGGGACCGTCGCCATCGCCGGCGAACTGAACTCCATCGCCTTTGGCAACGGCGCCCTGACGGCCGCCACGGCGGTCGATGCGATCGCGCTCGGTCGCGAAGCGGAGATATTGGGCGGGGCCTCGGGTTCCATCGCTCTGGGCGCGGACGCGTCCGTGGCGGTCGCCAACAGCCTGGCCCTCGGCGCCGACAGCGCCGCCCTGCGCGGGGCGTTGGCCAACTATGCCGCCTTGGGGCTTTCGACGCCGCAGACCTCCGTTGGCGAGGTGTCCTTCGGCGCGGTCGGAGCGGAGCGCCAACTGACCAACATCGCGGCCGGTTCGGCTTTGACCGATGCCGTCAATGTCGGTCAGCTTCAGGGCGTCTCCACGAGCCTTCAGGCCCTGGCAGACCTGGCCGTCACCTATGACGACGCCACGGCCGCCACCCTGACCTTGGGCGGGACAGGAGGCACGCGCATCACCAATCTTTCGTCGGGCCTTCTGGCCCTCGGCTCCGCAGACGCCGTCACCGGCGGCCAGCTCTTCGGCCTGGGCTCGAGCCTGGCGGCCGAGATCGGCGGCAGCACCCTCTTCAACCCCGCCACCAGCACGATCGACATCGGCCTCACCTACGACGGCGTGGTGTACAGCAGCGTCCAGGAGGCGCTGGACGCCATCTTCACGACGCCGGGCGGCGGGACGCCCTTCCTGTCGGTGAACTCCGCTCTCGGCGGAGCCTTGGCTGGCGGGCTGAATTCGACCGCCGTCGGCCCCGCCGCCTCGGCCAGCGCCGACAACAGCATCGCCCTCGGCGCCCTGAGCACGGCTAGCCGGGGCGCCCTGATCGGCTACGCCGCCCTCGGCCTGGATGCAGTTCAGACGTCGGCCGGGGAAGTGTCGATCGGGATTGCCGGCGGCGAGCGTCAGCTGACGAACCTCGCGGCCGGTTCGGCGCTGACCGACGCGGTCAATGTCGGCCAGCTCCTGGGCGTCTCCGACGACCTGCAGGCCTTGGCCGACATCGCCGTCGCCTATGACAACCCTACCGGGTCCAGCCTGACTCTGGCGGGTATCAGCGGCACGGTCATCACCAATGTGGCGGCGGGCGACCTCAGCGCCGGCTCCACCCAGGCCGTCAACGGCGACCAGCTGTTCGCCACAAACACCCAGGTCGGCTTGAACACCACAGCCATAACCAACCTCACGACGGACCTCGGCGTCCTGTCTGATACGGCGGTCATGTATGACGATTTGCTGGCCGGTCGCGTGACCCTGGCTGGCGTAGACGGCACCGTGATCGGCAATGTCGCCGCCGGCGCGCTGTCGGCGAGCTCGACGGAGGCCGTCAACGGATCTCAGCTGTTCGCCACCAATACTCAAGTCGGCATCAACACCACGGCGATCACCAACCTTACGACCGACCTCGGCGCCCTGTCCGACACGGCCGTCATGTACGATGATCTGCTGGCCGGTCGCGTGACCCTGGCCGGCGTCGATGGCACCGTCATCGGCAACGTCGCCGCCGGCGCTCTGTCGGCGACGTCCACAGAAGCCGTGAATGGCGCCCAGTTGTTCGCGACCAACACCCAGGTCAGCATCAACACCAATACCATCACCAATCTGACGACGAACCTTGGCGAACTGTCCGACACCGCCGTGATGTACGACGATCTTCTGGCCGGCCGCGTCACCCTGGCCGGTGTGGATGGCACCGTGATCGGCAACGTCGCAGCCGGCGCGCTTTCGGCGTCATCGACCGAAGCCGTCAACGGCGCGCAGCTGTTCGCCACCAATACCCAGGTGGCCGTCAACACGACGGCGATCGCCGACATCGCCGCCGTCTCGGCGCTGGCGGTCGTCTACGACGATCCCAGCTTCGACACGCTGACGCTGGCGGGCGCTGCGGGCACCACAATCAGCAATGTCGCGGCCGGGGACTTGAGCGCGGGCTCGACCGACGCCGTCAACGGCGGCCAGCTGTTCGCGACCAACGCTCAGGTCGCAGACAACACCGCTGACATCATCACCAACACGACGGCCATCACCACTATCACCAACAACCTGAACAACGGCGCGATCGGCGTTGTCCAGTATTCGAATCCCGCAAACCCCACGGTTCCGAACGGCGGCGTGGCGACCAATGACGTGACCCTCGTCGGCGCCCTGACCGGTCCGGTCGGCTTGCATAACGTGGCCGCCGGCCTGATCGCCTCGGGGTCCACCGACGCCGTCAACGGCGGCCAGGCCTTCGCGCTCGGCCAGAGCCTTGCCGCCGGCTTCGGCGGCGGCTCCGCCTTCAATCCGCTGACTAATACGCTGGACGTCGCCATCACCTATCAGGGCGTCCAATACGCCAGCATCCAGGCCTTCCTGAACGCCCTGTCGGCGGCACCGGTCGGCGGCGGCTCAAGTGTCTATCTGGCCGTCAACTCAAATCGGGCGCCGGCGACCGCTCAAGGTCAGGACGGCGTTGCCGTCGGCCCTGAAGCCCAGGCCATCGCCGACAACAGCATTGCTGTGGGCGCAGGCAGCGTCGCCGATCGCGCCGCCCAAACCAACTATGCGGCGCTGGGCGTCACGGGCCTTCAATCGTCGGTCGGTTCGGTCTCGTTCGGCTCGGCCGGCGCCGAACGGCAGTTGACCAATATCGCAGCGGGCACGGCCGCGACCGACGCCGTCAATGTCGCCCAGCTGCAAGGCGTCTCCGACAGAGTGGACGCCCTGGCGGGGACCGCCGTCTCCTACGACACGACGACGCGCGATACTCTGACACTGGCCGGCGCCAACGGCACGACCATCACCAATGTCGCCGCCGGCCAGGTCAATGCCACCTCGACAGACGCTGTCAACGGATCGCAGCTGTTCGCCACCAACACCCAGGTCGCCCAGAACACCACGGCGATCACCAATCTGACGAACAACATCGCCAACGGCAGCCTGGGCCCGGTCCAATATAGCGACAGCGACGACCCCGAGACCCCCAACGGCGGCGTCCGCTCCGACGACCTCACCCTGGTCGGCGCCAGCGGCGGCGCGGTGGGTCTGCACAATGTCGCCAACGGCCGGATCGCCGCGGGCTCGACCGACGCCGTCAATGGCGGCCAGATCTACGAGCTGGCCTTCGCGGCGACCAATGCGGTGCAGTACGACACCGACGCGAACGGCGGCCGCACGAACAGCATCACCTTCCAGGGCGGCGACGCCTCGGCCCCGGTGACGCTGAACAATGTCGCGTCCGGCGCGGTGACGGCCACGTCCACGCAAGCCGTCAACGGATCGCAGCTGTTCCAGACCAACCAGGCCGTCGCGACCGCCCAGACCACGGCCGACAACGCCCTGGCCCTGGGTCAGAACTCGCTCCAGTACGCCGACCAGGGTCAGACCCGCGTCGTCCTGGGTCGCAGCAACGGGCCGGCGGTCACCGTCAGCAATGTCGCCGCCGGGGTCGCCGATACCGACGCCGTCAATGTGCTGCAGCTGCGCGAGAGCATGAACGACGCGATCCAGCAGTCGAACAGCTACACCGACATGCGGCTGGCGGCGGTCAACTACAACGTCCAGGAAGTGCGCAAGCTGGCCTTCGCCGGTACCGCGGGCGCTCTGGCGGCGGCCGGGATGCCGCAGATCGCCGAGCGCGGCAAGTCGATGTTCGCGGTCGGCTATGGAACCTACGAGGGCCAGTCGGCCATGGCGATGGGCTACTCCCGCGCCTTGGGCGACGGCTCCATGGTCTTCCGGGCCGGCGCGACCTTCGACACCCAGAACCACGTCGGCGCCAACGCAGGCATCGGCTGGAGATTCTGATACGGAGCGGGGGAGCAAAGGCTCCCCCGCACCCTTATGGACGAAGATGAATCGAGCCCCCGATGCAGACCCGCCCTTCTCCTTCCATGAGCGATGACGAATTCGAGGCGATGAAGACGCGTTTCATTGCCGTGGGCGATAAGCTGACAGACCTGCAATTGCTGGATCTGGCCGACTGCTACCACGAGATGCTGAGGCAAAGACGGGCCATTCGCGCGCGCCACCCTTCGCTTGCCCCGACGGCGGCCTTCGGCGCCGCGGACGAGCGTCGGACGTTCTGATCACCCCCGCAGCCCGGAACGCCGACGTGAAACGGCGCGGGTCAGCCGCATGACGCCCGACGGCTGCGGGTTCGTCGAAACCCGTCATCACACGGTCCTCTCCGCAGCGTCCAGACCACGGGCGGGGTTTCCGACGTATCCGCTGACAGCGTCAAGCAAGATAGGACCCGCATGGACGTCACCCCTTTGCTGACGTGGGGCGTCGCCGTCGAAGCGCAGCAGGAGGCGTTGCGCGTTCAGAGTGCGTCGTATAGCGTCGGGATTGCGCCCGAGGGCCTGGATCGAGCGTGGGGTTTGAGCGGAGACAACGCAGGGGCCAGGCTGTTCGAAGGGGGAATAAGATTTGTTGGACCGGAAAACCGTCGCGCCTATCGTCCTGACCCTGTTGGCCTGGATCACAGGCCGACTCATGGCCGGCGTGCCCAGGATCAGATGACAGCGAGGGCGAACTTCAGCTAAGCCATAATGGTCGCGGCTCATGCCCGAACTGCGTCACGCGGCCCGGCTGGGCGAGGACATCAAAGGCTGGGCCGCATACCGTAAGGGGGACGGGGAATGGACGACAGGATGCTGGAGCGACGCGCAATGGGTGCCGAACAGCTTATGACGGCGAAGATCACCGAATTCGCCGCCCATCTGACGGCCGGCGATCGTTCTGCGGCGGAGCGCGCCCGGACTGAGGCCATCGCCGCCCTGGAAGTCCACCTGGACCTGACCCATCAATTGATCACCCAGACGTTCGCCTGACGCCAGCTCGCACCTTCCCGGCCCCGTTTGGACGGGATCCGCCAGGAGGGTCGATCCTTTTGCGCCGCCCCTCTGGGGTTCAGAGCCGGATTGCGGGCTGACCGTCGACCCCGGGATGCGGTCTTCCGGCAGGATCGCCGCGTCATCCTTCGAGCTTAGGATCAGCGTCGGACCGCAGGGTCGGTCAGCCGTCTTGAGATCCGGACGTCTCCCGCCGTCCGGGCGAAGCGCGCAGCGCCCTGCGCGTTCCCGCCGCCCGCGAAGCGCCAAGCGACGTCGAACACGCCGACGGAACTGGAGCGTGGGCTTGGCGCGAACGTGCGCCGGGCGTTGAGAACATATGAGCGTCGCATGCGCTCACGCCTTTAGCCGAAGCCTGGACATACGCGTGAGCCGCACCGGGCGCGCGAATCCTAGCGCACAACCTTGGCGACAGGGAAGTCGGTCCGGTCCAAGCGCCAAGCGGAAGGTCCAAGCGCGGGGCCAGGCGCGAGAGCAAGCCGGTCGGCGACGAACCTTAAGCCATAGGAGCTCGAACGTCGGCAAAGACAGGGCGGACGGCGAGCCTCACGCCACAGGCTGTCAAGACGGCCCGGGCGGCTTGAGGGACGGCCCGCGCCGAAGTCTCGCAAATGTTTGCGGCAGCGCTCGAACCGGATCGGGAGCGAGCGGTTACCGGGCCATGTCGTTCGTCGCCCGCACCCTGAGGAACGAAGCCCGTCGCTATCGCGCGCTGTCACGCGCGATCAACTGCCTGCGAACCTTATCGCTACTGGACGAGATGGCTTGCGACCTTGAACGCAAGGCTGAGGCGATGGAGGCGGCCGCCGACACGCAAATCCCGGCTGACGAAACCGCCGAAAGCGATAACAGACCCCGTCGCGGTTCGTGCTGGAACCGAGGCGGGCGATCTGGTCGACAGCGAAGATGGCGGCCAGGTCGCCCACTCGTCCCGCTACGGTCTGACGACGCCGCAACGCTACGGCTATGCGTGCGGCTTCGTCGTCATCGACAAGGGTTCGAAGGGTGACGCTCTGGAGGTCTCCGCACTGGACGATCAAGACGCGACCAGGCCCGGCCATCTCTGTTTCCAAAGCGAGCCTACGCTTCGATGGCTCGCCTTCGTCACGCCCGACGGCGCTCCCCTGGCCGCCTTCGAATGCATCGCGCCTGGCGCCGGACCTGTTGCGATCGTTGTGTTGCCGCCGCGCGAATGGCAAGGATCCGGCCTTCGACAATGCACGGGCGTGACGATGGACAAGGTTGAAAAGGGCGCGTTTCCGGTTTTGGGGGTGGTCTTCCTGGCGCTTGGGGTGATCAACTTCGCGCAGGGCGACGCCTGGATCGTTTGGGCGATCCTCGGCGTGCTGTTCGGCGGCCTGGGGGTCTTCACCTGGCGCAGAAAGAGATCGTCGGACTGACGCCGCTTCCGCAGCCTTCACGACCGACTACGCCTGACATCGCGCGGAGATGACCGGACGCGGTCCGCGGGATGGGGCGTTCCGCCGCCTTCGCGCCGATGGCGAGCGGGCTCGGACTTCGAGCCCGTTGCATCAACGACAGTAAAAACGGCCTCCCCTGCCAGTCACGCTTTAGACTTCGAAGATGAAAGCCCGCAACAAACTTGCGGTCGGCCCGCAACCTGGTGGCGGTGTAAATATAATCTTGCATTGCAAGAAAGATATTTGCAGTGTTTAGGGTAAATGGGCCGGCTGTTCCCGTTTCCCGGTCCGCCCACTGTTCATTGGAGGGCGTTATGCAGACTGTCCAACCGAGAGATCCTTACGGAACGGCTTTGGGCGCGATGAAGCGGTTCGCAGAGGCGGGCCGGTTTGTTCCGGGCGAGCCCATCGTGGTGACGGAACTGGCGGCGGAGGTGGGGTTGAGCGCCACGCCGGTCCGTGAAGCCCTCGCCTGCCTGGCCGGCCAGGGCCTTATCGAGCGGCGACGGGGACGGGGCTACTTCTATCCCGCGCTCACCGCCGCCGAGATCATCGACCTGTTCGAGCTCCAGCACGCCTATGTGCACGCCGCCCTGACGCTCCACCCGCGCGGGCTGGCTCTCCTTCGCAAGGCTGTCCTCGCCGTGGATCCGCACGAGGGTCCGCAAGCGCTTTTCGAGGCGATCATCGCCCAGTCCTCCAACGCTGCGCTTGGCGCGGCGCATCAGCGATTGCGCAACCGGTTGCGCCCCGTGCTCGCGGCCGAGCGGGCGTTGGCAGACGACGAGACGACGACCGTGAAGACCATGGTCGACGCCGTCGTCGCTGGCCGGATCGACCGCCTGCTTGAGCACCTCGACGCCTTTCACGACCGGCGTTGCTCGTGCACCCTGGGGCTTGTCGCGCCGCCGGCCTGACCTTTGTTCGCAGCGGTCCGACGATGCTGAAACGCTCCCGTCAGACGCGGACGGGACGCCGATCCAAGGCAGACCTGTAGGACGACCTCGCAGCGGCGATGACGACGGGCGCCCCGTCAACGCCGCCCGCTGGCGTTGCATCTCCACGCATCTGGCGACAGTCTCGGTTTGGAGGGATCGATCCGCATGCTGAACACCCCGCCTGAAACCCACACAGACGCCCGCCTGATCGGCCGTGCCGCCCGATCGGTGCGTCGGGCGCGGCGGCTGACGGCGCGCCAGACAGCGACGGCCATGGATCTTCCGCTTCGCACCTATGAGTATTTCGAGGCCGGCGCGGGACGCGTCAACCTGGACCACATTCATCGGTTCTCCGCCGTCGTCGACGCCGACCCCTATGCGCTGATAGTCAGTCCGGCGTTCGGCTCGACCGAACTGGCGCGCCGTACGGCGGACTCCAAGCTGATGCTCATTTTCCTTCAGGCCCTCGGAGAGTTCGAACGCCGATCGGGCGATCGAATGCTGACGCTCGACCCTCGCGATCTCATCCGCGCCTTCACCGCGACCTTTCAGGATTTGGAGGCCGAGCTTCACCATCGTCTCGACGCAACGGCCAGACTGCGCTTGCCCGGCAAGGATCGGTTGGCGCCGCGATCCGACGCGCCTCCGGGGTGAAGCCGGCGATGCCGTCTTGGAGCCGCCCCTGTCGCCGGCCGGCGGGCCGCACCCTCGCCTGGCCCGTCTGATCCGGACGATGATCGTCAATCCGGATCGACACGGTGCGACGAGCGCCCTGTCTCGAACACCAGGGCCGCCGCTGCGGCGATCCGCTCGCGGTGGTAGGCCGAGATGCCGGCGGCCGCGTCCCGACGTCGGCCCTCAATCAGGGCTGCGCGGATGTCGGCAAGGGCGGCGGCGGGATGATCGAGGATCTGGCGCTCCGCCCTGACGAGGCGGCCGAGATAGAGGTCCACCGTTTCGAAGGCGCGCGACAGGGCCGCGTCGCCGCAGCGCCCCACGATCCAGGCGAACATCGCCTGCGGATCGGCCCCCGAAATGTCGCCGACGGGGGTCCGGCCGGCGCGCTCCAGGCTCATCAGCAGGCAGGCGTTGCGGAACCCGTACGCGTTGCGCACTGCGCCGGCGTCGAGGCCGGGGGCCCGGTATCCGCCTGTCGTCGAATGTTCGACCAGCCCGGCGCCGCTCAACCAGGCGAGCGCCTCGCGCACAGGCGTGGTGGACAGGCGCAACCGGCGCGCCTCTTCGAGGATGACGATCGGCGCGCCGGGGCCATAGGCGCCTTCCATCAGACGGCGTCGTAGACTGGCCAGCGCCGTCTTAAACGGATCGCGATTCCGCGTCATGAGGGGCTCGTGAGCGTCTGAGAGGCGGATTATCGGCACACGGAAGGTCAGGGCCAAACCTCTTCGAGCCCCCAACGCCGTCTCGCTCTGTCTTCTTCGGCCGTCGCGCAGGTTTTGTTCGTCGCCTCGGCCGCCCGTTCCGTAAGCGTTGCAAACTTTGCTATAAGCTCACAACTGAGCGTTGATCACGTCCCTCGAGCCGCTTCGCTCGTTTCCGTCGAGGATCCGCCGCATGCCCAAGACCGCTCCGGACCCGCTGCGCGACGGACGCCTTCTCTCTCAGGCGATCAAGGCCATCCGCCGCCTGAAGGGTTTGAGCGCCCGCGACGTGGCCGCCCGCATGAACATGGGGGTGCGCACCTACCAGCATTTTGAGGCTGGCCGAAACAGACCCAATCTCGAATACATCCATCGCTTCTGCACGGTGACGCAGAGCGACCCCTTCGCCCTGCTGGGCGCCCTAATGATCGGATCGCCGGCCTTCGCCCGGCGGACGGCTGAGACCAAGCTGATGACCATCCTGATGATCGGCCTGAAGGACTATGACGCGGCGATGGGCGATCGCATCCTCGATCAGGACGCCCGCACCCTGATCGCGGCCGTCGAAGGCATGTTCGCGCGCCTCAAACGCGACGCCGACGAGCGGGACGCGGAGACACGCCGCTGGCTCGAAGCGGGCGAACGCGACCTGTCTGCGCGGCGGCCCAGGCCAGGGCGATAGATATACGGCCTATATAGCCGCCCCCGACAGTGATGCAGGTCTCACTCAGACCCCTGGCGGATGCGGCGACGAAAACCCGCCCGGATGCGCTGGCGATCCTTCTGGTCGGTCCCGGACTTGCCGAGCCATGGCCGCTCGCGAAGCGGGCCATCGAAACGGAAAGACGGCCAACCGAGGAGCGCCGTGTCGGGCCGGCCGCCGCACGCGAGGCGCGGCCTTGAATATATCTCAGATATAGCTTCACGCCCGGCGTGCGGCGGCGTCTCCTTCATCGGCCATCCTGGCGATGAAAGGAGATGAGACCATGACTTCCATTCAAATCGTGCCCCTGGGCGCTGCGCGTCAACTGACGCAGGGCATGCCGGGCGACTTCATCGAAGCCACCCTGCAGCCGTCCCGCGCGGTCGGCTGACGGGAAGGACGGTCGGCCTCCAAGGCCGGCCGCCCACACCGCCGCTTCGTCATGAAGGCTTACCTTTCATCCGACGTGCATTTCGCCTGGCTCGGCGACGACATCGTCACCCTCGACGTGCGCAACGACGCCTATCTGTGCCTTGTCGGCGCAGCATCGGTCGTTCAGGACGAAACAGAAGGGCGGCTGACGATCCTCGAGCCCGACGTCTTCGCGCATCTGCGGGACGCCGGACTGGCGCAAGAGCGTCCGGGTGACACCCCGCGTCCCTTTGCGCCTCCGCCCCAGGGTTGCGTCTCGCCCTTCGAGGCGCCGGACGGCGGCGGCCTGGGCTTTGTCTTCAGCGGCCTGCGCAGCAGCCGACGTTATCACGGCCGTTCCCTTCTCTGCCTCGTCGAAGAGATCCGCCGACTGAAACGGCGGTTAGGCCTGACCCGCTCGAGGACCGCCTCTGGGGCCGCGTCGCGCGCCGAGATCGCGCGGTGCGTCTCGGCGTTTCGATCCGGCCTGCCTTGGATACCCCGCCAGGAGGTCTGCCTGCACCGCAGTTTCATGCTCCTCCATTTTCTGGCCGAACGCGGCCTGGCGGCCGACTGGGTGTTCGGCGTCCGGACCTGGCCCTTCGCCGCCCATTGCTGGGTCCAGATCGGTCCCGTCGTCGTCGGCGACGACCTGCACAAGGTGGCCCGCTACACGCCGATCCTGGTCGTCTGATGATGCGCTTCGCCCTCATCGCAGGCCGGGCCGCGACGACGGAGGCCGCCGACACGCTGCGACGCTTCCGTCGCGGCGCGGCCCGGAACGGCTGGGTGCTGTCCGCCCTGACCGACGCCCTGTGGCTCGCGGCCGATTCCGAAGCGGCGCCCGCCGTCGCTCGCCTGGGGAGCTGGATCCTCATCGGGGACGCCTTCGCCCATCCTGAACGCCTGTCCGGCGCGCCACCCCGAACGTCGGAGGATCTGGTCGATCGCCTCTGGGGCCGCTATCTGGCCGTGCATTGCGACGCGGCGGGACGCCCGATCGCCGTGGTGCGCGACCCCTCTGGCGCCGTGGACGGTCTGATGTGGCAGGGGTCCGGCGCCGTGACGATCGCCTCCGTCGCGACCCCCTGGATGCTCGAGGCGACCCGGCCCACCCTGGCCATCGATCCGATGGCCGCGCACGTGGTGCTTCACGCGCCCTCGCGGGCCTGGGACCTCAGTCTTCTGACCGGTCTGACCAGCCTCGCCCCGGGGTCCGTTCTCGCTCTTGAACCCCGTTTCGCCGCGCGTCCGCTGTGGCGACCAGCGGACTTCCTTGATCAGGCGCGCGGCCTGAGCCTCGCGGCCGCCGGCGACCGGCTTCGCCAGCGCGTGGACCAGGCCGTCGCCGCCCTCTCGACCGACGAACGGCCTGTCGCGGTCGAGGCGTCCGGCGGGCTCGATTCCAGCATCGTCGCCAGCAGCGTAAAGGCGGCCGGCCGACCGGTCCGCGCCTGGCTGCACACCTATGGCGCCGACCCCGAAGCCGACGAGCGCGTCTTCGCTGAGGGGTTGGCCCGGATCCTGAACGTCGCCCTCGACCCCCTGCCCCGGCCGGACGCGGCGTTGGCGACCACCGATCTCGAGACGCTGTCGCCCGACGCGCGACCGGGCTTCAACGCCATGGACCCGCTCAACGACGCCGTCGCCGCCGCCCATTTGCAGGCGCGCGGCGCCAGGGTTCTGCTCACCGGAAAGGGGGGCGACGCGGTCTTCCTCCAGGCCTTCGGCGCGGCGGTGTTCGACGACCTTCGGCGGCGGCGCGGGCTCGCGGCCGTCTTGTCGCCCACCCTCGTGGCGGCCGCGCGCTGGGAGGGCCGATCGGTCTGGTCGATCCTGTCTCGCGACGGGCGCGGACCGGCCCCGTCTGCGGCGTCCGGGCCGCCCGGCTGGCTCACGCCGCTCGCGTCGCCGGCCCCGCTCCATCCGTGGCTGACGGACAGTCCGCGACTTGGACCTGCCCGCCGGTTCCAGATCGAGGGGCTCATCGACGGGCCGGGCTTCAGCGCCGCCTCGCGCCAGACGGCCGTCGTGGACCTACGCCATCCGCTTCTGGCCCAGCCGGTCGTGGAGGCCTGCCTTTCCATCCCCACCGACCGTCTGACGCTCGGGCGCGACCGCGGCCTCGCGCGACGCGCCTTCGCCGATCGTCTCACTCCGGAGATCGCCGTCCGCCGCTCCAAGGGCGATCTGACCGCCTATTACGGCCGAATGATCGCCCGCAGCCTGCCCGTGCTTCGCCCCTGGCTCCTGGACGGCGCTCTCTGCGGCCAGGGCCTGCTCGACCGCCGCCAAGTCGAACAGGCCCTGACGACTGAACAGCTGATCTGGCGCGGCGGTTATCGTGAGATCATGATCGCGGCGACGATGGAGAGCTGGTGGCGGACCTGGACGAGGCGGATCGAGGATCTTCGGGCGGCGTCCTGAAGGCCTGGTCGAGCCAGGCGTCGATCTCCCGGTTGAGATCGATCAGATTGGCCGGGCTGAAGGCCCAGTGCCCCTCCCCCCAATAGGTGACCAGGCGCGCCGGCTTGCCCTGCCGGTGGAGGGCGGAGAACATCATCTCCGCCGCCGACATCGGCACGACGTCGCGGTCCGAGGTGATCAGCAGGACGGGATCGGCGATGCGATCGGCCCGGTAGAAGGGGCTGGCGGCGCGATAGGCCTCCGGCGCCCGCCACGGCGGTGCGCCGAACCCGCCCTGGCGCGTCTCCGCCCAACCGGCGCGGTAGAGCAGGAACAGATTGTCGCTCAGCGCCCCCCGCTCCGTCCCCTGGAACTCGCCCCACAAGACGGCGGGCTCGGTCGGCCCCGCCCAGGACACATAGGCGCGATGCCGACGCGTCGCAGAGGCGACCATCAGGGCCGCGTAGCCGCCGTAGCTGTGGCCGACGACCGCGGTCCGATCGACGGGCAGGCCCGGGACTGCGGCGCCGGCCGCATCCAGGGCGATATCGATATTGCGCGCATAGGCCTCGGCCCGCTCCAGCGGCGGCGCATCGGGCATGGCCGCCCAGAGGACGGCGTAGCCGGCGCCGGGCGGCAGCAGGGGGTTGAGGCCCTGGAACAGAACGCCGGGCTCATAGAGCGCGCTCGTGGCGCCGCTGTCCGGATAGGTCATCACGACCACTCCGCGGATTTGCGCGACCGGTCGATCGGTCGGGAGGAAGAGACGGCTGGAGGCCGGGCGGCCCAGCCGGTCGGCATGGGGCACGTCCACTATCCGGGGAAAGGCGACCCGCGCCAGATCGGCGTTGGCGGTGGCGAGGATAAGCGCATCGTGCGTGTCCTCGAGACTCAACCGCGTCACCCCGTCCCGCCGACGCGTCACCACGCCCCAGTCCGGCGTCCCAGCCGACCAGACCGCCGTACCGCCCTGTCCGGTCAACCGGCGTCGCGCGCCGTCGGCCAGGACGATCCAGGCGCCGCCCGACGGGTCAAACACCGGCGCCCAGTCGCGGTCGGGATAGGCGTTCAGCTGCTGGCGCTGCGGCGCATAGGGGTCGCGCGCCTCGCGCCGCTCGAAGACCAGGTCATCCGGCGTCAGCCGCCGTCCCCCCTCCCCGGGTCTCAGCCGCCAGACCCCGCCGTCGGCGACCATCATGAGGCCTTGCGCAGACACGGCCGCCAGGCTCGGGGTGGGATTGGGAACCTTGGCGCTCAGGGTTTCAAGTTCGTCGGGACCGACAGCCTGCCAGTCCCGTCGCGCCTGCCCCGGGCGCGCCGCGAAGACGACCGGGATCTCGCCCATCCAGGTCGCGCGGATCGCCGTCATCAGGTCGAACGCGGTCGGTCCGAGGGGATCCAGACGCCCGCGCAGTTGCGGCGCGGCCGCACGGGCTGTGGCGTCGACGACCCAAAGATCGCCGTCCCGCCACGCCCCTGCATCGGGACGGGCCCACACCAGCAACCGGTCGGATCCTGGGGCCCAGTCCAACAGATTGACCGCGACGTCCTGGTCCGCCCAAACGCGCCAGTCGGCGCCGGCGCGCAGATCGACCAGCCGCAGCCGACTGCGCCAGGTCGGGGCGAGCTGCACCAGCGGGTCATCGGCGGCCACGCCCTCGCCCCGTTCGACGAGCGCCAGATAACGGCCCGACGGCGACGGGGCGAAGTCGTCGATGGGCCCGGCCGCTACGACCTCGGAGGTTCCGGTCGCCGGATCGACCCGGCGCACCTCGACCCGGGGCCTCGGCGCGTCGGGGACGGCGATCCCGTCGCGGGTCTCCAGCCCCATCGCGGAAGCCCCGCCCGCATCCCGCGCCGACCAGCGGGCGAGCGTGTCCTCGCGAGCGAAGGCGTCGTGGCGGAGGGACCAGGCCGAAGGGCGCTCGGGCCGGATCGGGAGCAGCAGACGGTCGTCGGCGGTCCAGGTCGGCCGCGCGCCTTCGAAGGACAGTTCGGGGCTGAGGCCGGTCCAGCGGACGGCGGCGTCGGCCGTGTCGTAGACGCCGGCCTCCCATCGCCCGGCGCGGAAGACGAACAGCGACAGATAGCGCCCGCTCGGCGACCAGTCGCCGAGCACCTGCCCCGCTGGTACAGTGGCCGGAAGCGCGCGGACGGGGTCGCCGTTCCGATCGACCAGCCGGACCCGGCCTGTGGTCCAGTGGGCGCGGGCGCCGAGGTCGAACCGCGTCGCCGTCTCCCATGGACCAAAGGTCTCGAAGGCGAGGGTCCGCCCGTCCGGGGACACGGCAACCCGGCCGAGCGACTCCATCCGGACCAGGTCCTGGACGTTGAAGGGCCGGGGCGCGGCAGCCAGCGGCGCCGCCCACAGCACGCAGGCGGCGGCCAGCAGGCCGCGCAACAGGTTGAGCGACATGGCGCCTTACCAGCGCTTGATCAGCTGCAGGGCGACAACGCGCCCGAAGACGTCCGCCTGGGCCGGATCGTAGCCGAAACCGGTCGAGACGTCGTAGAAGGGCGGATCTTCGTTCAGGAGATTGCGGACGCTGAGCACCGCCGACAGGCCCTCGGCCCATCGGCTTGGGGTCCAGGTCAGCCGCGCGTCGAGGGTGTTCCAGGCGGCGATGCGGCGACCTGCGGCGTCGCGATAGTCCGCGACATGGTTCAGCGTCAGCCCCGCGCCGAGGTCGCCCCGGGACCAATCGAGATCGATCCGGCCGCGCAGATCGGTCGGAGACCCGGCGATCCCCACCAGGTTCTCGCGGGCCGCCGTCGGCGTGGTCTGGTTGAGATAGTCGAGCATATAGGAGCCCGAGGCGGTCAGCCGGAAACTGTGGTCGCCCCAGGACCAGGGATAGGCCGCCTCCGCATCGAAACCCCGGACCTGGACGGAGGCGGCGTTCACCCATCGGGCGTCCAGGATCAGGCGATAGGCCTCGGCCGGGAACAGCCCGCCGAGGGCGAAGCCCGGCGTGGTGATATAGGCCTGGATGCGAGCGCGGTCGGCGGGGTTGTTGGCCGGATCCACCGCCGTGACGAAGGGGGCCAGCGACGGATCGGTCAGGACCCGCGACAGACCCTCGCGGACCGGCTGAGCGATCCGGTCGGAAAATTCCGTGTCGAAATAGCTGGCGCTTACCCTCAGCCCGCCGTCGCGCCGGTAGGTGAACCCCGCCGTGAAGGTGGTGGCGGTTTCCGGCTTGAGGTCGCGATTGCCCCCGGTCAGATAGATGGCCAGCAACCTTGCGCCGCTGGCGGTCGGAGCCAGGGTCGCGCCGGCGATGGAGTCGTCGAAGATCTGCGGCAGGGCCGGCGCCCGGAAGGAGGTCCCGTAGCTGGCGCGCAGGCTCAGATCGGCCGTCGGCGCATAGATCAGGCCAACCTTCGGGTTCGTCGTCGATCCGAAGTCGCTGTACTCTTCCAGCCGCCCCGCGATCGAGACCTCCAGCCGCTGCAGGCCGGGACGGGCATTGGCGTCGCCCACCAGCGGCAGGCGCGCCTCGCCGAAGACGGCGACGACGTCGCGCGCCTGTTCGGGAACGATGCGGTCGCGCGGGACAGCGGTGGAGGTGAAGCTCCGGGTCCGGGTCGCGAAGCTCTCCCGACGCGCCTGGACGCCCAAGGCCAGACGGGCCTGGCCGCCCGGCAGGGTCAGCAACGGCCCTTCGAGCAGAAGATTGGCGGAGGTCGCCCGGCCCCGGTCGAGGTTGTCGACAAATCCGGAGGCGATGAAGTCGAGGACCTCGGGGGCGTTGACCCCGCCGGCGGCGAACGGGTTGAAATAGCCGTCCCGGGCGGGGGAATAGGCCGTGTCGGGATCGTCCGGGATATTGCCGAGCGCCTCATCGAGCCGCCGCGTATTGAGCTGGCGCGGATAGTGGGTGGCGCCCCGCTCCTCGGCCAGGGCGACATAGGCCTGGGCCGACCAGCCGCCGCCGATCTCATAGTCGAGGCCGACGGTTGCGCCCAGACTGCGAGAGTCGCCCGTATAGGGGCTGGCGCCCAGGTCGTCGTAGAAGGAATAGGCCAGGGTGTGGCTCGACTGACCGTTCGGCGAGACGAAATAGGGATTGGCCGACGTCACCTCGAAGATCGTCGCCGCCGGCGTCGTGGCGAAGTCGAACCGCCGTGTGCTGAAACGGATGTCCGCCGACAGCGACAGCCGATCCCCGAAATCCTGGACCAGCCGGCCATAGACGCCGTGGCGCGTCTGGCCCGGTGCCAGGTCGACGCCCTGGGAAACGCCGTCCAGATTGGGCGCCCCCGCCGAGAAATCCGCGGGGGTCTCGACGCGGCCGTTGGCGTTCGGCCGCAGTCCATAGGTGGGCACATAGGCGCCCAGGGCGGCGTCATAGCCGACGATATTGGCCGGGGCGGCGAAGATCGAGCGCCAGTCCGTGCCGCCGAAGGGCCGCAGGTCGCCATCCCGCGAATAGGGCCGGTCCAAAGAACTGAGCGGCTGGACATGCTGATATTCGTAGGACAGCAGCGCCGAGCCGCTCGACCAGGTGCGGCCGATCAGATGAGACGCGGTCAAATCCTCTCCGCCGCCCTTGGCGGCCGAGGCCCGCAGCCGCGTCTCCTGGCCCTCGACGTTGCGCCGCAGGATGACATTGACCACGCCCGCTACGGCGTCGGAGCCGTAGAGGGCCGAGGCGCCGTCCAGCAGGACGTCCACCCGCTCGACGGCCGCCGACGGCAGGGCCGACAGGTCCGCGAAATCCCCGCGATAGCCGCTTCCCGCCATGCGCCGGCCATTGACCAGCACCAGGGTCGCGTCCGGGCCGAGGCCGCGCAGATTGACCCCAGAGGCCACGCCGGCGTTGGAGCCGGCGTTGTCCACCCCGCCGAGCAGGGAGGCCGGGGTCGCCGATCCCGCATAGTTCTGCGGCAGTTCGGCGATGACCTCCGCCACGGTCGCCCGCCCGTTGCGGTCCAGCGCCCGGCGGTCGAGCACATGGACCGGCGAGGCCAGTTCGCCCGACTGGCGCAGCAGGCTGCCGGTGACGACGACGTCCTCGACGGCGGCCGGCGCGTCCGGCGCCTCGGCTCGGGTCGCCGCCCGGCGCAGGACGATCACGCCCGGCTGGGTCTGCGTCCAGGTCAGGCCGGACCCGGCGAGCAGCCGATCCAGCGCCGCCGCCGTGGTCATCCGCCCCGAGACGCCCGCCGTCGTCAGACCCGCGACGAGGTCGGTGGCGAACAGGATCTGGTGATCCGACTGGCGGGCGAACGCCGCCAGGGCCGCCTCAAGCGGACCTGCGGCGATGGCGAAGGCCCGCGCCTCCTGGGCGGCGGCGACGGGCGGCGTAAGCGCGACAACGGCGGCGACGGCGGCTCCCAGGCCAAGACAGCGATGCGGATTCATGATGACTTCCCCGACGACGCGATGGTGCGTCGGACCAAGGACGGCTCAGACCCCGCGCCCCCCTGGCGGGCGTCAGGAATTTTTCGTCCGACGCGGGACGAGTTTGACGGCGCCCCCCGGCTGCGGCTGGGCGTCCAGCGCGAAGACCTCGGAGGCGGCGGAAACGAAGGCGCCCCGGTCGCCGACCCGAAAGGCGCCGCTGATCGGCGTGCCCGAAACGTCCGGCGCGTCCAGGATCACCTTGTCGGTCAGATAGCGGTTCACCTCGGCTACGGCCTCCCCCAGCGGGGCGCCGGAAAAGACCAGCCGGCCCTCGGCCCAGCTGGTCGCCGCGGCGGCGTCGACGGAACGGGCCTGGGCGCCCCGCGGCGTGACGGTCGCGGCCTGGCTGGGCGCAAGGATGGTTTGACCGCCGCGCGGATCGTCCACCCGCACCCGGCCCTGAACCAGCACCACCCGGACATCGGCCCCGGCGCGCCGCACGTCGAACACCGTGCCCAGGGCCGTCACCGTGGTGGCGTCCGCCGACACCACGAAGGGCCGGGCGGCGTCATGCGCCACTTCGAACAGCGCCTGGCCTTGCAACAGGTCGATGCGCCGCGCGCCGTCAGACAGGCGGACCCGGACGCGGCTGTCGGTGTCCAGACGGATGGCGGAGCCGTCGGCCAGCTGGACCGTGCGCTGCTCGCCCACCGCCGTCGCATAGACCGGCGGCCGGATGAGCGCCCACCAGACGCCGATCCCCGCGCCCGCCACCAGAACAGCCAGGACGGCACCGAAGACCGGCCGTCCGAACGGCGTCCGGGCTGACGCCCTCCCCGCCCCGGGCTTGCCGATCCCCGCCATCATCGCCTCGATCTCGGGATCGCCGCGCAGCCGGCCCATCCGCTCCCAATGGCCCTCGATCCGTTTGTAGGCGGCGGCGTTCTCGGGCGTCGCCCGCCAGGCGAAGAAGGCGTGGATGGTCTCGGTGGGCACGGAGGTGGAGCCCAGGCGCGCGAACCACTCCGCCGCTTCGCGGTCGGCCGGGGCGGCCGGTTTCTGACTCGCGCTCATCGCGGGCCCTCTCCGATCAGCGGCGCAGATGGACGTCGCAGTGTTTCAGGGCTCGCGCCATGCGCCACTCGACGGTTTTGACCGCAATCCCCAGTCGTGACGCGATCTGCGCGTGAGTCAAACCCCCAAAGCGAGAAAGCAGGAATACCCCGCGATCCTTTTCCGGCATCGCCTGGAGGATCTGCTTTAGAAGCAGGGTCTCGTGCGGACTGTCGAGCGCCTCGACCTGCGGGGTTGCGGTTTGTTGATAGCGACGCCGGACGCCTTCGCGGGCGAGGCCGTCGAGGGCGAGGTTTGAGGCGATGCGGAGGAGAAGGGATTTAGGCGAGCGGATTTGCTCCGGCCGGTAGGGGACGAGACGGAGATAAGCCTCTTGGACCAGATCGTCGGCAAGGTCGGCGCCGAAGCGGACGCGCAGGTGAGCGCGCAACCAGTCGGCGTAGCGACGGTAGTATATGGCTAGGTGTGGAACCTCAGCTTTCAGCGCACCAGTTGACGAGCGATCCACCACACGCAGCCTCGTTGACACGTCTAGAGGCCATAATGACACGATTGGGGGACAGCTAAAAGTGGCTCTATCCCATCATTTGTTCGGATGGATCTCGTCGCACTTGTGGGCCGAAACATTCGCAGAAGAAGGACCGCGGAGAATCTCACGCAAGAGGAAGTCGCATTTCGTGCAGGGATGAAGCGAAGCTACCTTAGCGATCTCGAGCAGGGAAAGAGGAACCCGTCGGTTCGCGCATTAGGTAGGTTGGCGTCCGCGCTTGCGGTTGACCCCCGCGTTCTGCTGACACCAGACGAAAGGTCAAAATGACACGCTTAGGGGGCAGCTAAGCGGTCGTGCTGACGGTCTGTTGCCGGGCATGGACGTGGTCGCCCAACTTGGCAAGAACGTACGTGGTCTCAGGATAGACGCTGGCCTCTCGCAAGAAGAGTTGGCTTTTCGGGCCCAGATGAAGCGGGGCTATCTGAGCGACCTCGAGAGAGGCACTCGCAATCCGAGTGTGCGAGCGCTTGGGCGAATTGCCGTGGCTTTAGATGTTCCGCCAAGCCGTTTGTTGGAATAGCCGTCCCACAATATATGAGCCCAACCCATGATCAGTGGGACATGACCATACGCGATGTCTCAGATGCGCCAGCAGCGCACCTTGCTGCCTGAGCGCATAGTCGCCAATGATCAGGCTATTCGCTGTGCAGGCTTATCACGCGCCGGCTATCCTGGTGGAGCCGAGGGGAGGCCCCACTCATTTAAGGAAAACAGATACTTAGATAAAGTCTATCGGCGCGTTTGTGTATATCGTGTGTAGCAGTTTATCGATAGCTGTTACAAGCTAAGCTGCCTAGTCCTTATCCGTAAGAAGGTCGCTCTGAGCCGCCTTTCGACCATACCTCGTGCCCCGCCTCGGGGGCCTATTGGTCGCGTCTAACGTGGGCTGCAGTCTACTCACCAGCAGCGGGAGAAGGGCGTCAGCCAATACGCTCATCGGATCATTGCTGCCCTTAACCGCATCCCTAGCCCTGCTGTTTCGATTGTCAGACGCTGGCTCTGCGAAGGGCACCTGTAGGTTTACACCTGGATAGAGCGCCGCCGCCACAACACGGCTTTGCTTTACCTGGAGATGGACCAGGGGGTCCGACAGCTGCTTGTCGACCAATGCTGACGCCTCTTCCGCAGAGAAGTCTACGGCCGGAGGTTCCGCGACATTGAAGGGGCGGGTGAGTTCGCGCGACACCAGTCGACCAAGGCCATTAAATCCGCCCGTCCATGTGACGCGTTCGCCAAGACCGCCGATAACATACGCCCAGCCAGCTACCTCCGGCAGCGATTGGGAGACGTCTTCAGCCAGCCCGAGACTTGCCGAGCCTCCTGCTGCTACGGTCGCGATGTACCCGGACAGGAAGCTGAGAACGGTGCGGTAATCGCTATCTGGCTTTGCGGATAGGGTTGCTTGGACAAGCTTATCGAATATCCGAAGGCGACCCTCAGGGCCTAGTTCAGCAAGCCCCGAAAGAACTCTAGCCTCAGCAAAGTCACTCAGAACTTCTCGAAGGTAAGATGTTTCATCGGTGTTATGCTCTCGTGCTCTAACTAGTGCGAGCACAGCAGAAATTGCGTCCGACCGCGTCGGGTAGTAGGCGTCGGGTGAAGCGCACGCTGCAAGCGTTTGCCAAATGGGTTCAAACGACGCTCGAACCCGCTCCATCCCCGAGCTTCCGCCCAAACGAACGTTGCGCTGCAACTCTTCGTAGTCCGAAAGAACGTCGGGTAGAGATCTGTTGGGCCATAACGCCAAAGTACGACCAATGGCGAAGCTACGAGTAGCAAGGCACGCTGCAACCTTTACTTGACTTAGGGGGCGTCCCGACAGAATTGCCGCCTCAGCGATAGCGAGACCCGCCCACGCTGCTTCAAAGGGGCCGAGATCAGCACGCCGAATGGGTGTATCCAGCATTTCAAAAGAGGCAGGGCTTAGGACGTGGCACCATGCGCTGAGTGGTGAGAGATCGGAACGAACTTGGGAGAAGCGGACATACAGACGTCGGTGTGCGCTAGGATCGGCGATTATAGCTAAAGGCCTAACAGGCCTCTGCGGATCCTGTGCTTCTTCGTATAGAACGCCGAACGATCCATTTGATAGCCGGGGTCGGCTGTATGTTAACGGCCACCGCTGACCTGATGGTCGCGCTTTACCCGAAGCTAAATCATTTAGCTCGGCTTCATCAACTATCGCAAATGCAAGTTCACTCTCGAACATCACCAGATGTCTTTGTCCTCGGGAGCGTAGGCTTTTGCGATCTGCTCCGCCATGCTCTGTTCGTAGTATATATCTAGGCTGGTCTTAGCCCGGGTGACCACGGTGTAGTAGACCTCTGGGGTATACAGCCCTTCGAGGTCGTCAGAGAATAGCCACTGGACCGCGCGGAACTCCAAGCCTTTGGAGCCTTGGGCAGTCACTATCAGGATTGGCTTGTTCGGGTCTAGCGCTGTGTCGTGATCGTCATCCTGATCGCCTGACCGAGCTCGTACGATCTGGCTGCGACCACGCAGTTCGGGGGTCGCTTCAAGTGCGTTGTGGATGGTCTCGCGATCCCGCTTTCGAGGCACAATCACACCTAGCCGATCTCCACCAGCGATCATGTCGCCGTAAACTCGTACCTGGTCTTTGAGTGTGTCGATTGCCTTCTGAACCTGTCCGGCCCGCGAAAGTGCATGGTCGTCAATTCGGCCAGGGGTTGGGCCTACGTAGTGCGACGTATCCGCAAGTGCTTTTCCGCCAGTCGCCACCTGAATACGATCTGCCATCAAGCAGATTTTCCGAACCAGGCGATAGTGGAACGGCAGCGTATGTTCCTCTGGCGCTGGCGTTAGGGCGCGAACCCCGTCTAAGCCGGAGGCTCCATCGTAAAGCTTTTGCCGGTCATCGCCAACGAAGAACAGATTATCTGCGTATGCCTCGATTGCGGCGATTTCCTCGGCGAGCAAATCTTGTGCCTCGTCGATAAATAGAACGTCGTATTTAGGTACGCGGCCACTACCGGCCAGCTGTAGCGCACCAGATGCGACTTTCCGACGTCGCTCCATGGGATCGGGATCGTTTGGCGGCAATTGCTGATTGGCCCGGTAAAGCGACTTGAACCAGCTATCGAATGTGGTGATTAGTTTTGGTGGAAAAATCTCACCCTTCCCCTCAACGTAGCACCCCGTTCTCACGAATTCAGTGAGTGCCCGAGTAAAGGTTAACACCATCACTTTAGGCATCTGCTGTAGACGTACAAATTGCGCCCGTCGAAGCAGTACATTGGTCTTTCCAGAGCCGGGTGGGCCCATGACCAGATATCGGCCCTTGAGGTCAAGATCCTCAATCAGTGAGGTTTGATGCTTATCCAGCTGTTCTCTCTTTGCCCACCATAGAGACATATTGTTACTGCCCTAATATTTCTGCGGCCAGTTGGCCTAGCGCTGCATTTATGAAAGCTGAGACGTAAGATGCTGCATCTTCATCCGCCTTAGCGGGGGGGATACTCATTGAAGCGGTTCGCCTTTGGTTCATTACGTCTGACGCGAGGGTGATTTCGCCACCTACGAGTGCCCTGCCAGCCTCTTCTAGCTTTGCAAGTCTAGCTGACAGGTGGGGCGAAGACATTCCTCCTCCTGCTGCCTCTTCTGAAACATCCCAAAAGAACTCAACAAGGCGCTCCTGATCGGAACCGCCGACCTTGGAGGTGTGCCGCGCTGTGATCCCAATCGAGCGCAGGGAGGCTGAAACAGACTGTTCCACTTCCTCTGATAGGCCCGCCATCCATCTAGTGGCTGCGCTTCTGTTGGACGGTGCGCCTCTGAAGTTTGCGCCGAGAGCTTGAAGGCCTTGGCTAGACCGTACCTCACTGTCGTCGAGGAAGTCTTCAAGTCTTAGGGATCCCCTACGCATCCAATCTTTATCAAGAGCCCGTTTCGCAAGCATGATTAGGCTTGCATCGACATCGACAGCTTGAACCAATGGTTCTTGAGTAGCAACTATCCACGCAAATCTATATCGGTTCGTGTCCTTAGATACGCGATACTCCTCCTCAAACATAGGTTCGCGCATTATCAAATCATGCAAAACTCCACCAATCTGGTATACATCCAGAGCGTGCCACAGTTCAGGGCTAGGAGGGTGAAGTCTAAATAGATACTCTGGCGGCGAGTATCTAGATGTTGCTACAACAGGTAAAGTTTTCCCGTCGTCGGTGCCAAGGCCAATGGGATCTTCTATGTCTCTAACAACAGATAGATCCAACAGTGTGAGTTTTTTAAAGTCGTCCGTGACGAATATGTTTGCTGATTTTATATCTCGATGAGAGAGGTTACGCTCTCGGAGATAAAGGCAGGCACGCGCTAGTTGGTCTACAAGTGTGCGAATAGCTGAACGGGGAATGTTCTTAAGCCGCTTCTCCAGCTCTTGGCCTGGCGCTTTGTCCATCAAGAGAAATAGGCGGTCTTCAAAGCGGCCGCCCTCGTGCACTCGAACGATGTATGGGCAGTCGTGCAAGCCAAGAGCAACTTGAGGCCCGAGCCTTCGCTCACTCTCCTCGCCTCGTTCACCTTGAGAGAAGAGCCGGTCGTAGAGTTTTAGCGCTAGCGGACCGTTAGGGGTGGAGACGGTAAATACTGGGGCCGTCCCTCCTCTGCCCGCCTCATCCAGTACTAGCCAGTCGTCGCCCTTGGCTGCGCACCAGCGCCGCGCAATCTCAAGGTTTTCGTCTTCGTCTGATCGATCCATTCTAGCTGCATAGCTTAGGCTATACGCGATCTCAACCCCAAGTTAGCGCTATGCAACTGGTTAAAAATCGGCGATTTTTTGCGAAGCGCTACGTGAGACGTCGAACGCCATAAATGGCCCCATGCGCCCCGGCGGGTCATAAGTTGTAAGTTATGATCCTGCCGTCAGGGCCCGGCTGACCCATAGTTCGGCGGCAGAGCGCAGCTTCATCA
This sequence comes from Brevundimonas sp. ASV9, assembly GCF_016429195.1. Classification (GTDB taxonomy): domain Bacteria; phylum Pseudomonadota; class Alphaproteobacteria; order Caulobacterales; family Caulobacteraceae; genus Brevundimonas. The sequence continues at coordinate 35,719 of NZ_JAELUF010000006.1, forward strand.
GGCAACGCAGGTTGGCGGGTAACTTCTGAGCCAAATGACTTGCGATTTGGTAGCGGAACGTTCCAAGGGCCGCGTTGGGTCAGAAGCGGCCATGGCAGTGAATTTCTGGGAAGCGCCAGCAGCACACATTTGACTAGCCGCCGACATCGGACGTTCAGGATTGGGGCCGGCTAGGTCTCGATCTTCAGGTCGTCGCCTCGTGCGCGGGACAGTTCTGCCTCTACCCAGCCAGCGCGAGCCTTCTGTTGTAGAATAGACAGATCGACCCGCCGCTTTTCCACGCGATCCAAGCCGGCGCCGTAAGCTTCTAGGTTGGCGATATCGGTCTTGAGGACGATGAGCAGTCCCGCCAACTGTTTCAGGCGAACCGCCACCGGGAGTTCATCCCAAAGCCCGGAGCGAAGGCGAAACGGATCCAGTCCTAATCCGGACGCCCGATCCAGATCGCAAATCCAGCCGTTCAGTGCATCGACGCCCCTGGCTGTCAGACCGAGATTGCTCCCCTTGCGCGCGGAATTCTGCGCCTCTGCATAGATCAAGCCTTCGGTCGTAAGCCTCCGGATGGCCGGGTAGACGGCGCCGGAACTCCCGCTCCACTCAAGGGACGGGGACGACAGAAAGGCCTTGCGCACCTTGAAGGCGGTCCCTGCCCCACGATGGTGGATTTCCGAAAGTATCGCCCCCTCGAGCTCCGTCAGCACGACCAAGATCCCGAACCTCTCAAACTATTCATTTGCAGCCGGCCTCCCATATAGTGCTAATCGCATTATTGTGTGCGATCGGAGTGTCCATGTCCCTCTTTGCAATGCATTCTCCGGCGAGCGCCAGTGGCTCCGCGCCGAACCGACGGACCTTTCTTCTCACAGCAGCGGCCGTTCCGCTGGCGCTTGCTCTGCCCGAGCCTGCGTTGGCACAAGAGCCTCCTGGCGCGTGGGGCGTCGATCTCTCAAGCCTCAGCAAGTCGGTGGCTCCGGGAGACGCCTTCTTTGACTACGTCAATGAAGGGTGGCTTCGCACGACGGTCAGTCCGCCCGGCTATCCCGAATACGGCGAACTCAACGCCATGCACCTGCGTACCGAGGCCTGGACGAACACACTCATCGAGAGCGGACAAGGGGGCGGAGCCGCCGATCCGAAGCTCGTCGCCCTTTACGCCAGCTTCATGGACACAGACGCTGTCGAACGTCAGGGGACGGTGCCGATACGGGGGGACATCGACGCGATCCTTGCGATCACGGATCATGCCGGCGTGGCCCGGTGGATGGCCAGACCGGTCTCTCACGCGATCGTCGGCGCCTATGTCTTTCCCGACGAGACAGACACCCGCCGCACGCTCCTGCATCTGGACCAGCAGACCCTGGGTCCCCGCATTCTCGGCCTGCCGTCGAGGGCTTATTATGAGGACGGGACCGGCGACTATCCCGCGCTTCGGATGGTCTATAGGGATCACATCGTCCGGATGCTGGAACTGGCGGGCGTCGCCGACGCCGACGTCGCCCAGGCTGACGCGGTCGTCTCGCTTGAGAGCCGCCTCGCGGCCGTATTGTGGAATGCGGAGCAGCTTCGGGATCGCCGGCTGAACTACCATCTCATGAGCCGCGCCGAATTGTCGGCCTATGCGCCCGGGTTTGATTGGAACGCCTTTTTCGAAGCTGCCGGTTTCGCGGACGTCCAAACGATCGTCCTCAATACCGACACCGCCGTCCAGGCCAGCGCCGCGATCTTCGCCGACACTCCCGTTGAAGACTGGCGCGCCTATCTCGCCTTCCACTGGATTCAGAACCTCGCCTATCTCCTGAACGCCGAGGTTCAAGAGGCCAGCTTCGGGTTCTACGGTCGCAGGTTGGGCAAGCAGCAGGCGCAGAGGAGCCGAGAGGCGCGGGGCGTCGGGTTTGTGAACCGCAATCTCCCTGACCTGATAGGCAAGGCGTATGTCGCCAAGCATTTTTCAGCGGCGCACCGGAGCCGGATCGAGGGGATGGCCGTCCTGCTCAAACGCGCCTTCGCGACCCGTCTGGCCGACGCCGACTGGCTCGATGACACGACCAGATCGGTCGCCCTGTCGAAGATTGAGAAGATGGGCCTCAAGCTCGGCTATCCGGACACGCTCAGGGACTATGCGGAAGTCGATATCCGGCCGGATGATGCGATCGGAAACCTGCACCGGTTGAATGCGGCCAAGGCGGCGCAGGACCGGCGGCTGCTGGACGATCCTCATCATCCCTGGCCCTGGCATCTCGCGCCCCAGGCGGTTGATGGAAGCTACAGCCCACAGTTCAACGCCGTCACCTTCCCCGCCGGCATCCTGCAGGCTCCCGCCTTCAGCCTGACAGCGGACGCGGCCGTGAACTTCGGCGCCATCGGCGCCGTGCTTGGGCATGAGATGGGTCACGGCTTCGACGACCAGGGCTCGCACTTCGACGACGAGGGCAATATGCGCGACTGGTGGTCGCCGGAGAGTCGCAACGCCTTCGAGGCGAGGGCGGAGCGGCTGGTCGCCCAGTACGACGGCTACGAGCCCCTGCCCGGCCTTCGCCTCGACGGCCGTCGATCTCTGGGCGAGAACCTCGCCGATCTGGTCGGCGTGAACCTGGCGCTCGACGCCTTGCGGCTGCACGCGGTTCAGACCGGCATGGACATGAACGCCCGCCTTGACGGCTTCACGGCCGAGCAGCGCTTCTTTCTGGGATGGGCGCAGTTCTGGCGCACCCTGACAACGGAAGACGCCCTGCGCCGTCAGGTCGAAACCAGTTATCACTCACCGGCGCGGTATCGGGTCAACGGCGTCGTTCGCAATCTCGACGCCTGGTACGCTGCTTTCGACGTCGGGCCGAATGCGGCCCTTTATCTGTCGCCGGAAGAAAGGGTTACTGTGTGGTAGCGCCAGGGATCGCGGCGCAGATCGACCGGCCTTTGATTGCCAGTGTCGGCGAAGCGCCAGTAGCGGACGTTGCTGCACCATCTAGTTTCGAACATTCAGCTCGACATACTGAGGTCTGCTTACAAGCTGCGATGAGGGCGCGGTGCTTGCGAAGCGGTCCGGCCGAGCCGAATATCGACGCATGGACAGCACCCAACCCCTAATCTTCGTAAGCTACGCGACACCTGATCGCGACGCGGTGAACATCTATGCAGACGCTCTCGAGCGCGCTGGGTTGGACGTCTGGATGGACCATCGTCGTCTCATGGCCGGCCAGAATTGGGACGATGAAATCCGGCGGGCACTTGGAAAGGCTGCGATCGTCGTTGTCTTCATGTCTGACAACTCCGTCGACCGCCGCGGTTACGCCCAGCGCGAGGTGCGGCTCGCCCTTAAGCAGGCCGAAGAAAAGCTCAGTCGGGACATCTACCTCATCCCCGTGCTTCTGACGGACCTGCCGGAATATCCGGAGACGGTGAAGCACCTCCACATGGTCAAGGTGTGGGAAGGTGATCCGGAGCGTCAGATCTTGGCGTCGGTCAATCACCAGATTGATGCGCTTGGAGGTCGAAAGCAGGAGACCCAGGCGGAGAGTGGGGTGCGTTGGACCGAACGGGTTATCAAGGAGAGCTGGGACGGGGTTCCCGGCTACGACATCGACTACAATATCTTCCTGCTAAGCTCCTCCGAGATCCCTAATATCGAGGACATTACGAATATCACCCGGGGAGAGATGGCCGAGGCGGCCGCAGAAATGCGGTCAGTGAAGTTCGACCAGAACCCAGAACATTACACTTTTGGCCAGAAGCGGTTTCTTCGCACTAACCTCTTCGAGTCGCACTGCCGCCAGCCAGTTATCATCGAGCAAACGCTGTCGATGAGCTACGCCACTCATACCTATGGAGCGGGGGCGGCCCATGGAAACGTAGGTTTCCGCACTTTTGTCTTCACGCTAGACCCGGTCACGCGGATTGCCGACCTGAGCGCGATCTTCGCTGACCAGGACTTTGCTCTGCCCGCGATACAAGCTCTAATTCGGCCTCGGCTTTGTGATGACCTGGTCCGGGACTGCGGAGGCGATCCGGCAGACTATAGAGAGTGGGTAAATAGCGGCACCGCCGAGTGGAAGGATCTCAATGCTTTCACTTTCTCCGAGCACGGCCTCGAGCTGCTCTTCGGCGGATATGCAGTCGCCGCGTATGCATGCGGGCCCCGGTTCGTGACGTTAGCGAACACCGAGATCCACCGTCTGATGCGGAAGGAGATCGCAGCAGCCCTCGGTTGGGAACATCTGCGCTGGCGAAATGCGTCCGCTTCGGATGCTGGGAGTGCCTGACCAAGCGCGCGTCCAGCCGAGGCCTCTGCGAATTCTCCTGTAGGCGACGTTCTTTACGTTCGCTACGCTCGCGCTACAGCAGTACGCACTCCGATCATGCGCCAGGAACGGTCATTTCGACCCAGCCCCAAACATGACATACCGCGCAGGGCTAAAGCCTGCGTTTGAAAGCGGCGCCTATCGCCCGATCAGCGAGGGATGATCGTCAACTCTGATCCTCTTTCACTCTGCCTCGTCGCCGACGTCGGGACACCTCACCCCCCCTTGTCGAGCGTCGACCTGAACGACGCCTCCCGTAGCGAAGCGTCTGTCGAATGCCCGCGCCCTCGATCGTCCGGAGCCCCTGCTCCTCCGCCTGGACCTCCGCCCAAGGCAGGAAGTGGCCGATCACCCATGCCCGAACATAGGCGGCTGCGATGGGGGCCAGGCCCAGACGCAGAATGGCGATCACCCCCGCCCAGAGATGTTTCGGTTCCTTCAGCAGCGCGTCCAGCACGATCCCGGTCGCCTTCATCCGCTTCAGCGTGGACAGCTCCTGGGTCAGCCACATCCGGTTGATCAGGGCTGCAGCGACAGAGAGGTGGGACTGCATGTCCGCATCCGGCCCGCCGAGGAACCGACAGAGCTGGACGAGGTCGTCGAGGCCGGCGCTGTCGTCGGCCCGCGCCGCCTCGAAGAAGACCAGGGCGTCGATGCTGACATGGCCATGCCGGCGCCAGGCCAATTGCACTAGATGTCGCGCATAATCCTCGAATGACAACAGCGCCTGGTTCAGGGCGAGGATCAGAATGGGCTGGAGCCAGACGCTCTCCACGCCGACCATCTGTCGCACGGCGTCGCGATAGTGGCGGTCCTCCGACACCAGCAGGGAGTCGGCCGCCAGATAGGCCGGATCCATGGCGTGGGCGCCGAAGGTCTTGACGATGAGTTCTTCGATAGGGGTCAGGGTGTCGGGCGCCGCCACGGGCGCCGCGACGCAATAGCGATCGATTGTCTCCAACTGTCCATCGAAGTACGCCCGCTGGGCCTGGCCCTCTTCGGCCGAGACGATCTGGCGATAGAACTGGCCGTCCGTCCAACTGACAGACATACTCTCGCCCTCGGCGTCGAAGCGATTACGCAGGGTCTTCAGCTCGTCGATTGAGGACTGGGCGATCAGCGTTCGGGCAAACATTCGCGAAAGTAACGGGAGCAGCCCCATGGTTGCGGCGGTCCACGCAGCGTAGGTGTCCAGCACCAGGTCGCCGCTGCGCCGGTGGTGAGCCGTCGCCTGCGCCGTTTCGAGCTCGTGAGTCCCGCCAACCGTAGTGCGAATGGTTTCGCCGAGGCTGCGCACATAGTTGGCGAAACTAACGGCGGACCCGGTCACGACGGCGCCCACCATGTTCAGCGGCAGCCCCTTGTCGAGATAGAGATCTGCCCGCTCCCGGTCGGCCTCGCCCATGCGTCTGATCATGTCCAGGGTGGACTGGATGTCGCCCTCGGGCGCCGTGAAGCGCCACAGCCCCTTCGCATCCGGGAAACGCGTCTCGAAATTCTCGGTGATGTCGTGGAAGGCGTGCAGGTATTTGTGCTTGAGCGCCGATACGGTCCAGGTGCGGGGACCGGCCGGCCCCTTGTCGATCACGAAGGTCTCGCCGAGCTTCAGACCGTAAGCGGCGCGCACCATCGGGTGGTCGCGCGTGACCCGTCCTTCGCTCGGGCGGGGATCGTCGGCGACGATCAGGAACTCGGCCCTGGAGCCGTCGTCCGACTCGGCGGCGAACCAGGTGTCATCGCCGACGACCTCGACCGCCGGGATGACGCCGGTACGCGCCTCGATGAACAGACCGAAATATCCCATGGCGACGTCAGCCTCCTCGCGCGCCGACTGCAGCACGACATAGGCCAGACGAGCCGCGGCCTCGGCGTCCCCGAACTCGGCGAGGATTTGGGCGAACCGCATCCGGTCGAGAGCGTCTCCCTCCATCTCGCCTAAGTTCAGACCGGCGACGAGGGCGGGGATTTCCGCCGATCTGTTGCGGCGGCGCAGGGTCTCCACTAGGGCCAGGACCGCGAGCAGACTCCCGCCCCGGACCGCGCGCCGCAACGCCGTCTCGGCCTTGCCCAGCGCGCCTCGGTTATAATGGAACAGGCCCGCCGCCTGGCTATAGCCCGGAAGGCCGGCGATGGACCCGGGCAGCCGGTTGAAGAAGTCGACGCCGCGCCGGCGCGCCGGCGTCTCGTTGGCATAGGCCAAGGCGAGCACCCGGAGATCTTCGCTGTCGCGCCCCAGGTCGACCCACCCGTCCAGGGCGTCGGCCACGGCGCTCCAGTCGCCCCGTCGGCGCGCCAGTCGCGCGACCATGAGGCGCCGCGCGATATGACTGTCCGGCGTCAGCAGACGACGCGCCGCGTCGTAGGCCTCGTCGGCGAGGTCGCCGAACCCCAGGTCGGTCGCCGCTCCGGCGACGATGACGGCGGCACGGGGATCTTCATCAACACCGTCCAACAGCGCGCTCAGGGCCCGTTCACGGTCGCCGCCTGTCCTGTGCACGACAGCGACCCTCCCGAGCACATCGATCACCGCCCGCTCTTCCTGCGGCGCGGCCGCCAGGGCCTCGGCATGGAGACGCTCGACGGCCGGCCAGTCCTGTCGGTTGGCGTAGTGACGGAAGGCCACGAGCCGGCCGGCCGGCTCCTGCTCCAGGAGAGGCAGCAGTTCGTCGACGAAATCGTCGGCGCCGGCGTCCGTGGCTACGATGGCGGCGTAGCGTGCAAGTTCCACCTCCTCGGGGAAGGCCGCCATACCCTCGCGGGCCGCCCCTACTGCGGCACCTTGATCGTCCAGCGCGTGCAGGCCGACGACCAAGTTGGCGCAGAGCCCCGCAAGTTCCGGGCGCAACGGCAGCCCCCCGGCGCGGGCCTCCCGCCACAGATCGGCCAGGGTGTCGGTGGCGGCGCGGACAGGCTCGCGCATCTCGGGGCCGAGCTGACGCCGGCGCTGAAACTCGGCGTCGTTGATCACCGCCTCCAGCACCGCCTCGGCGCCCAGGCGGCGGGCGTAGAAGTCGTCGGGATGGTCTGCGGCAAGCGCCTTCGCCGCATCACGCCAGCCGAGATCGTCGCGATATCGCCTGAAATCGACGACGGCCGTGCGCACCACGACGGCGTCGTGCAGCGACGCGGGAACCAGGCCAAGCGGCTCGACCACCGTCTCGTCGAAGCGGGCTGCCTGAATGACGTAGCAGGCCAGGAAAGGATCGCAGTTGCCCCCGTCCAGGGCGGCCTGACCCACCGCCCGAGCCTCCTCCCACGCCTCGCGCAGCAACAGACCCAGCACCTTGTTGATCACCGCCTTGGGCTCAGCCGGCGCAAGCGCATAGGCGGCGACCAGCAGGTCCGCCGCCCCCGCATCATCGCCCAGAGCCATGCGGCAGGCCCCGATATTGGCCTTCACCCGAAAACGGATCCGGCCCGACGCCCCCTGCACCCGCCCCCAAAGCCGCTCAAGCCCGGCCTGCGCCGCCGTCGGATCCCCACCGTCGAGCACGGCGCGCAGATCGTCGATCTGGGCGTCCAGAACCTGTTCGACGCCGTCCGACCGGCTTTCGTCTTTGACGCTGCCCGCGACAGGCAGCCGCCGAAGGATCTCCCCTATCCCGGCTTCGAGACTGTCGAACCCCGCATCGGCATGATCCACCAGTCTGTCCATCACCGCGCCGGCCCGGGTCGTCTCCGCGAGCAGCTTCTCCCCGAACGGCGTGAAGCTCGGATCGAAGGCTTTGCGCGCCTCAGCGTCGTCGGCGATCTTCTCCTCGAGCGTGTTCCAGCCCCAGACGTGGCATTCGATCGTCCGCCCCAAGGTGTGCTGTTCGAGAGCCAGGCTGTTGGCGACGACCTGTAACGGGGCGCTGTCTGGCGCCGTGGTCACCACGAAATACTCCCGCAGCGGGGGCGCGAAGGTCAGGGCCAGGGCGAACTCTGCCCGCAGCTCCTTCTCGGTCAAAGGTTTCCCGTCGCCCTTAAGCTTGCACTGGATGCCGACCAGCTGGGACGGATCGCGATCCCGGCGCCCCAGGAGATCGACGCCTTGCTGCGCCTGTCCCCTGCGTCCGAACCGCTGGACGTTCGGATCGTTCAGCAGACCTTGCCAGAGGATCACGCAGGCCCGCTCGAAAGCGGCGTCGTCCGACGGTTTGGGAATCTGGGTGGCGGCGAGTCGAGACATCAGACGGTGATGCCTATCACCGGTCGGTAGTAGGGCGAAGCCGACAATTCACCCTTTGTTCGGCGGCCTGGGACACAGGTTAGGCTGGTCGAAGCAGAACAGTCTCACGGAACAATCGCCGGCGCCCTTATCAGTAACCCGACGCCTCAAGAAGGAAGCAGGACAACTGAGTCGTGCATTCGGTGCCGCACCAACGCCTTGCCCGATAGCGGACTTCGCCAATGACCGGCTTGAGTCAGGAGCGGAAATTCGAACAGGCGCGGCAGTCAGAGCTTCAAACGAGGGCTTGATTCTTCACTTGTGGGATGTGCGCGGATGCGCCCGACGAAACTGCCCTAATGTGCATACCAATCACCTGGTCCCGATGTGTCGTCGCCTCAGGGCTTCCGCTTCCTGTGACGAGAGGGGCAACAGCGCCATCGCGTCGTTCAGATAGCCGTCCAGCGGGCCTGAGAAGGGCCAGTCGGAACCGGGAACGAAACGCTCGACGCCGATGCCTCTCATGACTTCGACCAGCCGCGCACGGTCGTCCTGGGACGTCTCCGCATCAAAGACCTGGGCCAGATCGAAGAAGAGGTTGGGGAACTGAGTCGGCTGCTCATCCACGATCCGTCGAAACGCCTCCATGGCGTCCCAGGTGTTCGCGTTCAGGCCGCCCCAGCCGCCGGCATGGGCGATGACGACGGGGACATTGCGCGCGTGGGGCAGGACCTGTTCGACGAAGATGCGGACGTCGCGGGCGCCGTAGTCCTCCGCCCGGGTGCGCATATGGATCATGATGGTCAGGCCGGCGTCCGAGGCGGCGTCGAAGACGGCCGCGAGGCGGCGGACATGGTCGGGATGGCGCAGATCTACGCCGGAGTTGGTCAGGTGGAGCTTCAAACCCTTGGCGTAGGGTTCGCCTTTCCAGGCCCGGATCTCCGCCAGGGCGTCCGGCGTCAGCGGATTGATCGAGACGAAGGCGACCAGTCGTCCCGGATGCGCCGCCGCCGTCGCCACGGTGAAGGCGTTGGCGTCGTGAACCCGGGTCGCCGCGTCCGGCAGCGGCGGAACCATCATCGGGCTTTCAGCCAAATAGGCCGTGGACATCATCCAGGCCGTCTGGACGCCCGCCTCGTCCATGTCCGCCAGCAGATCGTCGGCCGTCAGCGGTTCGACGAAGGCCGGATCGCAAGGGCCGATCCGGCCCGGACTGTTGCAGTACCTGGGCAGGATTTCCAGGATCGCGGGCGAATGGACGTGGACGTGATGGTCGGTGCGAACCGGCGTGCGGGTCTCGGCCATCACAGGCGTCGCAAGCAGCGCGGCCGAAACCGCGCTCGCCGCGACGAGGTGTCTGAAGGTCATGTATGGAGGTCTGAAACGCGCCGGTGGGGCTTAGCGCGCGCCATCGCCGAGCAGCGTCTGTTTCCAGAACAGAAGGCTGGTCCAGAAATAGTAGTCCTCGTTCTCCTTCTTGTGGAAACCGTGACCCTCGTTCTGCGCCAGCAGGTGCCAGGCCGTGCCGCCGTTATTGCGGACCGCGCTGACGATCTGGTCGGCTTCGGAGGCCGGAACGCGCGGGTCGTTGCCTCCGGTCGCGACCAGCAGCGGGATGGTGATCTTGTCCACGCTGGTCAGGGGCGAGATGGCCTGCAGCTGGGCGCGCTGAGCCGGGTCGCGCTCATCGCCGTATTCGACGCGCCGCAGGTCGCGACGATACGACTGGGTGTTTTCCAGGAAGGTGACGAAGTTGGAGATGGCGACGTAGCAGTTCGCCCCCTTCAGCCGGTCGCTGTAATGCACCGCCGTGGCGTAGCACATATAGCCGCCGTAGGAGACGCCGGTGACGGCGAACCGCGAGGCGTCCAGGTCGGGGCGGACCTCAAGCGCATCGAGGAAGGCGCCGATGTCCTTGACCGAATTCTCGCGCTGGAACGGGCCGTTGTCGAGGTTGACGAAGCGCGTGCCATAGCCCGAGGAGCCGCGCACGTTCGGGAAGAAGATCGCCACGCCCAACTCGTTCAGCAGATAGTTTTGCGCGCCCAGGAAGTCGGGACGGGTCTGGCCTTCCGGTCCGCCGTGAATGTCGACGATCAGCGGACGCTTGCCGGGGAATTTGGTCGGGTCAGGCTGATAGAGGAAGCCGGACACCGTCTCGCCGTCGAAGCTCTTCACCTCCACCAGCGTGGGTTCGATGTTGATCGCGGGGTTCAGGCCGCCGGTCTCGCTGTGGGTCCATTGGGTGACCGCCAGGCTCGTCGGATCGACGGAGAAGGCGTCGCCGGAGACGCGCGCGGACGACAGGCTCAGGCCGATCGCCCCCCAGGGCGCGATGTCGATCGCCGGGCCGATGCTGTAGGGGATCACGCCGTCCGGCAGGCCGGAGACGACCCGCACCGCGCCCGTGGCGACATCCATGACCTTGAGGCGTGAGACGCCCGCCTCATTGACCGCATAGGCGATGAAGCTCCCGTCCGGCGCCAGGGCGTAGTCGCTGACGTCCCACCGGGTCTCGGTGCTGACGGGGACGAAGCCCCCCTGCCCGATGCGTCCCAAGCGCAGGAAGTCGCTGTCCTTGTTCGACGTCGCCCAAACCGTGCCGTCGGCCGCATATTTGGGATCGACATAGGAGACTTCAGCCGCCGGATCGGTCAGGGGCGTCATGCGGCCAGACGCAAGGTCCAGCTCATAGACGACGGCGTTATTAATCGACATCCGGTTCAGGACCAGGGCCTTGGTCCCGTCCTTGGAGAAGTCGGCGATATTCCAGCCGCCGCCGGACACCTGCGCGACCAGACGGTCGGTCGAGGGATTCTGAGGATCGACGACGTAGAGGTCCATGTCGGCGCCGTTACGCCGCGACGAAGCATAGCCGACGCGTTTGCCATCCGGGCTCCAGGCGCCGAACCAGTTGCGGCTCTTGCCGTCGGTGATCCGGGTCAACCGGCCGCCGGACAGGGTATAGAGCTGGTAGAACTCATCCCCGCCATTGTCCTTCTGGACCAGCAGGGTCTGACCCGAGGGCGACAGGGCGCCGGCCAGGATCGGCTCCGCCTCGAAACTGATCTGGGTGCGGGCGCTGTCGGGACCGGCGACGACATGCAGCTGGTCGGTCGCGCCGAACCGGGTCTTGACCAGCATCGATCGGTCGGCGGCGTTCCACCCCAGGAAGGCGGCGCGGCGGGCCTGAAGATAGGGCTGGGTCGCAGCGACCAGATCGTCCGGCACGGCTGGCAAACCGTCGGCAACGATCGCGGCCGGCTTGGGCGCTTCGGCGAAGGCGGCGGGCGCTGCGGACAGGGCGAGCGCCAGGGCCAGCGGGAGACGAGAGATCATCATACAGACCGTGAACTGGGAAAAGGAGAAGGGGTCGCCGGCTTCCAATGGGAGAGCGAAGCCGGCGACCAGACGCGCGCTTTGAATTAGAAGCGGTAGCGCGCGCCGACTGTGACGTACCGACCGACGACGTCGTAGTACGGAGAATAGAGCGACCCATCCGGCGGAGACTTGTCGAACAGATTGGTCGCATTGGCGTAGAGCTCGACGCCGTCTGCGCCATAGTGCGCGAGGTCGGCCGTCAGCCCGAGATCGACATAGGTGAAGGCGTCGATATCGTTGTTCACGATCTTGACCGTGGTGTTGTAGAGGCCTTCCGAGATGTAGCGGGCGCGCAGGTTCGCGCCGAACACCTCGCCCTTCCAGCCGAGGCTCGCATTGACCCGAAGCTCCGGGACGCCCAGGCCGAAGGCGTAACCCTGGGACTTCACATATTCGATCTCAGTGACGCCGTCGTCCGTCGTCAGGCTGTTGACCCAGGTCCCGACCAGACGCATCTGCACCCGCCCCGTCGCGCCGGGCACCCACAGGCCCGCGTCCGAGGAATAGGAGACTTCGGCGTCGATGCCATCGGTCTGATATTCGGCCAGATTGACATAGGTGGACCGGGTGCGGATCAGATTGCCCGAAGCGTCGCGATCGACATTGGCGCAAAGGGCCGTATTGCCGTTGAAGCAGCGGTTGACCAGATCCTGAGGCGCGATGGTCGTGATCACATCGTCGATCTTGATGTTGTAGTAGTCGAGCGACAGGTTCAGGCCGGAGATGGACGGCGGCGACCAGGTCACGCCCAGCGTCAGGGTGTCCGCCGTTTCCGGCGCGAGGTTCGGATTCCCGCCGCCGTTGTTCAGCGTGTAGACGGTCTGGCCCTTCAGCGGGTCATTGATATTGTTATAGCCGGTCGTCGTGGTGGTGAAGAGCTCGGACAGATTGGCCGACCGGATATCGCGGGACTGGGTGATCCGCCCGCGGAAGCCGGGGAAGAATTCGTTGGTGGCGCCGACCTTCCACGACCAGATCGAACCCGTGGTGTCATAGTCCGAGATGCGCGCGGCGGCGTTGAATTCCAGATTGTTCAGGACCGGAAGATCGCGAACGATCGGCACCAGGATTTCGCCGAAGGCTTCCTTGACGGTGAACTCGCCTGCCATGGCCGAGAAGCTGAAAGTCTGGAACGCCTTGGCGGCGTCCAGGGCGCCGACCCGCTGATCGGTCTGCTCTTTACGCGCCTCCAGACCGACGGCGATGGAGACGTCGCCCGCCGGAAGGCTCAAGGGCTCGCCGCGCAGGCTGACGCCGGCGACATCGAGCTTGGTCGTCGTGCGCTGCTGCGGCGTGCCGGTGACATAGTCGATCGCTTCCTGAGAGGGAGCGCCCAGGCCAAACAGGTTGATCGGCACGCAGCCGGAGTTGGCGTTGGTCAGGGTCACGCGGCAGACAGCCTGGCCCGTCACCGGGCTGATGACCGAGTCGACCGCCTGGGCGTAGTTGGTGGTCAGCAGGAAGCCCGGCGTGTCGATATTGTTCTCGTATTCGCCGTGGCTGTAGTAGGCGCCCCAGCGCCAGCTGTCGCCGAACTCGCCGTCCAGGGCGAGGGTCGCCTGGGTCGTGACCCGCTCGAAGTCGATGGTCGAATAGGACAGGTCGGAGTTGAACCGGCCCATGGTGAAGGACGTCTGGCCCGCCGCCGCCATCTGTTGCTTGATCGCCGTGGACAGGAAGGCGTTGTCGCTCCGGATCGTCAGGTTGCCGCGGTTATGATCGCCGAACCAGACGTAGTTGTTCCACATCCGCGAATGACGGACGTCCGCGGTGAGCCGCAGTGTGTCGGACAGCTCATAGGTGGCGCTGGCCAGACCAGCGTAGCGACGCTGCGGCGTCACCAGCGGGCTGAGGTCGTCGTTCGACGGCCCTTCGCCGCCGACCGTGTTCGTACCGACCACACGGCCGTAGTTGAAGGGCCGCAGCGTGCCGTCGGGATTGAACACCTTGCCCGCGTTCACGCCGGACAGGATCAGACCGCCGTAGGCGGCATTGGCGAAGCCGACGTTGGGGACGGTGACGAACCCGCCTGCGCCGTTCGACACCTGGGCCCAACGCCCAATGGCCGGGCGTGAGGTCTTGGGCACCACCCCGTCATTGTCCAGATATTCGCCGCCGATGACAAAATGACCGCGGCCGTCGGCGAACGGCGTACCCCAGGCCGCCTCGAAACGTTGCTGTTCGGCGTCGTCGAAGGACGAAATGCCATATTCGGCGCCCAGCTTGCCGCCGGTGAAGAAGCGGTCGATGCCGATGTTCACCACGCCGGCGACGGCGCCCGAACCCCAGGCCGCAGAGGCCCCGCCGGTGACGACATCGACGCTCTTCACCAGGACGGTCGGCACGCTATTGAGATCATTCTCGCTCGACACCCGTCTTCCATCGATCAGCACCAGAGTACGATTGATGCCGAGGCCGCGCAGATCGACCGGCGCATTGCCGGCGCCCGTGTTGGTTCCGGTGGTCTGGGGCGAACTGCTGGCCTTGAACTGGGGCATATCGTTGAGCGCGGCCGCGATGTTCTGGCGGGCGCCGACGGATAGGTCCTCCGCGGTCAAGCGGACTGTCGGCGTCGGCGCCTGGAAGCCGGCCCGGTCGATTCGCGAAGCAGTGACGACGATATCGTCGACCGAAGCGGCGGTCTCTTGGGCAGACTGGGCGTCTTGCGCGCGAGCGAGACCGGCGCACGAAAGCAGGACGACGGCGCTGCAGCAGGTGGTCAGATGGCGGTTGAGTCGAGACAAGGCGATAGTCCTCATAAAGATGACGCCCCTCCCCAGGGGTGTCTGCGCGAGCGACGCTCTGCGGCGTCGTTTCGCCCCCGCTGTCATCGGGCCTGAGAGTTTCGGGGCCTGTCCGCCCTTTTCTCCTTCGGCGAGGGCGGATCCCCCGGACCCGTCCTGCTCTCCAGCGTTCCTTCAGCAAGACGGTCCGTTTGCCTGAGCGTTTCCGGGGCGGTTGCGCCTTCGGCGTCGGCCGGAGCCGATCTCTCCCGCCTTGCTGTGCCCGAGTAAGATCGACCCCAGCTTCGGTGTCAAATCCGTCATTAGAGCAATTTCATTGCCTCTTACAGCTTACTCTTGTATTTATTCGCCCCGTTAGGGTGAGCTGCATTACCCTTGGCCGCGTTCACCAGACGCGTTGGCGCGGCCATGACGGCAGGGTGACAGAAACGCCGGCCTATGACTTTTTGGACTTATCCACAGGAACGCTCAGGTCCGCAGGAACGCTCAGGGCGCGGCAGGATCCGAGGGCGCCCTGACGCCCAGGCGCATCGCGGCGTCCCAGCGTGTTAGCAGGCTCGCGCGCCGCGCCTGGTCCAAATTGGCCAGCAGGGCCGGACCCACGCGAATAGGCCGAACGCCCGGCGACGCCGGTCGCACGGGCGCATCGACGTCATCGCGCACCGGCCGAATCCCCAATGCGCCAATCACCCGCTGGCCTTCGCGTGACAGCAGGAAGTCCAGAAACAGCCGCGCCGCGTGCGGGTGCGCCGCGTTGCGAGGAATGAAGGCCACGCGCGACACGGACAGATGATAGTCGTCAGGCGTGATCAGTCCGATCTGGGGAACACGGTCGGCCCAAGACTGGCCGTAGGAACGGTTCATATTGTAGGCGAACGCCATCCGGCCATCGGCGATCTGGCCCATCATCCTCTTCCCCGAAGTGTCCAGTCGCGGACGCTGCGCGCCCAGCGCCTCCATCAGCGGCCAGGCGTCGGGATAGATCTGCACGTCCGCCGACAGCTGCATCAAGGCCACGCCGCTGCGTTCCGCGTCATACAGGGTGACGCGTCCGCCGAAGACGTCCTGGCGCGTCTTGAGCAACCGGAGCAGATCCGCATGGCTGCGCGGCACGACATCGCCCTGAAGCCGGCTTCGGTTGTAGGCGAACACGATCGGTTCTGCGGTCAGCCCATACCCCTGGTCGCGCCACACCGACCCGTCGGGCATTGCCGACCGGTGGGGGGACTTGTAGGCTTGGGCATAGCCGTCGTTGATCAACTTGACCTGCACGTCCATCGCCGTGCTCCAGACCAGGTCCGGCCCGTCCTGCCCGGCGTCCGCCAGCGCCCGAACCTGTTCGGCGATCCGCGTGGAGTTAATGTCTTCCAGATGCACCCTGATCCCGGGCCAGCGGCGACCAAAGGCCTCCAGAACCGGCCCCATCAGGCTGGTGTTCGTCAGGATATGCAGCGCCCCTTCGCGACGCGCCAGCCAACGCACCCGCTGCGCCGTGCCTGCCCCCTCCGGCTCCGACGAACAGGCGGCGGCGCCCGATCCCGCCAAGACTCCCGCCAGACCCGCCAGCAGCTGTCGACGATCCGTCTTCACCGCTCCGGCTTTCTGGTTATGGTGTCGCGCATGATCCGTCGCCCCGTTCTGTCGCCATGAGAATACTCGTCGTCGAAGATGACAAGGCGCTGCGGCATTCGCTCGAAGCCAGTCTTCTAGAGGCAGGGTTCGAGGCGAGCTGTACCGACAGCGGCGAACAGGCCTTGGAGCGCGAAAGCGCCGAGGTGTTCGATGCCGTCATCCTGGACATCGGCCTTCCCGACATCGATGGCTTCGAGGTGCTCAGAACCCTTAGGCGCCGAGGATCCTCGACGCCGGTCCTGATGCTGACGGCGCGCGACGCCCTCGGCGACCGCGTTGCGGGCCTGGATCTCGGGGCCGACGACTATCTGGTCAAGCCGTTCGCGCCGTCGGAACTGGTCGCCCGCTTGCGCGCGATTGTGCGCCGGCGTCAGGGACAGGCCGCCGGCGCGGTGATCGTCGGAACCCTCTTCTGCGACTGGCGCACGGGCCGCGCCCTGGTCAACGACCGCGACCTCGCCTTGCGTCCTCGCGAATGGGCGGCCTTGCGCGTCCTGGCCTCGCGTTCTGGACAGGTGGTGGACCGCGACCTTCTGGCCGCCGAGGTCTTTCCGCAGGACGAGGCGCCGTCCCTAAACGCCTTGGAAATCCATGTTGGACGGCTGCGGCGCAAGCTGCAGCCGGACGGCCCGGCCGTGACCAATATTCGCGGCCGCGGCTATCGCCTCGACCCATGAACCGCGGCGGGCCTGCCCGTTCCCACAGCCTGGTCACACGCCTGCTGATCGCACAGGTGGTTCCGCTGGCGATCTTCGCCATCGTCGTTCTGGCGGTCGGCGCCTGGACGGCCCAGCGGGTGGTGGCGAGTAATGCGGACCGGTTGCTGGCCGGCGCGCTGCAAACGATCCGCGAGACCGTGTCGGTCGCGGATGACCGCATCATCGTGGACGTGGAGCCCTGGGCCCTGGCTTTGTTGGACGGCCCGGAACGTGACGCCGTCTTCTATAGCGTTCGCGAAGGCGACCGGCTCGTCACCGGCTATGAAGAACTCCCCAACCTCCCCCAGGCTCAAGCGGACCGCCCGCTCTTCACAGACCTGTCGGTGCGGGGCGTTGCGGTGCGGATGGCGCAACAGACCTTAATCATCCCAGGACGCGACGCCCCAATCCGCGTCTCGGTCGCCCAGAGTTTGGACTCCCGTCGCGCCAGCCTGCGCGAGCTTTACCGCAGCATGCTGCTTCTCCCCGCCCTCCTGGTCGTTCTGGCCGCTCTCTTGATCTGGCCGGCGCTGCAATGGGGCCTGAACTCGCTCAAACGGCTGATCGACGACCTGACGCGACGCCCCAGCCCCTCGGCCGACTTCGCCCCGACCAATATCGACTTGGCCCCGCGTGAGTTCTGGCCGGTCCTGAACGCCTTTAACCATCTGCTCGCGCGGCTGGAGAGTTCGACCTCCGGCATTCAGCGGTTCGCGGCCGACGCCTCGCACCAACTGCGTACGCCGCTGTCGGTGGTGTCGGCCAATCTCGAACTTCTCGACGGCGCTTCCCGCCCCTGGACCGATCAGGAGAGACGGCTGATCGCCGATTCACGCGACGCCGTCAGCGGCATGACGCGGCTCGTCGGGCAACTGCTGTCGACGGCGCGCGCCGACGGCGCGCGGATCACGTCGTCCGCCGACCTCGGCCGCGCCGCTCGCCGCGCCTGCCAAGCCGCGCGTGAGCGCCGCAGCTTTCCTGAAGGCGCCCTTCGTCTGCGGCTTCCGGCTGAGCCGGTGACCGTCGTCGGGGCCGAGGATCTTATCACTGAACAGATTCTCAACCTGATCGACAACGCCTTCCACCACGGCGCACCGCCTGTGATCGTGCATGTCCAGACGACTGGGGTGGTCTGCGTGTGGGATCACGGCCCAGGGGTCGATGAAGCCGCGCTTCCCCGCCTCACCGACCGTTTTTTCCGCGCTGCCTCATCCCACGCATCCGGCTCCGGCCTCGGCCTGGCGATCGTCCAAACCCTGGCCGACGCCCAGGGGGCGCAGTTCGCACTGTACAGCCGAGGCGTTGAGCGAACCGGCCTGGTCGGGAGGATTGGTTTTCAGCTTGGCTAGGAGACGTGCGACCGAAACAGACCTTTTCAACTTCCGTCATGCGTTAGAAGCAGACGTCAGATACCACGCGGGAAATCGACATTCGTTTGACACGTCTCATGGAGATGCTCTGCGAAAGCTTCCGCTGAGCAGGATGCCTCCCCCGTCAGCCACATCTTGCGCATCGCCAGCTGGCCGGCCGCCGCGCCCATGGCGACAAGCGCTAATGGCGGGCCGTCACCGCTCTCTGACAACCGCGCCTCGATCATGCCAGCCAGCTTCCGTTGAAGCTTGGCCAGCACCGGCGGCGCGAACAATACCCTTGCCAGCGCCCGCTGCGGCCAGACGTGCTCCAACATCGCCCTCAGTGCCGCGCGGCCCCCTCGTCCCGATGCGGCAGCCGCCAGCGGGATGAAGACTGGGTCGATGACCGCGACCAGGACGTCGTCCTTGTTCCGGAAATGCTCATAGAAGGTCGACCGCCCCACGCCCCCACTAGATGCCGCATCCCGCACAACATCTGAATTGCGATTGACTCGCATTAATATTCGCAATACGGCACGCGACCGATCTTTGGGGGACAAAATGTCGCGTAATCACCTTATGACGTCATCGTCGGCTGGCCTCGTCATCCTGCTCGCGGCAGGCTCCGCTGCCGCCCAGACCCAGGATCAGCCGACATCTGTCGAGGACATCGTCGTCACCGGCGAGAAGACCGACCGCTCGCTTCAGGACACGCCGACCAGCGTCGGCGTCGTGACCTCACGCCGGGTCGAGCAGGAGGCCATTCAGACGCTAGGGGAAGTCTTCCAACGCACCGCCAACTTGACCGAAACCTACGGCCATACCGGCTTCACCATTCGCGGCGTCAACAACCAGGGCGTCTCCGGCGGCGGCGACGCGGCCCTGACCACCATCTATGTCGACGGCGCGCCCTTGCCGCCCACCATCACCTTCTCGGGACCGACGGACGCCTGGGACATGCGTCAGATCGAGATCTTTCGCGGACCGCAGTCGACGCTTCAGGGTCTTAACGCCTTGGCCGGGTCCGTCGTGATGCGCACGATCGATCCGACCTTCGACTGGGATTTGCGCGCCCGCGCCATCGTCGCCGACCCTAAGGAGACCGCCTTCGCCGTCGCCGGAGGGGGGCCGCTGATCGCGGACGAACTGGCCTTCCGCCTGTCAGCCGAAAAGCGCGACGGCGACGGTTTCACGCACAACGAGACCCTGAATGCACCCGAAGATCCGATCGACAGTCTGACGGTTCGCGGGCGTTTGCTGTGGACGCCCAAGAGCCTGCCGGGCTTCGAGGCGCGCCTCGGCTACACCCGGTTCGAAAGCGATGGCGGCTATCTCTTCAGCTACACCAACACCGACGTTCCCGACTTCTACGACAACCGCCGCGCCTTTTCGGACACGCCCAACACCAGCCATGTCGAAACCGACCTGGCGACCCTGGAGCTGAGCCAGGTCCTGTCTGACAAACTGACCCTGTCCAGCGTGACCTCCTGGAGCGATATCCAGCAGTTCCAGCAGTACGACGGAGACGGTACGGCCGCGAACATCGGCTATGGCTTCAACGCCTACGACTATGACACCCTGACCCAGGAAGTGCGGCTGAACTATCGCGGCGAGCGCGTCCACGGTCTGATCGGCGCCTTCTATTACGACCGCGACCAGCACGCGAACTCGGCCAGCCGGACCAATGTGCCGACGCCGGTCAACACCATCGCGGCGCTGCTGCAGTCGAACGGCCTGGATGCGGCGACGGCGAGCGCCGTAGCGAACTTGTACGCCCGTGCCCTTCCTGTCATTCCGGTCAACTATTCGGCCGAATTCCCCAGCCAGGTGACGACCTACGCCCTGTTCGGCGACGGCGAATGGAACCTGACCGACCGACTGTCGGTCGTGGGCGGTTTCCGCTGGGATCACGAAGAGAACACGGTCCGGGTCACGCAGTCGGCCGTCTTTGTCGGAACCTATCCCGATCCCGCCGCCTACGGGCCGGTAGGTTCGCCCCTCTATCTCGCCGTGACGGGCATCAACGCGGGCGTCGCCGGCCTCGTGGCCCAGGCGGGATCGGCGACGCCCGAAGCCACGCGGGACTTCGATGCCTTCCTGCCCAAGCTCGGTCTGCTGTATGATGTGACGCCGGACGTGACGGCGGGTTTCGTGGTTCAGCGGGGCTATCGGTCGGGCGGCTCCAGCGCCAACACGGCCCGCTCCCAGGTGTTCGCCTATGACCCCGAGTACACCTGGAACTACGAAGCGTCCCTTCGCTCGACCTGGCTCGACGGCGCCCTGACCGTCAACGCCAACGCTTATTACGTCGATTGGACGGATCAGCAGGTATCGGTCAACTTCGGCCTGAACCTGTACGACAACCACACCGTCAACGCCGGCAAGTCGCATCTGTACGGCTTCGAGGTCGAGACGACCCACCGCCTGAACACCGCCTTCGACTGGTACGCTTCGCTCGGCTTCTCACGCACCCAGTTCGATGAGTTCACGACCAGCGTCGGGGGAACGTCGAGCGACCTCAGCGGATCGGAGTTCTCCTACGCGCCGCGCTGGACCCTGGCGCTCGGCGGAAACTATCGCTGGGGGTCGGGCTTCGTGGCCAATCTCAACGCCAACTATCGGTCGGAAGTCTTCACCAGCACCGGCTTCAGCCAGGACGACAGCAAGGTCGGCGGCCGCACTCTGGTCAACGGGCGCGTCGGATACGAGACCCCACGCTGGGGCGCCTATGTCTATGCCAAGAACCTGCTGGACGAGCAGTATATGAGCTACAACCGCACGGACACCGCCCAGGCCGTTCTGGGCGATCCCCGGGTCGTCGGCCTGATGCTTCAGGCGCGCTGGTGAGCCCTGAAATGATCACCACGCTGGCGACGATCCCCCTGCTGGCGGGGGGCGTCGGCGCCGCCTGGCTGCTGCGACGGGCCTGGAGCGATCGCATGGCGACGCGCCCGTTCTGGATCGCCGCCGGTTGGGCCGCTATCGCCGCCATCACCGTCGCGCCTGCCTTCGTGCTCGGCGGCGCGCGCGGCCCCTTCATCGCCTGGACCCTGATCTCGGTCGCAGCGCTGGCGGTAGTGGGGCAAGGCGTTCAGGTCCGCGTGGCGCGGGCGCGGGCCGAACGCAGCCTGGCGCCGGAACCGTCCGACCGCGTCTCCAAGGCCTGGCGCGGTTGGCTGCGGGGACTGCTGGCGGGACCGCTGGGCATGATCGCCGCGATGGGCGTGGCCATCGCCTTCGCCGCCTTCTGTCCGGGCGCGCCCCAGACCCGCCTGGTGATCGCCGGCCTGATGGTTCCGGTCCTGTGGGGCGGCGCTATGGCCTGGACCTTGGCCGACGACAAGATTGTGCGCGCCACCGCCGTTCTGGTCGGCGTCAGCGTGATCACCTTCACCGCCGCCGTTCTGAAGGGGTTTTCATGAGCGAGACCGCGCCTGCAAAAATGAAAGCCGGCAAGCCGATCTGGCCCAAGATCCCCTCCGGCTTCGTCCGTTCCGTCCTGGCCGGTCACTCGGCCTTGGGCCTGGCCTTCGCGGCCTTGATCTATCTGGTGTGTTTTTCGGGTTCGGTCGCGGTGTTCGCGCGCGAGTTCCAGCGCTGGGAACAGGCCGCCAATCCCGCGATCACGACGGTCACGCCGGCCGCAATCCAGGCCGCGATGACGGCGGCCGTCCAGCGGGTCGGCGACGGCATTGAGCACGTCTATATCACCCCGCCCACGCCCGACCTGCCCCGCCTGACGGTGATGAC
Organism: Brevundimonas sp. ASV9; assembly: GCF_016429195.1. Classification (GTDB taxonomy): domain Bacteria; phylum Pseudomonadota; class Alphaproteobacteria; order Caulobacterales; family Caulobacteraceae; genus Brevundimonas. The sequence goes on from NZ_JAELUF010000006.1 coordinate 57,721, forward strand.
CGACTCACACGGTGTTCAGCGCACCTTCGCCGCCGACGCGAACGGCCGTCTGACAAGCGAGGGCGAGGCCATCTGGACCGAGTTCATGACGCGGCTTCACATCAATCTGCACCTGCCCAAGACCTGGGGCATGTTCATCGTCGGCCTGACCGGTGTCGCGCTTCTGTCCTCGCTCATCTCCGGCGTGCTGGCCCACCCGCGTGTGTTCAAGGACGCCTTTCACCTGCGCTGGGGCGGATCCAAGCGCCTGCAGGAGGCGGACCTGCACAATCGCCTCGGCGTGTGGGCCCTGCCCTTCCACGTCGTCGTCTCCCTGACGGGCGCGCTGCTGGGCCTGACCACCATCATCGTCGGCGTGCTGGCGATGGCCATGTTCCAGGGCGACACCTCGAAAGCCTACGCTCTCTTCCTGCCGCCGATCGTCGACGATCCGCGCCCGGCCGCCGCCCTGCCCGATCTGATCGCCGCGATGGAGGCGACGCAGCGTCTGTCGCCCGGCTCCAAACCGAGCTTCGTCGGACTGGAACATCCGACCGAACAGGGGCAGGCCGTGATGGTCAACGCCACCCTGCCCAACCGCCTGATGGCCGCGGACACCTTCTATTTCAACGGCAAGGGCCAGTTGCTGGACGCCTCCGAAACAGGCGCGACGAACCTTGGCGAGAAGATTCTCGGCTCGCTCGGTCCGCTGCATTTCGGCTGGTACGGCGGACTGGTGATCAAGCTGGCCTACGGCCTGCTGGGACTGGCCCTGACCTCAGTCACGGCCAGCGGCGTCGCCATCTGGCTGGCGCGTCGAGGGGACAAGGGCCGCCCCGCGCCGCGGTGGGAGCGGATATGGATCGGCACGGTCTGGAGCCAGCCTCTGGCCTTCGCCGCTTCTGCTCTGGTGACGATCAGCCTTGGCGGCGGCGACGGTTTGCCGCTGGTCGTGTGGGGCTTTGTCACGATCATCACTCTCGCCGTCGCCCTTGCCTTCGAGCCGAAGCGATTGTCCCGTCTTTTGCGCCTGACCTCGGCGATCGCCATTCTGGCAACGGTGGCTGTCCATCTGCTCCGGCACGGCGGTCTGTATGCGGATCAGGCCGGCTGGGGGATGAGCGCAGCGCTTGTCATGGTTACGCTCATTCTTCTCGCGAGCCTCCGAAAAGGACGAACAGCAAGCTAGAGGGTGCTGTCAGTCTAACGCTAACTTGTCTCCACTTCGGGCCGGCTCAGGCGGCTGGTTGGAGACCGCATTTCGTAAAGCCCCTCTCGTTTAAGCGCCATCGCTTTCCAGCGGCTGTGATCCATCAGGCCGTGTGGCTCCACTTTCGCTTCAGCCTCAGCCTTCGTGACGTTGAAGAGCTGATGGCCGCGCGCGGGATCGACGTAAGCTACGAGACCATCCGCTGCTGCACGATTAGTTTTGGGCCTCAGATCGCACGACGACTGAAGAAACTTCGCCCCTCCCCTTCTCCACGCTGGAAGGGACGAGATCGTTTGCTCGATCGGTGGAAAGCGGATGTTCCTATGGCGCGCCGTAGATGATGAGGGCGAGGTGCTCGACGTTGTGGTTCAGCGACGCCGGGACACCGACGCGGCCTTGACGCTGCTACGCCGTCTGCTGCAGAACCAGCCTGTCGAGCCCGAGAAGATCGTCACCGACGGGCTCGCATCATACCAAGCGGCCTTGAGCCAGCTTGGGCTGCGGCACCTGCATTCACCCGGTCGGCTTCGAGAGAATAATCGAGCGGAGAACTCCCACCTGCCGATCCGACGGCGAGAGCGGCAACAGCAGCTGTCAAATCCCCGGCGTCAGCCCAGCGCTTTCTCACAACCCACGCCGCGATCTACGACACCTTCTACACTCAACGTCACCTCATCAGCCGCCCTACCCTCCACCGTTTCCGCGCCGGGGCGAATCCGGCATGGGCCGTAGCTGTCGCCTGAGTTTTCGTCGGGTTGGGCAAGCTGCCGTTCTCATCCATTAACCTGACAGCACTCTGAGGGCGCATAACGGACGATGGCGCGAACTCATGCGCGTAAGATCCAACCGTTCCACGCCGCTCATTTATAGGCTCACAGCCAACTTGATGCGGGGCGTTCGACGATCGAACGATCGGTGACACGCACAAGCGCGTAAAACGTTTTGACTGTGACGTGTCCATTTGGCGCGACAGCGCACCTATCGAGCCCTGTGATCCGGCGATCTGGAACCAGAAAACAAATGAGACGTCGATCTAACGTCGTTCAAGATCGACGTCTCAGTGCAGCGGATCAGAACCGTTTGGTCAGTTGGACGCCATAGGTGCGCGGCTCGTTGACGAAGGCGGTCAGGTTGTTGAAGTCAATGCCGCCGATGACGTTGGCTTCGTCGGTGATGTTGCGCACATAGGCAGCCGCTTCGATGCCGCGGTTCAAATCGCGCCAGCCTGCGCGCAGGCCGCCTTCGAACGCCGTGTCCTGCATGAACTCGACCGATTCATAGAGGAAGAGGTTGAAGTCCTTCTGCATGACCCAGTCGGTCGAGGCGAAAAGCTCGGTGTCGACGCCCAGCGACCGGACATAGTTCAGCGTCAGATTGGCGGTGTATTCCGGCGCCTGTGGGAACGGATTGCCGTCGATATTGGCCCGACGCGTCGTGCCCACGGTGACGATCGGATCAGTCACGGTGCAGTTGGAACCGCAGATCGCCACCAGCAGATCGCTGTCCTTGATCTCAGTGTGGTTCCAGGCTGCGCCGGCCGACAGGCTGAAGCCGGCGCCCAGATAGACGTCTCCGTCCAGCTCCAGACCATAGCCCTCGCCGTTGTCGGCGTTGATCAGCCGGTTGGTGTTGTCCGCGCCGCCGATGGCGGTGAACTGCATGTCGCTGACCTCATAGACATAGGCCGTCGCATTGAAGCGCGCCCGGCCGTCCAGCATCCGGGCCTTCAGGCCGGTTTCGTAGGACATGACCGTCTCGGAATTCGCCGTGGTCAGGACCGGCAGATTGCGACCCTGAATCGACGGGCCGCGATAGCCCTTGGCGACGCGCGCGAACAGGTTGAGGTCGTCGTTAACTTCATACACGGCGCTGACGTCCCAGCTGACCTGTTCGTCGCCAACAGACACGGCGCCCGTGCCGCCCGCGCCTGCGCCGATGACGATCCGGCCGGTGTAATCGCGGTTGTCGTCGGTGTAACGCACGCCCGCGATCACCTTGAAGGCGTCGGTCAGCTTGTAGCTGCCCTGACCGAACACCGACCACGAATCCGACTTCTGCACGATGTCGGTCGCCCGCGTGGGCAGGGGATTGCCCGTGCCGTTGAAGGTGCCGCTGACCAGGTTGATCCGCTCGTCCCAATAGAAGGCGCCGACCTGCCAGCCGATGCGGCCATCGCCGTTCGAGGCGAGGCGCAGCTCATAGGTGTTCTGCAGCAGATCGCTGGAAAGCGTGCCGGATTCCGAGTTGAACGGCGTCTTGTAGGAGGCGGTCGCCGGGGCAGAAGCCACGCCGCCGTCGATGTCGCCATCCCCTTGGGACCAGCCCTGGTAGGAGCCGACGATGCCGGTCAGGGTGGCGGGGCCGAAATCGTAGGCGACCTGCAGCGACTGCGAGGTCGTCTTCTGTTTCTGGAAGTTGTTGCGGCCGCCATCGTAATAGACGGTGTCGCGGTCGAAGTTGCTATTCAGTTCGTTCGAACCCTTGGTCAGGGCGTTTGCGCGGTTCATCGTGCCCGTGCCGTCATAACTGCGCGCCTGCAGGGTGAGCAGCGTCGACAGGCGGTCGGTCGGTTGCCAGGCGACGTGGACGCGGGCGGCCAGGTCGTCGAACCCGCCCAGATCGTCCTTGTCCGCATTGGCGAAGGACGGATTGTAGGCGTTGTTCACCCAGTCGTCGCGGTGGTTCCACAGGATGGCTCCACGCACCTGAAGCGTGTCCGACGCCGGCAGGGTGACGGCCGCCTCGGCCCGGGTCGAATCCAGATTGCCATAGGTCAGCGAGCCGAAGCCAGTGAAGTCGTCCGACGGCTTGACGGTGTCGATCTTGACCACGCCGGCCGGGGTGTTCCGGCCGAACAGGGTGCCTTGGGGCCCGCGCAGCACTTCCAGCTGCTGCACGTCGAACAGGGGGAAGCCCTTCAGATAGACGCTCTCCAGCACGACACTGTCCAACACCACCGACACCGGCTGCGAGGCTGTGAAGTCGAAGTCCACATTGCCTAGGCCGCGAATATAGAAGCGCGGCGCATATCGGCCGTTGGAGCTTTCGACCTGAAGGCTGGGCACGCGCGCCGACAGCGACAGGATGTCAGCGCCGCCGGCCGAGATGTCCTGCAGCGTCTGGGTGTTCAGGGCCGTCACGGCGAACGGCACGTCGCGGATGTTTTCGCTGCGGCGCTGGGCGGTGACGACGATGTCGTCGACCCCCGTCGCCTCCGCGCTCGTCTGGGCGGTTTGGGCGAAGACGGAACCGGCGCTCAGCAGGGCGACGCCGCTGACGGTAGCGGCCAGAAGGGCTTGGCGAAGCATGTGCGATCTATCCTTGGCGATAGGGGAGGCGTTGTCGCGCGAGGCCGTAAAGCGTCGCAGCGCGCGTCGCCAGCGCAGATCGCATCGGTTTCTTGAAGCTTTGAAGACGCGGCCACAGGGGAGCGACAATCTGTCATTTGGTATGTGGGTTTTCGCTTCACAACATTGTCCCGAAACCGCCGAAATGCCAGACTTGAACCTTGCGTGTGTCTCGTTCCGCGCGTCCCAGACAGCGTTTGGATCGAGCATGTCCTTCGTTACGCCTTCTCGTCGCCGTCTGCTGCAGCTCACCGGGGCGACTGTGCTGGCGCCGGCTCTGGTCGGGATGAAACAGGCAGGGATCGCGGCGCGCGTCCTCGCCGTCTCCGACCTGCATTCCGCCTACGAACGGACGGCTCAACTGCTGAGCGCCTTCCAAACCGAGGTGCGCTCGCACCGCGTCCCGCACATCATCGCCATCAACGGCGACATCTTCGAGCATGGCAACGTCGTCGCCCAGCGCTCGGCCGGCGTCATCGACTGGACCTTCTTGAGCGCCCTTCCGCAGATCGCGCCGACCGTCGTCAATCTGGGCAATCACGACAATGATCTGACGCCGGATCTGGCGGATGTCGTGACGCGTCTCCGGGGGTTGGGCATCCATGTCGTCAGCACCATCGGAAACGCCCGCACCGACGCCGGATACGCCGAACCCTCGATCGACATCAGTCTTGGCGCCCGGTCTCTGCGCGTCGTCGGCATCGCGACCAATGCGCTGAACACCTATCCGAAGATGTCGCGAGACCAGCTCTCGATCCCTGATCCCGCCGAATGGGCGCACGCCAATCTGGCCGGCGTCCTGTCCGGAGCAGATCTGGTCATAGTCATGAGCCACGCCGGGGTGACGGCTGATAGAAACATCCTGCCGATGCTACCCGACGGCGCCCTGATGGTCGGTGGCCATAACCATCTGCTGTTCCAGCACCGGCAGGGCCACAGCGCCTATGTCCATACCGGATCATGGACCGCCGCCTATACGGTGGCGGAGTTTCATTCCGACGGCTCGGTCACGGCCGTCTCCCACCCTATCGCCCTCGACGCGCCGTCATCGCCCCGTTTGGCGGACCTGACCGCCGCCACCCTTGCTGGAAATCTGACGCAAGAGGAGCGAGCCATCCTGGGCGTCAGCCCGCGCGGCTTGTCTCTGGGCGACACCGGGCGACACATCGCCGCCGGCCTCGCCCAGATGGCCGGAGCCGACGCCGGCTTCATCGGCCACACGACCCTGGGCATGGGCGCGCCCGCCGGTCCGGTCAGCCGATATGTATTCGATTCCATCGTCCGCTTTGACGGCAAGCTGATGATAGCTGCCGTCTCGCGCGCCCAGCTCGCCAGCTTCATGGCCCGCGCCAACCAGGACCGCCCCATGCCCCTGGCCGACCGAAACGGAGACTTCCTCTACGCCTCGGCCATGGCGTCCACAGCCGATCCGGTCCGCATCGTCACCACCGACTGGTGCGCCACGAACCAGGACGAGTATTTCGTAACGACGGACCTTAGCTTCGCGGAAGCGGCGGGACTGACGGTCAAGGCGACAGCAGCGGCCGCGCTGCTGCAGGCCTAGGTCAGAACACTGACATTGACCGACCTCGGCCTACCAGGCTTCCAACGGATCGCAATGTCGCAACGCATCCCGCCGAGCAGGCGCCGGCTGACATTGACATAGCCTGTCATCGCGCAGCCCGCCTCGACTATTGATCCGACCGGTTAGACGCTCTTTCACCGGCCAATTCACGGCGCGCGACGGCGAAATCCCTCTGGAAGTTCGGATCCGCCTTCAGCCTGGCGACCAGAGCGGCGCCCACGATGCGGCCGGCTTCGACGTCGCTGGCGTAGTGGACGCCGCAGATGGCGCGGCTGTTTCCGTAGGATAGGCCGCGCGCCAAGATCTGGTCGGCGCGGTCGGGGGCCATTTCGGACAGGACCAGCGCCCAGGCCCAGCCCAGGGCGGAGTGGCCCGAGGGGTAGGAGCCGCTGGCGGCTAGCCACGCCTCGGGCGCGATACATGTGTCGGCCGGCTCGGTCACGAACGGACGCGGACGGATGAAGCCGCGCTTGGCCGGTGTCTGGATCGTCTCCAAGTCGCCCAGCATCCGCCCCAGCAGCCGCGTCAGCGTCGGCATCCGTTCGGGGATGAAGGCGACGCCCAGCGCCTGATCGAAGGCGCGCGGTGCGGCAGGGGTCTCGATCTCGTTGTCGGCGCGCGCCTGATCCCAACGGGGCGTACCCTGCAGCGCGCGGGTGGCGCGGTAATAGGCGATGTCGTCCTGTTCCCTCAGCGAGCCGGACGCCGGGGGCGGCGCCAGGAAGACGGCAGCGTTGGGCGCCGTCGCCTTGTCCAGATAGCCGTGCGGATGGTCGCGAAAGCCGGTCCAGAACGTCTGTGTCGGCGCAGGCGACGAAACACAGCCGACGAGGGCGAGGACGAGGGCGGCCGCCGTTGATCGGCGACCGAAAAGAGAAAGATGCATGGAAACTCTGAAACCGTGTGAAAATCAGGCGATTTGGGCGCCAGGACGGCCGTCCTCGACGACCCAGGTCTTCAGGGTGGACAGTGAAGCCTTGGGATCGCGCACGTCGCTGATCGCCTGATAGCGGGCGGTCATCCGCTGGGGCGTGACCTCCATCGACATGTAGCCCCGCACGCGGCTGTCGAAGAATTTGATGTGTGGATTGGCCGGCATGGCCGCCATCAGACTGTCGTAGGGCGGACCGCCCGAGGTGATCGAGGCGCCGACGAACTCGGTCGCGACGACGGGCGAGCGTTCGTCGCGGCTATCCAGCAAGACATCGTTGGTCCAGAAGGAATGGTAGTCGCCGGCCAGAACCACTGGATTGCGCGGCTTGATCGTGTTCAGCGCCTGGGTCATGCGGTCGCGCGCGGCGGGGAAACCGTCCCAGGTGTCGGTCCAGTAGCGGGTCTCGCCGTTCGGGCTCTCGAACCGCAGACCAGCCATGACCAGATCCTGACCCATGATGTTCCAGCGCGCCTCGGCGCCCGCCAAGCCGTCATAGAGCCAGCGCTCCTGCTCGAAGCCCAGGAAGGTGCGCGAGGGGTCGGTGCGGTCCATACACTGGGCGTCGGTCACGATCTGGCCCTTCGCGCCGCCCTCGTCCACGCACGCGCCGCGCGAACGATACTGGCGGCCGTCCAGCATGAAGAACTCGGCCAGTTCGCCATAGCGGACGCGCTTGTGGATCGGCATCTGCAGGTGACGGTCCAGGCGGGTGCGGCGGATCGGCATGGCCTCGTAGAAGGCCTGATAGCCGGCGGCGCGGCGCATCAGGAAATCGTCGGGCCGGCCGCCCTTGCCGGCCCAGACGCCGGAATAGTTGTCCAGCACCTCATGGTCGTCCCAGACGACCAGACAGGGGGCCGCCGCGTGAAGACGCTGCAGGTCCGCATCGGTCCGGTGCAGCGCATAGCGGTTACGATAACCGGCCAGGGTGGTGGCGTCCTCGAACCCATAGGGGCGCACGATATTGGCCGCCCGCGCCCCGGTGCGGGTGTACTCGTAGATGTAGTCGCCCAGGAACAGGGTCAGGTCCGGCGCCTCATCGGCCATGTGGCCATAGGCGCTAAAATAACCGACCTCCCAGTTCGAGCAGGAGGCGACGGCCAGCTTAAGCCGATCCACGTCCGCATTGGGAGCCGGCGCCGTGCGGGCCAGGCCGACGGGGCTGCGCTGGCCGGCGGCGGTGAACCGATACCAGTAGGGGCGGCCGGGGGGCAGACCCTGAACCTCCACATGGACCGCATGGGCGGCGGCCGGCTCGGCCGCGACCTGACCCGAGGCGACGATGCGCGAGAAGCCCTCGTCGGCGGCGATGTCCCAACGCACCGGGATGGGGGCGGCCAGACCGCCCTGCCCGTCCGCCGCGACCGGATCGGCGGCCAGTCTCGTCCACAGCACGAAACCGTCCGGCGACGGATCGCCGCTGGCGACGCCCAGCGGGAACAGATAGGCGCCGCCCGCCTGGGCCCGGCCGAAGCGCAGCACGACCGGCGCCGCGACCAGCCCCCCGATCAGGGCGCGGCGGGAAAGGCCGACGTTCAGGACGCTCACTGGGCGGCGCTCCCGCCGGCGGCGCCCAGACCGAAGCGGGCGCGGAAGTCCTCCAGGCGGATGACGAAGTCGTCGCTGGCGACGAAGTCGGCGTCGCTCATCTGCGGCTGTTCGTGGGGCTTGTAGCGGCGGGCGTACTCGGCCTGATCGGATGCATATTGACGGTAATGGGTCGAATAGGCGCGCACCCGCACGGTCGGCGTCTCGCCGGTCATGTCGAAGGTCATCAGCCGCATCCAGCCGTCGCCGATCCCTGGCGCGCGATCCGGCGCAAGTCCGGCGTCTAGCGCGGTCTGATTGCGGTCCTGATAGTCGGACAGAAGCTGATAAACGGCCCCGCCCTGACGGTTGGCATCGGTGCGGAAGGCCTGACCGTTGTGATGACCGCTCAGGACCATGAAGATCTGCGGATTGCGGGCGATCAGCTTGTCCCAGACGCCTTGGGCGTCGTTGTCGAAGGGGTCGAGGGCGTGCAGATCGACCACCGGATGGGCGCGGCGTTGGCCGGTCTTGTCGATGAAATCGTGGGTGGTGATCACGGTCGGCAGGCCAGGATGGGCGTGGATGACCGTCTCGGCCCATTTCAGGCTGGCGTCCGACGGGGCCATCTGGAGGCCGATGTGCAGGAAGCGATAGCCGCCCGCCTCGAACACTTGCGCGCTGTCGGAACCGCCGTCGTGAGAGGCCACATACCAAGGCCGGCTCTTGAAGAACTTCGAATCGGCCCCGAAGGCGTCGTTCCAGGCGGTCAGACCGCCGATGTGGATCATGCCCAAGCGGCGCAGGTCGCCCGCTGGGGCGGTCAGGTCCTGGGGCCACTGATCGTCCCACCACTGACCGTCGTAGTCGTGGTTGCCCGACACGACCGAGAAGGGCAGGACGCCGTCGATGCGGTCGTAGGCCGCCACTGCGGCCGGAATCTCAACCGTCCGCACGCTCTCGGCCATCTTCTCCAGATTGGCGCCGCCGGGCAACGGACGGGGGCGGAAACCGCGCGCGGCGTGGCCGGGGTCGATGGTCATGACAGGATGCTGCCAGACATCCCCGACGGCGGTGGCGAAGACGATATCGCCGCCGCGCGAGACGGCGTGGTCGGCGATAAATTGCATCTGGTCGGTCATCAGGTCGCGGGCGTCGAAGGGAAAGCCAGCCGCGCGCTGATGGGTGAAGTCCGCATAGTTTTGGGTGTCGGGAATTACGGCGATGGTGAACCGCCCCGATGACGCGGTCTGGGCCAGCGCCGTACTGGACACGAGCGCGATCCCGCCCGCGAGAAGGCCGAAGGTCAGCCGTTTCCAAAGGGTCTGCATGGAGTGATCTCTTGGCGGGGGAGGCGCGAACGGAAATACGGGCTTCGGCCTGGGGACCGAAGCCCGCGGGGGATCAGTACCGATAGCTCAGGCGTACGCCGAAGGTGCGCGGCGGGTTGGGTGAACCTGTGGAGGCCGAGATGAAGCGATTGCGCGATTCCTCGGAGTAGGAGTCTGTCAGGTTGTTTACATAGACGCCGAACGCATAGTTCCCGTTCATCGGCCGCAGCGTCACACCGGCGTTGACCAGCCAGTAGGAGTCGATGATCGAGTTGGCCGAGGTGGAGAACTTCTCGTCGCGGAAGGCGTAGTTGGTCTGGGCCTCCACGCCCCAGTCGCCCATCCGCCAGTCATAGGCGATCGAGCCCTTGTAGTCCCACTTGGGGAAGGGCAGCCGTTCGCCGGCCCGGTCGCTGTAGACGATGGTGTTGTACTGGCCCGTGATCGGATCGCGGGCCGCTTCGGTCGCCGTGGCGTTGACGAAGTAGAACTCGTCGTACTCGCCGTATTTGTAGGCCAGGGCCTGGGTGACGGTCAGGTTGGGCAGCGGTCGCCAGACGGCCTCGATCTCCGCGCCCTGGATGTGGGACTTGGGCACATTGATCATCCGGCCCACGCGGCCGGTCTGGGTGTAGAGGACGCCCTGTAGCTGCTGGTCGCGGTAGTCGTAGTAGAAGGCGGCGGCGTTGAACTGAAGCTTGCGATCGAAGACGCTGGACCTTACGCCTGTCTCATAGGCGATCAGCTCTTCGAACTTGAATGGCTCCAGCTGGTCCGGCAGGCCGCTGTTGTAGGTGGTGAACCCGCCCGACTTCACCCCACGCGACACATTGGTGTAGGCTAGGATGTCGTCGCTGATCGTGTATTCGACGCCCAGCTTGCCGGTCCATTCACGCATTGACTGCGACTTGGAGGCCGTGGCCCGGACGGCCGGATTGGGCGCCAGGATCTCGGTCTTGAAGTTGTTCAGCGCGCGTGTTTCGTCCTCGTAGCGCAGGCCGCCGACCAGGGTCAGGCGATCGGTCAGCCTGTAGTCCAGATTGCCGAACAGCCCGGCCGTCTCGACCTTCTGGCCGTAGGTCGTGCTCATGTAGAAGCCGAGATTTTTGGCCTGGGAGAAGTCGGAGTAGAAACCGCCGTCCACGCTTTCGTTGGCGTGATAGACGCCGGCCAGCCACTGGACCCGACCGCCGGTCGGCGAGGCCAGACGGACCTCCTGCGACGAGGTCTTGATGGCGTTGAAGAAGAAGGTGCCGGCCTCGTTCGAGGCGGTGGCGTCCCAGTCGTTGAACTCGTTGCGGTCGAAGGTCTCGTGACTGGCGATGGCGGTCAGGGTCGCCCAGGTCAGATTCTGGTTCAGGCGCAGGCTGACGCCCTTGCCCTCGTTGTCGCGGAACGGCTTGGCGTTCGGCGAGGCGCCGATCAGCTGGGCGAAATAGGGGCTGATGCCCCAGCCCGTGATGCGGTGCGACACGTCGATCGGATAAACCCGGCCGCCGCTTGAGGTGAAGGGACTGGTGATCAGGCGCAGACCCCGGCCGTCCGACTGGTCACGGCTGTAATGCAGGTTCAGGTCGATGTCGGTCTGGGGCGTCGGGGTCCAGTTGACGCGCAGGCGGGCGGCCTTGGTGTCCTTGTCGCCCAGACTTTCGCCGGTGTCGCGATTGTATTGCCAGGCGCCGCCCGATTCCGCCGCCACCGACAGACGCGCGGTCAGGTTTTCCGCGACCGGACCCGACAGGTAGCCCTCCAGCTTGGCCGCGTCATAGCTGCCGTAGCTCAGGTTCAGGCCCGCGGCGACATGGTCGGTTGGGGCGTTGGTGATGACGCTGACCGCGCCGCCGGTGGTGTTGCGGCCGTAAAGCGTCCCCTGAGGCCCGCGCAGCACCTCGATGCGGGCGATGTCGTAAAGCAGCCCTTGCGTCATCACGCCGTAGGGATAGGCGACCTCGTCAACATAGATGCCCACCGTCGAGGTGTTGTTGGCGGCGTAGTCGGTCAGGCCCACGCCACGAATGCGGAATTGGGGCTGGCCGCCGCCCAGCTGGCTGTCGACCTCAAGGCTGGGCACCGTGTTTTCCAGGTCGTTGACCGTCTGGATGTTGCGGTCGTCCAGGGTCTCGCCGGAGACGACGGTCAGGGCCAGGCCGACCTTCTGCGAGGATTCAGCGCGACGCTGGGCCGTGACGATGACGTCGTCGACCGATGCGGGCGCGGCCCCGGACTGGGTTTGAGCGACAGCCGGCAGGGCCGCCAAGGTGAGCGCGGCGACCGAGGCGCCGAGAAGCAGACGTTTCATTTTGAGCATCCATCGGGCGACGCGCGGGGCCCCCGCCCTCGCGTGTCGATGTGTTTCGGGACGTCGTCGAACAGCCGTTGTTTCCACGCTTTGGTCGTGACGCGAGCAGCCCGGGGGAGACGAGCCTGCAGCGTCTTCGTCGCGGCGGAAAAACAACTGTTCGACAACGACGCCGCAATAAGCCGGGCGAACGATGCTTTTATGACGCTTGTCGTAAGTGTTTTTGTCAAAGGCCGCTTGAGCAACCGCAGCAGAATGGTAACACGCGTTCTGCTAATGCTCGCGCGCAACCAGCAGACAAGCCGCCGTTTTCAGGGCATCTTCATCAAGCGCGCGCCCACGCGCGCAGCCCAACAGTGCCTCGGCCTTGATCCACAGGGCGAAGCGGGTGGCCGCCAGACGGTTGAGATCGAACTCGGCCGGCCAGACGCTCGTTTGCTTGTAATAGGTGCCGCCGCCCTCCGGCCCGCGCAGCAGCATGGCCAGGTCGCGCAAGGACGGATCACGCCGGGCTTCCATGCAGATGCTGGCGATCAGTCGGGCGTATCGGACGTAGAAGCCTTCGGTCTCGCGCCCGATGGCCACGGTCGGCGCCATGATGGCGGCCCAACGATCCAGGTCGACAACGGCCGGATCGCCGTCCGGCGTATGGCCGGCCAGATGCCCCGGCATGTCGCGGAACACGCTGTGCCAGACGGCGTCCAGCACGAAATGACGCATGTCCGGCCAGTGATAGGCGATGGTCGAGGTGGAGGTCGCGGCCGCGCCGCTGACCGAGCGGTTCGTAATGGCCGTGATGCCGCCGGCCAGAATCTGGTCCGCCGCAATGTCCAGCAGCTTGCGCCGCATGGCCTCGGGCTCGGCGTCCCGGGCCGGGGCCCGAGGCAGGACCATGGCGTCGCGATACCAGAAAGTCGCCGTGGCGAGCCCATCGGCCAACCCGAAGGCACGATCGATCATGGCGCCCAGCCCCTCGGCCGCGACGACGCCATAGTCCGCCCGGCCGCGAAGAGCGCCTGCATAGTATTGTTCGAACGTCAGCCAGGCCACGACAGGCTCCACAAACGTGTCTAGCCGCGCCTCGCGCGCCAGATGCCGACGCCAGGCCGCACAGCGCATGGCGTGCCAGCGCTCAAGCAGATCGCGCCGCTCAGAGGTCGGGGCGGCGTCAAGCAGAAGCGCTTCCCAGATACGGGCAAATCCCGCGTCGTCCGCCACCCGATGCCGCAGATAGGTCTGGGCCAGGGCCAACAGGCCGTCGCGTTCAATCGGCAAACCTGCCACCGAGCCGAAGAAGGCGTCGTGAAAGGCCGCGTCGCGCCGCAAGGCCTCCTCGCCAACCGCCTGGATCAACCCCGACTTGCTCCCGAACAGATTAACGATCACCGTCGTGCTCTTGCCGACCATCCGGGCCAGATCGCGCAGCGTCAGACTATCCAGCCCCCTCACCGCGGATCGAGCAATCGCCGCCTCGACGATCTGCTGCGCAAGGTCGGGGCGGGCCGTGGTCATGGGCATGCGCCTCATTGCCCTCGCCGCTTTATCCTGTCGAGTGTGCGACTGAACCGTTGAACGCGATCAAGAGGCATCCTGACGATTCTGGATGTCTTGCATCGAACGGCCAGCATCGAAGTGCTCATCGTTCTTGTCTTCATATCACCCCCCTGCCGGCCCGGCCGGTGCCGGCTCGCGGCCCAGCCGGGCTTGCCGGCGAATTGCAAGCCTGGGGAGGCCTGGCTCGCCTCTCACAAGGGCGACGCCATGACAGCAGGCGCTGGCGGCGTTTCCGACGTCCGCCTTCCGGTTCGCAAAGCGACTGGTTCCGGTCTTGCGGAGAATCCGGTAGTATAGGTTTCTGCGTTGGTCTGATCGGTGTCAGAAATCCATCCAGCCGAGGCCTACGAAAGAATGCCTGACACGGCAGCCCAAGCTCCGGCCTCCCTTGGCTTCCTGGGCGCACGCGCGGGATGCGCAGGCCTGATCGCCGACAAGGACTGGTCGGAAACGAAGCTTGGACCGATCGAAGATTGGCCGCAGTGTCTGAAAACCGCGACAGCCCTGGTGCTGCAGTCCCCGGTTCCCCTCGTGATGCTGTGGGGCGCGGATGGCGTGATGCTCTACAACGAAGCCTATGCCCAGTTCGCCGGCGGGCGGCATCCCGAACTCCTTGGCGCGGAGGTGCGGCAAGGTTGGCCTGAGGCCGCGGAGTTCAATGACAACGTCATGAGGGTCGGGTTGGCGGGCGACACCCTCCAATACCGCGACCAGAAACTGACCCTTCTCCGCCACGGCCGACCTGAACACGTCTGGATGGATCTGGAC
>NZ_JAELUF010000666.1 GCF_016429195.1 Brevundimonas sp. ASV9
GTTCATTAGAGGTAGCCTATAGGAGCAATACTTATGACTTTCAGTCCTTCCTACATTCCTTAATTTCCCTTGCTAGAATTACACGAATCCAATACCGGATTAAGACCAATGAATGGTCAAGTTAGGTCGCAACCTTATTTTGAAGCATCGCCGGGAGCCTGTGATGGAAAAGCTCACAGCTCCTCCTGCAGTTTCTCTGCTTTCTTTTTCGCAGCGGCATTCAATTCTCCAGCCCTCTCTGTTGCGGCGTCCGAACCGAGTCTCAGCTGCTTTTGGACCCAGCCCCAGCCATCGCTAACTGCTTCTTCAACCTTGGCATAGAGAGTTCCTCCAGGAGATGAGGTGCCGAACTTGAAGTAGGTGGACTGCTTACGTGCGAGAGCTTTGAGTTCCTCAACTTTAGATC
>NZ_JAELUF010000667.1 GCF_016429195.1 Brevundimonas sp. ASV9
GGTCAAGATTCCGCTAAGTGGTTCTGACCAACAAGACTTGGTCGTTGACCTACCCGCGGGATCAAAAGTTGGGCTGCCAAAGCTACAACGGCATAGGAGGGCTTTTATGGGGTTGAACCGTGGCGGCATTGGCTTGGAACCTGTGGCCAATATGACTGCTGACCGTTTGAGAGTTTCATTTGTTCGATATCTTAATGATGCATTCGAAAACGAGGGCTAGACGGGTTGTTGATTTATTAATTAAAAAAAAAATAGAGTAAATATACAAGTCTTTTACGCCCTTATGGCAAAATGAGCAACCAAATTACAAAGACGTCCTTTTTATGGCTGCGTCAAGATTAAAATACACCGCATTGGCCTTGTATCAAAACACGCGATTGTGCATTGGCGCTTCAGGGTATATGAG
>NZ_JAELUF010000668.1 GCF_016429195.1 Brevundimonas sp. ASV9
GGGCTATTACGCTTGAAAGTGGCTGTTTATCGTTTCGTCTTGCTTTTAGTTTCGAAGCCATGACTTTTGCTACGGGATGGCTTACCTTGTTCAGTCGTCCTCCTCAAACTATTGATATACGAGTATATCATGAAACATGGCCAACGTCAGCAGTCACAACACCGCCGGCGCTCTCGGAAGCGGTAATAATTACTCGTCCAACCCAACCCAGCCCATCTCCAAGAAATTTGCAACCAGAAAACTCCGGCGCCGGTGCTGATCGATGAGTCCACTGCCGCCACCTACGGGCGCCCCGACCCACCACCTAGGGTTTCCGGTTCCGTAGAAACCTTTTTTTTCCCTTCGTGAGAACCACTTGGCCCCTCCTGCCTGCCGACCATTACGAAATACTCTTAAGCCCTTGCTT
>NZ_JAELUF010000669.1 GCF_016429195.1 Brevundimonas sp. ASV9
TTGTGAAGGTGTGAGGGGGGTCCCTGCAAGAGAGGCAATATAGATGCGGCTCGACACTAAAGAAGAAGCTTTGGAAACCAAAAAAAACCAATGTTCAACTCGAGGATTTCCCGGGCTTAAGTATTTCCCCCGTAAGTGGATTTTATTTGGCAGCATCCGCGCTTCTGGCCATTTAATTGCTGGTAGTGACGGTATCTGACACTCACCCAGCCCTAGCGCATAAGCGGTTTCCCAATTCGGTAATGCTTACTCGGCTCGGCGCCCAAAACCAAAAAGTTGACCCCCGAGCGCCGAGCTCTCGCCTGCTTCATCACCACATCTCGGGGCCGAATCGTGGTCTTTTGCCCAGCAGGGTCATGGGCAATGTCTCGTCCGATGGGGAACGATCCGACGGACCAATCTAGGG
>NZ_JAELUF010000670.1 GCF_016429195.1 Brevundimonas sp. ASV9
GTTGAGAGCTGCAAAATCTCCAGAATTACTGACCTGGGGGGCACTGGGGTCGGTCTTTGAAAGTCTGGCAGGTAAATCAGAAGTAGTATAAAATAGTTTCTCCCAACCATAAAATAAGTCTAGGTGAATAAACAAACATTCGAAAGCACACACAATATTCAACCTCGTCTGCAACGCAAAATCCCAAAAAAAAAGAAGCTCCTCCATTCTCTCCCTCGTCGCCTCCATCGGCGCCGTCATAGACGTCAACGACTGCCGCGACAGCACCTTTGGGAACCACACCGCTGGCGGCTCTCCTCTGATCAGCGACTGCCAGCAGATTGTCAGAAACATTCAGGGAGACAGGTACGTAGACTATTCCCTGTGCCTTGCTAGGCAAACACACCTATGCCGCGTTTGGCGCCTG
>NZ_JAELUF010000671.1 GCF_016429195.1 Brevundimonas sp. ASV9
GAGGTTTCCTTCTTGAGAGATGGTTCCCGCCGGGATTTGCTAGACGCTGATGCAGATGCAGCGGCAGCTCTGGCGGCCGCCACGGCGTCACCAGAGGTGGCATGTCCATTAGTTTGTTGCGAGGTCGAAGGTGTAAGGGAGGTCCCACGACCAGCACTGTCATTAGAGAGATATGCATCCTTGATGGCACCTTTGTCATATTTCTTGACCCACTTCATGGCAGAAGACGCTTCACCAGCAATGTATGGCTGCAAATTGAAGATGCTATTCCTCTTGTTATCTTCTAGCAGTTCAGCATCGTTGCGGCCGCGAGTGGAGGTTTCGTCGGGCTCAGATTCCTTAATTGCACGCAGCTGAGCCGCCTTGGCGTGAATTTTGGCTTGAGCTTCACTGCTTATGCTTGTTG
>NZ_JAELUF010000672.1 GCF_016429195.1 Brevundimonas sp. ASV9
CTTCTACACCTTTCTCGGCTCCAACATTATGCTCTCCTCCAAAATCTCCATCATCTCCTACATGTGCTCGTACTTTGCACTCGGATCCGCTCTTCTCCTCACTACCGTCAACTACTTCATCGTTGGCTGGTTCCGCGACGAGCTGGCATCTTGTTACCTCACTTCATGGAACGTATTCCTGTCTCTCGTTGTTGTCTTCAACGGCGCAGGTCCAGTCGCTCTCGCAATCTTGCGCTACCGAACAAACGAAAGCTCGCTTATCGGCGGCCTGATGCTAAACTATAAGTGGATGCCGCTAATGACTGTCTTCTTCGGCGGCCTGGCATACCACATCACCATTGCTCTCCTGTCGCACTTGTTCCATGTCGACATTGAATGGGGCTCCACGTCCAAGGAGAAGCAGGAT
>NZ_JAELUF010000673.1 GCF_016429195.1 Brevundimonas sp. ASV9
GTGTGGAGGTAAAGGTGAAATGCCTAAATATTCAACTGTTTTATTATACTTTTGTTCGTCTACACCGGCATGAATGCTGATAAAGACGTAGTCGAAAAAGACACCGAAAGCAATACCGATGCGACCGACCCAACCCTGGGCCACGATGAGGAGGAGAGCAGGGGTTTACTTCACGGCGATACCTTAATTGAGCCAGGAGGCAGTGATGAAGACGGTGAATTCTCGGCATCCGACTTTGACATTGAATCCATATTGGACAGTCGCTCAGACTCGACGTCGCTGGGCTCCAGCATTCTTGAACACAGTTACCACAACGGACGAAGATATCACCGCTATCGACATGGCCGCTATCCAATTCCAAACGACGAAGCCGAACAGAACCGCGAAGATATGCTGCATACAATGA
>NZ_JAELUF010000674.1 GCF_016429195.1 Brevundimonas sp. ASV9
GGGACATGTTGTTGATGGACAGCATGGCAAGGTAATTGCTATGCGCCCGCGACAACATCTTTTCAAAGTGGCCCAGGTTGTTTGCCATGGTCACGACGTGATCTTGGATATCGCCAAGATACATGCCAATGTCCATGTGTGGTGTCACCTGGTAGTTTTCGTTGCTGCGCTTCGTAAAGCCGCGGAGTACATCCGCTTTGCCGCCCAGTATTCGCAAAAGAGCCATGCAGTTCTTCCGAACGCGTCCAATAGACTTTAGAAAACTGATAGAATCGTCCTGCCGCATGATAAACACTTCATCTTCAATGGCGTCCGCTTCAATCTCGATTTGGTTGATAACAGGTGCAAAGCAATCAACAATGTTATCACTAGAATCAGTTAGCACCCTGCTCACATAATACACCAC
>NZ_JAELUF010000675.1 GCF_016429195.1 Brevundimonas sp. ASV9
CATTCGCCACGACTGGCTATATCAGTACAAGTATGTCCTGACAAAGCTTTTAAAATGGAGGGCGTAAGCAGTAATATCGCGACAATCAGATCCGGAGCGTTGCTGACGAGGGCGATCCGTTTGAGATTAGTGCTGACTGGTCCATCGTGCGATAACTGCATGGTCAGACATGGTTGAACTATTTTCTCACGGGTGTGCGTCACGTTGGTCCTTCCATGGCTGGGCAAAATCTGGGCGATTATAGACTGACGTCAATGAAGAATGAGATGACCGACGACGATGGAGGAAACGTTCCAAAAAAAGATTTGTACGCACTCTATGCTCATCATTCAAGCTGCCAAGTTGCTTGGCCGTCAACGGTGGTCTTGCACGCGGTCACAAAAAAGTATCAACTATACGCAGGGAC
>NZ_JAELUF010000070.1 GCF_016429195.1 Brevundimonas sp. ASV9
AAACGAAGGCGAGGCGGCGACCGTCGTGCCTTTCATGGCGCGCGAGGATCATGAGGCCAGCGAGCTGATCCGGCCGCTGGACCGGTTCCCCTTCGTGCCGGACGACGCCGGGCGGCTGGATCAGGACTGCTACGAGGCGTTCAACATCCAGGTTCAGGGGCTGATGCGCCGGATGACGGCGACCGGCGCCAGGTCGCTGGTCATCGGCGTGTCCGGCGGGCTGGACTCGACCCAGGCCCTGTTGGTCGCCTGTCGCGCCTTCGACCGGCTGGATCTGCCGCGCACCAACATCCTGGGCTTCACCATGCCGGGGTTCGCGACCTCGGCCGGGACCAAGTCCAACGCCTGGGCGCTGATGAAGGCGCTGGGCGTCACGGGCGCCGAGATCGACATCCGCCCCGCCGCCGAACAGATGTTCAAGGACATCGGTCACCCCTATGCCCAGGGTCAGCCGGTGCACGACATCACCTTCGAGAACGTGCAGGCGGGCCTGAGGACCGACTATCTGTTCCGGCTGGCCAATCAGCACAACACCTTCGTGCTGGGGACCGGGGACCTGTCGGAACTGGCGCTGGGTTGGGCCACATACGGCGTCGGCGACCATATGAGCCATTACAATGTCAACGGCGGGGTGGCGAAGACGTTGATCCGGCATCTGATCCGCTGGGTGGCGGCAGGCGACCTGATCGGCGCGGGCGCGCGCGACACGCTGCACGCCATTCTGGACACCGAGATTTCGCCCGAGCTGGTGCCGGCCAAGGACGGGGTGATCCAGTCGACGGAAGGGACCGTCGGCCCCTATGCGCTGAACGACTTCTTCCTGTTCTACATCAGTCGGTTCGGGATGACGCCGTCCAAGGTCGCCTTCCTGGCGCATCAGGCCTGGGGCGATGCGGGCGCAGGGCATTGGCCGGCGAATACGCCGGACGACGAGAAGGTCGAATACGATCTGGCGACGATCAAGGGCTGGCTGAGGAAGTTCCTGATCCGCTTCTTCCAGACCGCCCAGTTCAAGCGTTCGGCCCTGCCGAACGGGCCAAAGGTGGTCACCGGCGGATCGCTGTCGCCGCGCGGCGACTGGCGCGCGCCGTCGGACGGCAATGCGCGGGTGTGGCTGGACGAACTGGAAGCGAGCGTGCCGGACTAAACCGTCTCCTCCCCATTTTATGGGGAGGTGGCGCGGCGCTCTTGCGCCGTGACGGAGGGGCTGTGTCCGCATCGCAAGCCTTAGTGGGACCTCAAGGAGCCCCTCCACCGCTTCGCGGTCCCCCTCCCCGCAAAGCAGGGAGGAGACGATGCGTGAATTCCCATAGGTTGAGTGTGGATATTCGCCGAACCAGTCGCTAGAAGCTTGGCCATGACCGACGACGTGACCAAAGACTCTAACGGCAACATCCTGGCCGACGGCGACAGCGTGACCCTGATCAAGGATTTGAAGGTCAAGGGATCGGGCGGGGTCACGCTGAAGCGCGGGACGCTGGTCAAGAACATCCGCCTGACCGGCGATCCGGACGAGATCGAGGCCAATGTGGAGAAGGTGCGCGGCCTCGTCCTGCGCACCGAGTTCGTGAAGAAGGCCTGACCCTCTTCCCTTCGCGCGATGCAGCCGCCATCTAGCGGCCTATGACCGACACCCTCGCCGCCCCGACCTCGACCGCCGCCACGAATGGCAAGATCCCCGTCACTGTCCTGACCGGCTATCTTGGCGCGGGCAAAACGACGCTGCTGAACCGAATCCTGACCGAGGATCACGGCAAGCGCTACGCGGTCATCGTCAACGAATTCGGCGAGATCGGCATCGACAACGACCTGGTGGTCGGCGCCGACGAGGACGTGTTCGAGATGAACAACGGGTGCGTCTGCTGCACGGTGCGGGGCGACCTGATCCGCGTGGTCGCCGGCCTGATGAAGCGCCAGCGTCCCGGCAAGCCGGCCTTCGACGCCATCATCGTAGAGACGACGGGTCTGGCCGACCCCGGTCCGGTGGCCCAGACCTTCTTCGTGGACGAGGACGTCAAGGCCAAGACGCAGTTGGACAGCGTCACGACCCTGGTCGACGCCAAACATGTGATGGCGCGCCTGGACGACTCCAAAGAGGCGCGCGAGCAGGTGGCCTTCGCCGACCGCATCATCCTGAACAAGGTCGATCTGGCGACGGCTGACGAACTGGACGCGGTCGAGGCGCGTCTGCGGGCGCTGAACCCGCTGGCGCCCATCGTGCGGGCCGAGCGCTCGAACGTGCCGCTGGATCAGGTGCTGGGCCTGCACGCCTTCGACCTGGAGCGAATCCTGGAGGTCAAGCCGGACTTCGTGAATCCGCCGCACGGCGCGGACGGCCATGTGCATGACGAGGCCTGCGGTCACGACCATCACGATCATGACCATGATCACGGGCACGATCATCACGATCACGACCATTCACACGGGGCGCGTGGCCACGCGCATCAGGACGACATCAAGGGCATCTCCTTGTCGCTGGACCGGCCGCTGGACGGGGCCAAGTTCACCGCCTGGCTGGACCGGCTGCTGGGCGAGCAGGGTCAGAACATCCTGCGCGCCAAGGGCATCATCGACGTCAAGGGCGAGAACCGCCGCCTGGTCTTCCAGGCCGTGCACATGATCCTTGAGGGCGACCTGCAACGCGAATGGGGCGCCGCCGAACGCCGCTGGAGCCGCGCCGTGTTCATCGGCCGCGATCTGGACGAAGCCGCGCTGAAGGCCGGCTTTGAGGCCTGCGCCGCCTGATCTCAAACGTGGACTGACAGACAAAAGGCCGGCGAAGCGGTCCACCGGCCTTTTTCTTTGTTCAGCCCTTCTCGAACAACCTGTTCCAGCGGCGCTTGTCGCGGGCCTTCCAGGCGCCGCGGTGGTAGGCGTCGGAGCCGATCAGGGGGACGACCGTGGTGGCCTCGGCGAAAACCATCTGTTCGTGGGTGGTCTGGACCTTGCCCCACGAGGCCGCCTCTTTCAGCGTCGAGGACGAGCAGGCGCCGTCGCGCACGTCGGCGACGGTGATCTGGACCGCATAGCGGTGCATCTCGGCCTCGACGCCCAGGATTTCGGCGCAGACGACGGTGTCCTGGGCGAAGTTCTTGGGCACGCCGCCGCCGACCATGAACAGGCCGGTGACGCCGGCGGCGATCTTGATGTCGGTCAGTTCGCGGAAGTCGGCGATGGCGTCCAGCATCAGATAGGGCTGGCCGGCGGCGGCCCGTTCCTTCTGGTGTTTCACCAGACCAAAGCCGGCCGAGGAGTCGACGAAGGCCGGGCAGAAGATCGGCACGCCCTGTTCATAGGCGGTCTGGATCAGCGAGCCGGGCTTTTTCGCATTGCCCTCACTCAGCCACTTGCCCATCTCCCAGATGAACTCGCGGCTGGAATAGCCGCGCGGCTCCAGGCGGTTGGCGATCTCCAGGATGGTGTGGTCGCAGGCCTGGAGTTCTTCCTCGTCGATATAGGTGTCGTAGATCCGGTCGATGTAGTTGTCGCGCAGGACGTTGTCGTCCACCTCGCCGGCCGCCTGATAGTGTTTGAAACCCAGGGCCTCGAAGAAATCCATGTCGACGATCGAGGCGCCGGTGGCGACCACGGCGTCGACCATGCCGAACTTCACCATATCGCGGTAGACGTGCATGCAGCCGCCGGCCGAGGTCGAACCGGCCAGGATCAGCCAGGGCGAGCAGTCCTTGTCCTCGATGGCCATCGAGAAGATGTCCGCAGCGCGGGCGGTGTCGCGCGACGAGAAGGACATCTTGCGCATCGAGTCGATGATCGGGCGCGCGTCGAAGCTGGTGATGTCGACGTGCTCGACGACATTCTGCAGCAGTTGGGCCTTGGTGTTGGAGGTCATGGGTGACTCGTGAATCGTGAGGCGTGAATATGAGACAGTCAGGAATTCTGCCGTTGCTTCAGTCGCGTCGAGAGGGCGGAAAGCATGCGCCCAATCCGCTCCATCTCGGCAAGCAAGGACTGAAGTTGATCAGGTGTTAGATAGCCCAGACGTCCAGCGATTAGGAGATGCGTTTCGACCTCGGCCAACGATCCTCGGGCGACGCCGATAAACTGGATGAATTCGCCCGTGCCCTTCCTGCCTGCGCCTTCCGCGATGTTCGCGGCGACGCTGACAGCCGCTCGGCGAACCTGACTGATCAGGCCGAACCGCTCATCCGAAGGCCACGAGGCCGAACAGCGATAGACAGCTTCGACCCAGTCGAGCGACAGCTTCCAAACATCAAGATCGCGATGGGTTCGCAAGTCGCTCATGGTTGTCAATCACGACTCACGATTCACCTCTCACGATCAGTGGAGCAAACCACTTCCGACGCGTCCTACTTCCGGCGCGACTTGCGCTGACCGGCCTTACCCTTGGGGCGTGACAGACGCACGACCTTGCGGGCGTTCTCTTCCGCCGTGGTGCGCACGGTGGGGATGGAACGCGGGGCCAGACCGTACAGCGAGGCCATCGGGGCGTCCTCGACAGCGGCGATGTCGTGTTCGCCATAGCCGTTGAAGCCCGTCGACATGGCCACGCCGTAAGCGCCCAGCATGCCGATCTCTATGAAGTCGCCTTCGCGCACATCGGCCGGCAGCCAGAAGGGGCCCGGCATATGGTCGATGGAATCGCAGGTCGGGCCGTAGAACTGGAACGCCTTCAGCTCACCCGCGCTTTCACCGTCCCGCACCAGCTTGGTCGGGAAGGGCCAGCGCGAATGGGTCGCGTCGAACAGCGAACCGTAAGAGCCGTCGTTCAGATAAAGGGCGTCGCCCTTGCGCAGGTCGACACGGGCCAGGATCGACGAGCTTTCGGCGACCAGCGCCCGGCCAGGCTCGCACCACAGCTCGGTCGTTTCCGACACCGGCATCTCGTTGAAGCCGCGATGGATGGCGTCGGCGTATTCGCTCATGTCCGGCGGAACCATGCCCGGATAAACGGACGGGAAGCCGCCGCCGACATCGACGATATCGACGATCACGCCCGCACGGCTGATCGACCGGCCGACTTGGGCCATGGCGGCCTGATAGGCGGTCGGGCGCATGCACTGGCTGCCGACGTGGAAGGAGACGCCCATCAGGCCGTCCTTGACCGCCTGGCGCGTCGCCATCAGCAGGGCCGGCGCCTGATCCGACGAGACGCCGAACTTGCCCGACAGCGTATAGGCGGCGCCGTCGGCCGAGACGGCCATGCGCACGATCAGGTTCAGGTCGTCCGCGCCGCCGGTGGCGTCGAGGATCTTGTTCAGCTCGTCGATGCAGTCGAGCGAGAAGGTGCGCACGCCGTGATCGAAATAGGCCTTGGTTATCGCAGACCGGCTCTTGACCGGGTGCATGAAGGCCAGGCGCACGTCATGGCTGACCGAGCGAACCAGCTCGATCTCGGCGATAGACGCCACGTCGAAGCCGCGAACGCCAGCCTCGATCAGGGTTTCAACGACCCAGCGCGAAGGGTTGGCCTTCACAGCGTAGAAGACGTCGGCCTTTAGATTATCCTGGAACCAGCGCGCCGCTACGGAAACCGAACGCGGCCGCACGAGGGCGACGGGACGTTCAGGGGACCGCTCACGGACCAGGTCCAGGGGAAGCTGATACGTGCGCAATTCACGTAACCCCCTGCTAATTGTTAAACCCAGACCGGCGTTAGCGGCGCAGACAGGACCTACGGGGTCCGCCGGAGAGCGCGATATGGGGACGCGCGACTGTCATGTAAAGAGGTTTTTTCGTGGCGGGGCCTAGGTTTGGCTGTCACAAATCCGGTCTGCGCCCTCCACGACACGATCCGACGGCAACCTTGACCGTTCTGCGCCGTTGCGATGGTCGGAGGGTTTGATGAATCGATGGCTGTTCTTTTGGCGCAAGATGCGGCGTCAGCTGTGGGTGCGCGCCACGACCTATGCGGTCGCGGGCGTCGCCGCAGCCTTGCTGGCCGCCGCCCTGGCCCCTTGGGTGCCACAGGAGATGGCCGAGCGTCTGGGCGGCGAGTCTGTGGAATCGATCCTGACGATTCTGGCGTCCAGCCTGCTGGGCGTGGCGACCTTTTCGGTCGGCGCCATGGTCACGGCCTATACGTCCGTGTCGTCGGCGGCCAGTCCGCGCGTCGCGGCCCTGGTCACCAGCGATGACGAGACCCAGAAGTCGCTGGCGACCTTCGTCGGCGCCTTTCTCTACGCCATCGTCGCCGTCACCGCGATTAACGCCCATTATTACGGACAGAACGGCCGGGCGATCCTGTTCCTGGTCAGCCTTGTTATGGTGGGTCTGGTGGCGTTTCGCCTTCTAGCCTGGATCAACCGCCTGTCCAGCCTGGCGCGGGTCGGTCACATGATCGATCTGGTCGAGGCCCGGGCCCGAGAGGCTCTGGAACAGCGGCGCGACAATCCATTTCTGGGCGGGCGCGAGGGGCATTTGCAAAACGGTGCGGACGTGACGGCGCCGGAAACCGGCTATGTCCAGAACGTCGATCCCGATCGCCTGCAGGCCATGGCCGAGAAACGAGACTGCCAAGTTGAGGTGGTCGCCGCGCCCGGCGCCTTCGTGCGACGCGGGGAGGTCCTCGCCCGGATCAGCCTGCCGGCCTGCGACAAAGAAGCCCAGGATGCCTTCTGCTCCGCCTTCGCGATCGGAGACTCGCGCTCCTATGATCAAGACCCCCGCTTTGGCCTGATCGTTCTGGGCGAGATCGCCGCCAAGGCTCTGTCGCCTGGTATCAACGATCCCGGAACGGCCATTCAGGTGGTGTCGACCGGCGTGAGGCTGATGGACATCTGGGCCCGACACGGCGGGGAAGACGAGAAGCGGACCCTGCGCGATCGCCTGATGATGCCGGGCGTCTCCGAAGACGATCTGCTCGACGATCTGTTCGGCCCGATCGCCCGTTACGGGGCCGGCGACGTTGCGGTCGCCATCAGACTGCAAAAAGGCTTGAGGGCGCTGGCCTCGATCCCTTGTCTGGCCGCACCAGTCCGGACGATGGCCGATCAGGCGCTTGAGCGATCGCGCGCCGCCTTGCCGATTCCGGCGGACTACGTCCGGGTGAAGGGTGCGGCAGAAGGCTCCTGAACGGCTCGGGTCTGGACGAGATTGCGCCCGACGTGCGATTAGGACTTGCCCGAGCGCGATTTCAGCTTATTGCGGCGCCCCTTCGCCATAGCCTCCTAGCGAGTTCATGAGTTCATCCGCAGCCGCCGCCGCCCCTGGGCTAGTCCTGGCGCGTGACGTGTCGAAGACCTTCGGATCGCGAAAGGCGCTGGACGGCGTCTCGATTTCCGTGGCCTCCGGCGAAATGGTCGCCCTGATCGGTCCGTCCGGTTCGGGCAAGTCCACCCTGCTCCGCTCCATCACCGGCCTGCAGTCGATCGACGCCGGCGCCGGCACGATCCAGGTGTTCGGCGAGACCGTGCAGAAGGACGGCCGGGTCACCGGCGCCGTGCGCAAGGCGCGCAGCAAGCTGGGCATGATCTTCCAGCAGTTCAATCTGGTCGGGCGGCTGAGCCTGTTCTCCAACGTCATGCTGGGGGCGCTGGGGCGTCTGCCCGGATGGAAGGGCCTGCTGGGCCTGTGGCCGCAGGCGGACAAGGACAAGGCCATGGCGGCCCTGCACCGCGTCGGCGTCAGCGACTACGCCGCCCAGCGCGCCAACACCCTGTCGGGCGGCCAGCAGCAGCGCGGCGCCATCGCCCGCGCCATTGTGCAGGGCGCCAAGGCCATTCTGGCCGACGAACCTGTCGCCTCGCTGGACCCGGTGTCCGCGCGCAAGGTGATGGAACTGCTGGTCGAGCTGAACAAGCGCGACGGCATGGGGGTGATCGTCACCCTGCACCAGGTCGACTACGCCATCCGCTACTGCGACCGCGTCATCGCCCTGCAAGGCGGCAAGATCGTCTATGACGGCCCGTCCACGGCGCTGGACCAAAAGCGCCTGATCGAAATCTACGGTCCCGAGTTCGAGGACGCGTTCTGGGAGACCAAGGCATGAGCCTGTCGCGCATTTCCCCCACCCGCCGTCTAATCGCTGCGGCCGGCGCCGCCGTCATGATCCTGGGCCTGGCGGCCTGC
This sequence comes from Brevundimonas sp. ASV9, assembly GCF_016429195.1. GTDB lineage: Bacteria > Pseudomonadota > Alphaproteobacteria > Caulobacterales > Caulobacteraceae > Brevundimonas. The sequence continues at coordinate 8,050 of NZ_JAELUF010000070.1, forward strand.
GGCGGCGGCGAGGACAAGAAGGCTGCGGGCGGCGCGCCCAGCGAGATCACCTTCTCGATCCTGTCCGCCGAAGGCCAGGCCTCGGCCGGCCCGCTGTGGCAGCCGCTGCTGGACGACATGTCCAAGGCCATCGGCGTGCCCGTGAAGCCCTATTTCGGTTCGAACTACACCGTCCTGGTCGAGGCCATGCGCGGCAACCACACCCAGGTGGGCTGGTTCTCGGCCAAGCCTGAGGTCGAGGCCATCGATCGCGCCAAGGCCGAAGTCATCGCCCGCACCGTCAACCGCGAGGGTCTGGACAGCTATCAGTCGACCCTGATCGTCAAGAAGGGATCGGGCATCACGCTGGATCAGGTCATGGCGTGCGGCAAGAAGTACAACTTCGGCATCGGCGACGCCCAGTCGACGTCGGGCACCCTGGCCCCGCTGACCTTCCTGTTCAATCCGCGCGGCGTGGTCCCCAGCCAGTGCTTCAAGACCGTGCGCTCGGCGAACCACCAGGCCAACGCCTTCGGCGTGGCGACCGGCGTGATCGACGTGGCGACCTCCAACAGCGTGAACACCATCTTCATGCGCAAGGAGAACCCGCAGCTGGCCGGCCAGATCGAGGAAATCTGGACCTCGCCGCCGATCCCCGAGAGCGGCATCGTCGTGCGCGAGGACCTGGATCCGGCGCTGAAGGAAAAGATCCGCAGCTTCTTCCTGACCTATGGCCAGGGCGAAGGCGCCGAGGCCGAGCGGCAGCGCAAGGTTCTGGCGGACCTGGAATATTCCCGCTTCACCGCCGCCGACGACAGCTATCTGGACCCGATCCGCGAAATGATCGCCGACCAGAAGCTGGGCGAGGCCCGCGCCAAGGGCGATACGGCCGCCGCCGCCGCCGCCGAGCGCGAGCTTCAACGCCTGCGCAGCCTGCGTGAGGTCCGGCCTTGACCGCAGTCGCGTCTCCTGCCGTCGCGATTCCGGCGGCGCCCAAGAAATCCGCCCTCGCCTGGGTCGCCGACGTCCTGGTCTGGGGCGGCGTCGCCGCCGTCCTGCTGTACAGCATCGACGCCGTCGATCTGGGCAATATCTCGCGCCTGTTCGCCGGCAACGACAGCACCCAGCTGTTCGTCCATGACCTGCTGCGTCCCGACTTCAGCGACTGGAAGATGTTCGTCGCCAAGATGTGGGAGACGGTGCAGATCGCCCTGTGGGGCACCTTCCTGGCCGTGATCCTAGGTATCCCGCTGGGTCTGGCGGCGGCGCGCAACATCGCGCCCGTCTGGGTCGTGACGCCGGTGCGCTGGATCATGAACCTGCTGCGTTCGGTGCCGGATCTGGTGATCGGCCTGCTGTTCGTGACCGCCGTGGGCCTGGGGCCTCTGGCGGGCGTCTTGGCCATCACCTTGAACACGGCCGGGGTTCTGGCCAAGCTGTTCTCGGAAGCGGTCGAGTCGATCGACAAGGGTCCGGTCGAGGGCGTGCGCGCCACCGGCGCCGGCAAGCTGCACGAGATCGTCTGGGGCGTCCTGCCTCAGGTCGCGCCGCTGTGGACTTCGTTCGCCCTATACCGTTTCGAATCCAACAGCCGGTCCGCGACCGTTCTGGGTCTGATCGGCGCGGGCGGCATCGGCCAGGTGCTGTTCGACAGCATGAACGCCTTCGATTTCCGCGCCGTCTCGGCCATCGTGATCGTCGTCGTGGTCGCCGTGACCCTGATCGACACCCTGTCGCAGGTAATGCGCCGCCGCCTGCTGTAGCGGCGGCGGTTCCCTTCGCGGGACTGTCATAATCCTCTGCTCTAAGCATCGCGAAATCGATGCTCAGGGAGAGCCTTGGATGATCCGCACACTGAAACTGGCGGCTTCGGCCGCCGCCCTTCTGGCCCTGGCGGCCTGTGGCGACAACGGCGGGGGCGGCTCCGCCTCCGGCGCGCGCTCCGGCATCTGGGCGGCCGGTTCGTCGACCGTCTTCCCCTTCGCCACGCGGGTTGCCGAGACCTTCGCACGCGGTTCGGGCGGCGCGGCGCCGCGCGTCGAATCGCTTGGCACCGGCGGCGGCATTCAGGCCTTCTGCCAAGGCGTCGGCCCGACCACCCCGGACATCGCCAACGCCTCGCGTCAGATGAAGCAGTCCGAGTTCGACTTGTGCGCCAAGAACGGCGTCACCGACATCGTTGAGATCAAGATCGGCTTCGACGGCATCGTCATCGCCACGGCCCGTAACGGCAACGGCTTCAACTTCGAACTGAATGACCTCTACGAAGGCCTGGCCAAGGAAGTGCCGGGCGCCAACGGTCAGTTCGTCGCCAATCCGGCCAAGACCTGGAACCAGGTCAACGCCGGCCTGCCGAACCAGCGCATCCAGGTCTATGGCCCGCCGCCCACCTCGGGCACGCGCGACGCCTTCCTGGAGCTGGGCATGACGCCGGGCGCCAAGCTGGTGCCGGCGGTCAAGGCGATCGAAGGCGACAAGGACCGGTTCGAAGGCATCGCCCACACCCTGCGCGAGGACGGCGCCTGGATCGATTCCGGCGAGAACGACAACGCCATCGTCCAGACCCTGACCCGCACGCCGGGTTCGCTGGGCGTATTCGGCTATTCGTTCCTGGAGCAGAACCTGGATACGGTGAAGGCCGAGACCATCGACGGCGTGGCCCCCACCGCCGACACCATCGCCAGCGGTGAATACCCGCTGTCGCGCAGCCTCTACATCTATGTGAAGAAGGCCCATATCGGCGTCATTCCGGGCCTGCAGCAGTTCGTGCAGGAGTTCCTGTCGGAAGGCGCCGCCGGCAAGGGCGGCTATCTGGCCGACCGCGGACTGATCCCGCTGCCGGAAGACCAACTGCTGGCTCAGCGCGCGACCATCGCCGCCATGACGCCGATGGCCCGCCCCGCCAAGTAGGGCGGAACCCGACCGCCGTTCCGCCCCTTCTTTCGCCGGTCCGCACCGGTTAGAAGGGGCGGGATAGCTGTCAGGATGATTTGATGACCACCACGCCCGCGCGCCTGCGCAAGGCCGTACTGCCCGTCGCGGGCCTCGGCACCCGGGTCCTGCCCGGCACCAAGACGACCCCCAAGGAACTGCTGAACGTCGTCGACCGGCCGATCCTGTCCTACATCGTCGAAGAGGCGCGCGAAGCCGGGATCGAGCACATCGTCTTCGTCACCGGCCGCTCCAAGGGCGCCATCGAGGACTATTTCGATCACCAGATCGAGCTGGAAGCCCAGCTTCTGGCCAAGGGCAAGACCGACATCCTGGAGATGATGAACGCCGAACTGGCCTCGGCCGGAGAGATGAGCTTCACCCGCCAGATGCAGCCCAAGGGCCTGGGCCACGCCGTCTGGTGTGCGCGCGACATCATCGGCCACGAGCCGTTCGCCGTCATCCTGCCCGACGTCATCGTGGATTCTCAGCCCGGCGCCCTGAAGCAGTTGGCCGAGGTCTATGCCGAGACCGGCGGCAACATCATCGGCGTGGAATCCGTCCCGGAAGATCAGACCCACAAATACGGCATCGTCGATCCGGTCAGCCGCGACGGTTCGCGCATCGTCATGAAGGGCATGGTCGAAAAGCCCGCCGCCGGAACCGCGCCATCCAACCTGTCGATCTCGGGCCGTTACATCCTGCAGCCGGAGATCTTCGACCTGTTGGCGACGCAGGAAAAGGGCGCGGGCGGCGAGATCCAGCTGACCGACGCCATGGCGCGACTGATGGCGAATCAGAGCTTCACCGCCGTCGAATACGCGGGCGTCACCCACGACTGCGGCGACAAGATCGGCCTGTTGCGCGCCAACGTCGCCCTGGCCCTGAAACGCCCCGACCTGGGCGACGCCGCTCGCGAGGCGATCGCGAGTCTGCTCTGACGCTAGGGAAGGCGGTGGGGGTTCCGGTTCACGCCCGCCCCTGCTAACCCTCCGAGCAAATCATCAGGAGACGAACCATGGCGACTTCCGAAGGCTGGGATATGCCGACCGGCGACCTCATGAAGGGCAAGAAGGGCCTGATCATGGGCGTGGCCAACTCCAGCTCCATCGCCTGGGGCATCGCCTCGCAGCTGGCCGCCCAGGGTGCCGAGTTGGCCTTCACCTATCTGGGCGAGAGCCTGGAGCGCCGGGTACGTCCCCTGGCCGAAAGCGTCGGCGCCAAGCTGCTGATCCCGGCCGACGTCACTGACGACGCCTCGATGGATGCGGCCTTCGCCGAACTGGAAAAGACCTTCGGCACGATCGACTTCGTCGTCCATTCGGTGGCCTTCGCCAACAAGGACGAGTTGAAGGGCAGCTTCGTGGACAACACCACGCGCGACAGCTTCCTTCTGGCCATGAACATCTCGGCCTTCAGCTTCGTGGACGTGTCCAAGCGCGCGGCCAAGCTGATGCCGAACGGCGGCAGCCTGATCACCCTGACCTATCTGGGGTCCGAGCGGGTCATTCCGAACTACAACACCATGGGCGTGGCCAAGGCCGCGCTGGAAGCCGCGACCCGCTATATCGCGCGCGACCTTGGCCCCAAGAACATCCGCGTCAACGCCATCTCGGCCGGGGCCATGCGCACCCTGTCGCTGGCCGGCATTTCGGGGGGGCGCGGCCTGCACTCCAAGTCGGCGCAGTTCTCGCTGATCAAGGAAGAGACCTCGATGGAAGGCGTTGCGGGCGCGGCCCTGTGGCTGTGTTCGGACCTGGGCCGTTCGACCACGGGCGAAGTCGTCCACGTCGATGCGGGCTTCCATGCCGTGGGCCTGCCGGAAGACATCGAGGGCTGATCCCAGCCTTCCGCCATCCAAGACGACGGTTTAAGGCCGGGGCATGACTGCTCCGGCCTTTTCCATGCGCGCCCTGCCCGCCTCGGCTTTTTCGTCCGCCGCGGTGGCGACGGTGATCGGGTTTGGCGGGACGGTCGCCCTGGTTGTCCAGGCCGGCCAGGCCCTGGGTGCGGACGCGGGCCAGATCGGGTCAATGGTGACGGCTCTGTGCCTGGGCATCGGGGCGCCGGGCGCCTTGCTGAGCTGGCGGCTGAAAATCCCCGTCGTTCTGGCCTGGTCCACGCCGGGGGCGGCCCTGCTGGCGGCCTCGACCCTGGGCCTGTCCTGGCCGACGGCGATCGGCGCCTTCATCTTCGCCGCCCTGCTGATGATCCTGACCGGCCTGATCCCGGCGCTTGGGCGGCTGGCGGCGCGGATACCGGCGGCCGTCGCCTCGGCCATGCTGGCGGGGGTGCTGCTGCCGTTCGTGCTGAGACTGTTCAAGGTCGTGCCGGAAGAGACGGCCCTCGTCATCGGGCTGATCGCGGTGTTCCTGATCTTCAGACGGCTGTGGCCGACCTGGGCCTTGCCCGCCGTGCTGGCGGCGGCCTTTGCGGTGCTGGCGATGCGGGGGCAGCTGGCCCTGCCCGCCGGGACCGGCCTGTTCGGCCATCTGGAGCCGGTCGCGCCCGTCTTCGATTGGAAGGCGGCGGTCAGCCTGGGCTTTCCGTTGTTTCTGGTGACGCTGGCGGCTCAGAATCTGCCCGGGCTGGTGGTCCTGCAGAGCGCCGGTTATCCGCCGCCCGCCAACCGACTGATCCTGTCGACCGGCGTCGCCAGCCTGCTGATCGCTCCGTTCGGCGGGCATGGGGTCAATCTGGCGGCGATCACGGCGGCGATCTGCACCGGGCCGGACGCCCATTCCGATCCCGCCAGACGCTGGATCGTGGGCGTGGTCTATGGCGGTCTTTATCTGGTCGTGGCCCTGTTCGCCGCGCCGCTGGCCGGGCTGTTCATCGCCATGCCGCTGGCGGTGCTCGCGGCGGTGACGGGCCTGGCGCTTATCGCGCCGCTGAGCGGCGCGCTGCAGACCATGATGACGGAGATCGGATCGCGCGAGGCGGCCGTGCTGACGTTTGCGGCGACGGCTTCGGGCCTGACCCTGTTCGGCGTGGGATCGGCCTTCTGGGGTCTGGTCGTGGGTTTTGCCGCTCTGGCCGCAATGCGCTGGATCAGGCCGACGGCCTGATCCAGCTGAGAGGGCTAGTCGCGCAGCGAGGCCGGGACCTGACCGCCGTTTTCGGCCAGCTTCTTCCAGACGGCCTCGGACAGGGCGATGTTCTGTTCGGCCGAGCCGTGCTCGCCGGCGTGGACGTTCAGTTCCTCGGCCAGTTCCTTGCGGGCCGCCAAGCTGGAATCCAAGTCCAGCAGCTTCAGCAGGTCGACGATAGAGGTGCGCCAGTTGCCGCCGCCGCCCTTGGACGCCGCCAGATCGCTGAGGACCGCCTCGACATCGACGGGCGGCAAGGCCGGCGCGGCGGTCGGCGCCGGCGCAACGTTCGGCGCAGGAATACCGGCCGTCGAGGCCGGCGGCGGAACGGGGGCCGCCTTCGGCTTGTGGCCCGTGATCTTGTTCCAGATCGAAGAGAAGATGCCCATCGGTCGCGCGCCTGTTGGTTGTGAGCAGACAACGCGACCGACGGGGCGAGGTTCAGATCAGTCGCGCGCCGGGATGTTGAGGCCGCGCTGGACCGCGGGGCGGGCCAAGCCGCGCTCCAGCCAAGCGGCGACGCGCGGGAAGTCAGCGAATCCGACGATCTCGCCTGCTTCGTAGAAGCCGATCAGGTTGCGGACCCAGCCCAAGGTGGCGACGTCCGCGATGGAATAGTCGCCGACAAGCCAGTCGCGGGGCTCTCCCCCTTCATTGGCAAGCCGCGTCTCCAGCACGCCCAGCAGGCGGCGGCTTTCGGCGACGTAGCGGTCGCGCGGGCGCTTGTCCTCATAGTCCTTGCCGGCGAAGCGGTGGAAGAAGCCCAACTGGCCGAACATCGGGCCGATCGCGCCCATCTGGAACATAACCCACTGGATCGTCTCGTAGCGGGTCGCCGGGTCGGCCGAGAGCAGCTTTCCGGTCTTTTCCGCCAGATAGATCAGGATGGCGCCGGATTCGAATAGGGCCAGCGGCTTTCCGTTCGGGCCGTTCGGATCGAGGATGGCGGGGATTTTGCCGTTGGGGTTCAGCGACAGAAACTCCGGCCCCCAGGTCTCGTTCTTGGTGATGTCGACCAGATGCGGCTCATAGGCCAGGCCGACCTCCTCCAGCATGATCGAGACCTTCACCCCATTGGGCGTCGGCAGGGAATACAGCTGGATGCGATCGGGATGCTGGGCCGGCCAGCGTTGCGTGATCGGGAAGGCGGACAAGTCGGTCATGGGTGCGGCCTCGGCTATTGCGATAGGCCTATGTCGGCGCCGTCCAGCCCATCCGCAACACCGACGGGAGCGGTGATGGGACTTCAGTCCGGCTCGCGCTCGCCCACCTCGGTCGGCGGCACGGCCAGAAGCCAGCCCTCGGCCAGGTGCAGTTCCGGCGTCGCTTCCTTGGTGAAGGGCAGATACCAGGTCGGGCCGCCCGCGGCGGGCGCGATCTCCAGCATGTCGTCGGCGCCGAAGTTCTGGACCGATTTCACCGTGCCCATGACGGCGCCCGCCGTGTCGCGGACCTGAACGCCCAGCAGATCGGCGAGGTAGAACTCGTCTTCATCCGGCTCGGGGAACCGGTCGCGGGGGACGTGCAGCTTCAGGCCGCGCAGCGCGTCGGCCTGTTCCTTGGTCGTGATCTCCTTGGCCCGACCGACGACGCCGTTCTTGTCGGGCCGCGTCGAGGTCAGGGTCAAGGCCACGGTCCCATCGGCGCGCAGCAGAGGGCCATAGGCGGTCAGGGCCAGGGGATCGGCGGTGAAGGCGGTCACCCGCACCTCGCCCCGCACGCCGAAGCCGCCGCCGACCTGGCCGACGAGGATCAATCTGCTGTCCGTGGTCATGCGTGTTCTTAACCCATGAAAAAGGCGGCGTCGAAAGACGCCGCCCTGATCATCGTCAAACCGAAAGGCTTAGCCTTCGGCCTTTTCCTCGGTCGCTTCAGCAGCCGGGGCTTCCTCTGCGGCGGCGTCAGCGGCCGGAGCCTCTTCGGCAGGCGCTTCTTCAGCAGCGGGAGCGTTCTTGGCGGCTTCGGCGGCGGCGGCGGCCTCTTCCTTGGCGCGGGCGGCGGCTTCAGCGGCCTCGACCTTGGCGGCGGCTTCGGCTTCCAGGCGGTCGGCTTCGCGCTGGGCGCGTTCAGCGGCGCGCTCTTGCGCCTTCTTGCCCGGAGCGCCCTTGTTCGGGTTGTTCGACTGCGTCCACTTGACCTTCTGGCCCAGGGTTTCGTCCTGCGACAGGAAGCGGGCGACGCGGTCGGTCGGCTGGGCGCCCTTGCCGAGCCATTCGGCGATGCGCTCGACCTTCAGGGCGACGCGCGGGGTGGCGCCGTCCTTGGGAAGCATCGGGTTGTAGCTGCCGACCTTCTCGATGAACTTGCCGTCGCGCGGCGAGTGCGAGTCGGCGATGACGATGTGGTAGTAGGGGCGCTTCTTGGCGCCGCCGCGGGCCAGACGAATCTTCAGCATTTCAGGTCTCTTTCTAGGAAGTCATTATTTCTTGGGAGGGAAGCCCGGTAAGCCCGGAAGGCCTCCCGGAAGTTGTCCGCCGCCCAGTCCGGCGAGCCGGTCCTGGATGGCTTTCAGATCGTCGGCGGAGGGTTCGGCCATCTTGCCGCCGCCCAGCGCCTTGAGGCGGGCCATGTCGGGGCCGCCGCCCATGCCGGGCATGCCGCCGCCGCCGAGGCCGCCCAGCATGGCGGCCATCTGCTGCATCTTCTTGGGTCCGCCGCGCGCCATCGACTTGACCACATCGGCCATCTGGCGGTGCTGTTTCAGAACCCGGTTCACGTCCTGCACATCGACGCCGGCGCCGGCGGCGATGCGCTTCTTGCGCGAGGCGTTCAGCAGGTCGGGCTTCTTGCGCTCGGCCTTGGTCATCGAGGAGATGATCGCTTCCTGACGCAGGATCATGCGGTCGTCGATGCCGCTTTCGGCCATCTGACCCTTCATCTTGGCCACGCCGGGCAGCATGCCCATGATGCCCTGAAGCCCG
>NZ_JAELUF010000676.1 GCF_016429195.1 Brevundimonas sp. ASV9
GCCCAGACCGGCGCCGTCGGGGCCGGAACCGTGAACGAAGGGCTCGAAGATGGAATCGACGCGTTCCGGCTCGACGCCCGGGCCGTCGTCGCGAATGCGGGCTTCCATACGAATGCGGTCGCCTTCGACCCAGGCCTTAAGGCCCGCCTCGACCACGCCGTTGCGTGCGAACTTCAGCGCATTGCCGATCAGATTGTTGAACACCTGCTTCAGGCGCACGCCGTCGATGACGGCCGCCAGTTCGGTGTCGCCTTCGTAGCCGACGAGCAGGGTCACGCCGTCCTGAGAGGCGCGCGGCTCCCACATCGACTGGATGTCGTCCATGACGGCGCGCAGGGCGGTAGGCTCGGTCTTCAGCTCCAGTTCGCCGGCCTCGGCCTTGGACAGGTCCACTGCGTCCTGGAG
>NZ_JAELUF010000677.1 GCF_016429195.1 Brevundimonas sp. ASV9
CGTAGAGTCTGAAAAGCGCCGCAGTCAGGAAAACATGATTTAATTTCTCCCGGTGAAAAAGTTCGCTCAACGCTGCAGCGTCAGAAATTGTCATGTCATCAACGCAGACCACGGTGCCGCCATTAAGAAGTGCGGCGTAAATGTCCCAAGTTGCAGCGTCGAAGGCTATGTTGGACATGTGCGCCACAATCGGAACGTCAGGGACATGGGAAAGAAGCTTTTTATTCTTGGCCAATCGAACCACTCCGCGGTGCTCTATCATGACTCCTTTAGGCTTGCCTGTCGAACCCGAAGTAAACATCACATAGGCAAGACTATTAGCCATCGGTGCGCTCATTTTTAGCCTTCTTTTGCCTTCATATCCGCCTTTCAGGTCGTGTAGAAACGCCTCCTTTAGTTTTGAAA
>NZ_JAELUF010000678.1 GCF_016429195.1 Brevundimonas sp. ASV9
GCACATGGGTCGGCACAGCAGGCGTGCCCATTGATGGTATCGGGCTGGCAGAGAAACAAGAGATTGAAGACAAGTTAGCTACTGAATACAGCATGATCCCAGTCTTCTGTTCCATGCAAGACATTGAGAGGCACTACGCCCACTTCTGCAAAGAAATACTTTGGCCAGTCTTCCATTACCAGATACCAGATCACCCCAAGAGCAAAGCTTTCCAGGACCACTCATGGGAAAACTACGTCAACGTCAACCAGGCGTTTGCTGACACAATTCTAAGTAACTGGAAGCAAGACGACGTTATCTGGATTCACGACTACCACTTGCTTCTAGTGCCTCAGATGATACGCAGCAAAATTGCTGGCGCCAAAATCCTCTTCTTTTTACATGTTGCGTTCCCATCTTCGGAGG
>NZ_JAELUF010000679.1 GCF_016429195.1 Brevundimonas sp. ASV9
TTTTATTTGTGCACGACGCAAGATTGTTAATCATATTGGATGAAGAGGGTGAAGAAAGGAGGCAGAAGGCGAGGAGGAGCAGTAGAGGAGTAGAAGTAGAGCACATAGGGCAAAGTCTGGGGACGAAGAAAGCTGTACAGCATGCGTCATTATTTATTTACTTTTTTCTTGTTACACATGGTATTGGATTTGGAAAATTGGCCCTGGAGGCTACTTTCACACTGCGACGGTGGCTGGGTATTGCCTCGTCATGCGGCGAAATAGGAGATTAGGTTGATTAGCGGGTAGGAATAGAAGTAAGAATAACTGCATTTCAAGCAAGAAAAAAATTGAGGGTTTTTTTTTTAAGTGACATGGCTGCAGTTTACACGCTCACGAACAGTCGAATCGAATGGACGTATACAG
>NZ_JAELUF010000680.1 GCF_016429195.1 Brevundimonas sp. ASV9
GTGATGGACTATAAACATGACGGCCAACTTTCAACAAGTGTAAATACTGTATAAAAACATGAGTTCAGGCCAAGTGATTACGACTACCTTCCTACTCGACGAACTAGCCTAACATGTGAAGAGGGTCAAGGTGAACGAGTGGGAGGGGAAGTGGAGAGGGTTGAAGAACGCCCCCTGCCGTTACCAAAACCTAGAAGGACAGAAAGGGAAGGTAGTCTTTTCAGTGTACCAGGTGTTACTAGTTGCCTCTTCAACCACGAATGCTTGAGCCTGCGATGTTGTTACGTCTTCGTTTTATCATGCAGGTAGCTCTTACCAGCGTTTCCGTTTCATGTGCCACCGTGGCCCTTTTGACTTGTTTTTATTATTCCTGCATACTGCATGTACAATAATACGGGATGTACC
>NZ_JAELUF010000681.1 GCF_016429195.1 Brevundimonas sp. ASV9
AGTGAGAACACTTCCGCCGCCTCGGGCAAACAGAGGCTCTTCTTCCTTCAGGACAGAGACAACAGGGCCTTGCTTGCTAGTCTCGTCGGAGGCGGTGGGCTTTTGCGCCTTCTTGGAACCAGACTTGCCGTCATTTTTCGATGGGCCGGTTTCTTTATTTTGCTTTGCCGATTTGGACGGAGGATGGCCACCGGGGGCATCCTTTCGTTTAAGATTGCTCATGACGGCGGCGAAGTGCGTACAATGGCGAAGACAAGGAATTGTCTTTGCGCAATTGTATGTTGGCCTACCAAATCCTGAGCCGAGAGCTTGTTGCAGTTGCAGTTCTTCAATTTTTTTTTTCCTTAGCGGGACGCGATAAGGCCAACCACTCGATAAGGCTTGGGTGGGTCCGCTGTGTGCGGT
>NZ_JAELUF010000682.1 GCF_016429195.1 Brevundimonas sp. ASV9
GTCGATTGCGCATTCATATTTGAAGCTCGAGGATGTCGGCCAGCGATGTATCCAAAGGAAGAGGAGAAGGGGTATTACGGCAGTTGGGTGCGCCAATGTCGCAGAGGCACCGAGGCGTCGCGCGGTCTTGAGCGATTGAGCCAGCAAGGCTTGTATTAAAAACGCAAGAAAAATCAAGTCACAGCTATGGATATAGAGTCATTGACTTTGTTAGCCACCGCAGTGCAGCAGCAAGGTAGAGAGGCTTCTGTCGATGTTTAGTGCTGCGGCTCAAGGGTGGCAGGGAAGGCGGACACTCACTGGGACACTTTTGCGACGCGACCAGCTGAGACGCGCGCCGCGATGTGTGAACAGCCGCCCGCAAATATGCCTTCGATTTGGTGAGCAATTAGTGCAGTACACAAG
>NZ_JAELUF010000683.1 GCF_016429195.1 Brevundimonas sp. ASV9
TACAGTGGTTTGAAAAAGTGCGACGCGGGGGGGGCTTGGACTTACCTCAGGTAGCTGTACAAGCCCATGTCGTAGCCGCTGACGAGATGGTCAGAGGAGGTGTAGCCGTGGCCCTGTGCGCGAGAAGACGTGAAGTCGAGTCCTTCGAGATCCTCTCTCAAGTCGTACCAGAGCTTTTGAATGTTTAACGCTTCTGCTGCTTCGTGGCTGCTTGGGTTATAGATCTTGACGTCGAAAGTCGCAATCACTCTGTGCAACAATGGATGAGCTAGTTGGGCCAATACGATGAACTACTATCGGCACGAGAGAAAAGAAACCGTACAGATGGTAGAGCAGTTGCAAGCCGCGATCTAGCACCAGTTCTCCAGCAGTAGGCTGGGGACTTCGATAAAGTCGGATGGGAGG
>NZ_JAELUF010000684.1 GCF_016429195.1 Brevundimonas sp. ASV9
GTCAAGTAATGATTGTATTACACGAAAGAGGTGAAAATAGAAACCTGTAATAAGAAGTCATGATAACTTCAAAAAACTATTGGACCGCTGTATCTTATACGACATGGCGGAACTCTCTAGTTGTTTCCAAAGCATGTATAATTAACTGTTCGTATCCAGCAACAGCTGTTTCTAAATCCCCAACGGTCAAGTTTTCTCTTATACTGTGGGCAACATGGATGGTTCCAGGCCCGTAAAGATACTTGTCAGAGTTGTCCTGCAAATTGATAATATCGGTACCATAGTTGACAGTCATTTTCTCAAAGCCTAGCACGGTCAATAGCCATAGCATCTGTGAGCTAGACAACCAACTTACCTTGTACATTGCAATTGCATTGAATCGGCCCTGCACCACCAGGGCAGGTC
>NZ_JAELUF010000071.1 GCF_016429195.1 Brevundimonas sp. ASV9
CGGCGACGGTCATCCGGCCCAACCGCGTCTGTTCCGCCAGCCAGGCGCCCAGTTCGCGCAGGCTGCGACGCGGGCCGGCCTCATAGATGGCGTGGGCGATGTCAGGCGCCTCGACCGAGACCAGGGCGACCCCGCGCATCGAGCCGACCTTGTCGCCGCTGCACACCCGGTTCAGCAGCGTCAGGGCCAGGGTCTCCAGCACCGTCTGCGGATCGCCGGCGCCGCGCAGGGGGGCGACGATATCCTCGACGCGCTTTGACGCCAGGGCCTGTGCGATCTCCAGCTTGGAGGCGAAGCGGTTATAGACCGTCTGTTTGGAGACGCCGGCCAGTTTGGCGATCTCGTCCATCTTGGCCTGCAGCCCCTTGTCGGCGAACAGGGTAGCGGCGGCGTCCAGGATCGCCTCGCTCTTTCGTTCATCGACCTGCCCGAGACGGCGCGCCATCAGTGGACGTCCGAGGGCGGTGCGCCAGCCTGGGCCTTTACCGGCTGGGCGGCCAGGGTGACGAAGGCCGCGCCCGCGCACAGGATGGCCAGCAGGGCGAAGGCGTCGCCGAACGCCATCGTCGTCGCCTGTTTCTGCAACATCCCATAGATGGCCTTCATCGCCGAGGCGGCCGGATCGATGGAGCCGGCGAACCGCTGGGTCATGCCGGCCATCATGTTCCGCATCGCCTGGTCGCCCTGACCGATGGCGCTGGTCAGTTCGCTCATGTGCAGGGCGGTGTTGGACGTCAGGCTGGTGTTCAGGATCGCCAGGCCGAAGGCGCCGCCGACGTTGCGCGACAGGTTGACCAGCCCCGAGGCGTTCTTGACCATGTGCGGCGGCAGGGTCGCCATCGTCACCTGCTGGGATGCGATCATGGCCAGCATCACGCCGACGCCGCGGAAGGCCTGGACCGAGGCGAAGTTCCAGAAGCCCCAGTCATCGGTGACGACGCGCGCCTCCCACATCCCCCAGGCGCACAGCATGAAGCCGCCGAACATCAGCACCCGCGCATCAAGCTTGCGCACCAGTCGTCCAGCAAAGGGGCCGGTGGCGAACATGGCCAGGCCGGACACGACCATGGTGGTGCCGACCTCTGAAGACGAATAGCCGAGCACGCGGCCCAGGAAGAGCGGCAGCAGGAAGGTGCCGCCGAACAGGGCGAAACCGACGATGAAGGTCATGATGAAACCGACCAGGAAGTTGCGATTGCCAAAGGCGCGCAACTCCACGATCGGCTGGCGATAGGTCAGGGACCGCCAGATGAAGATCGGACCGGCGACTGCCGCCACGACGGTCAGCAACAGGATGTGGGTATCGTCGAACCAGTCGTTCTTGGCGCCCTCTTCCAGCACGAACTGCATCGACATCAGAAAGGCGGCCATCAGGCCCAGGCCCCACCAATCGAAGCCCTTGGCCAGCGACGGATCACCCTTGTCGAAGTTGCCGTAGCGACCGACCAGGAACAGCACCAGCAGGCCCGGCCCGACGTTGATGAAGAAAAGCCAGCGCCAGCTCAGCCACTCCGTCAGATGCCCCCCCAGCGTGGGTCCGACGGTCGGCGCCAGGGTGACGATCAGGCCCATGACCACGCTGGCGGTGACGCGCTTGTCGGGTGGGAAGGCGGTGAAGGCGACGGCGAAGACGGTCGGGATCATGGCCCCGCCCACGAAGCCTTGGATGGCCCGAAACAGAATCATCATGTCGATCGACGACGACAGACCTGTGGCGATGCTCATCAGCACGAAACCGGCGCAGGAGACCAGAAACAGCCGCTGCGTCCCCCACAGCCGCGACAGGAAGCCCGACAGAGGGATCATCACCACCTCGGGGATCAGATAGGCGGTCTGGATCCAGCTGATCTCGTCAGCCGAGGCGCCGACCCCCGCCTGGATCTGGGGCAGGGAGGCGGCGACGATCTGGATGTCCAGAATGGCCATGAACTGGCCCACCACCATGCCGGCGAAGCCCAGCAGCAGCATGGTCCAGTTGATTTCGGGATGGCCGGCGACGGGACCCTTTTGCGCGACCGGGGCCCCGCCATCTGCGGCAGGGTTGGCGGCGGTCACTGGCCTGCGGCTCCGGTCGTCGTGGCGGCTTCGGCGAAGCTCTGCCCGCCCTGGCTCTTCAGGTCGATCTTGACGTCCACCGACAGGCCGGGACGCAGGGCCAGGCTGCGGTCTGCGCCGCTGACGACGATGCGGACGGGCACGCGCTGGGTGATCTTGGTGAAGTTGCCCGTGGCGTTCTCGACCGGGATCAGGGCGAACTCGGACCCGGTGGCGGGGGCGAAGCTGTCCACGCGGCCCTCGATCTTGCGACCGGGGAAGGCGTCGGCGGAAATCTCTACGGTCTGGCCCAGGCGCACTTTGTCCAGCTGCGTCTCCTTGAAGTTGGCGACGATGTAGGTGTTGGTCAGGGGCACGACCGACAGCAGTTGCGTGCCGGCGTTGACGTATTGGCCGAGCCGCACGCTGCGGGCGCCGACGACGCCGGCGACCGGGGCGCGGATGACGGTGCGCTCCAGCGCGATGCGAGCCTGATCGACGACGGCGCGGGCTTGTTCGACGGCGGCGACGCTCTGCTGACGGGTCGAGCCCAGCACCCCGGCGGTGCGTTGTTCGGCGACCAAGGCGGCCTGGGCCTGCTGGACGCTGGCGGCGGCGGTGGCGGCCGAGGCGCGCTCGGTCTGGATGCGCTGTTGCGAGACCCAGCCCTGTTCGGCCAGCTTGCCGTAACGATCGACCTCGGCGCGGGCCAGGCCGGCCTGGGCGTTGGCCTGGGCGACCGAGGCGGCGCGGGCGGCGATGGTGGCCTGTTCCTGCTCGGCCTGGGCGTCGACATGGCCGACGGCGGCGATGGCGGCGGCCAGATTGGCCTCGGCCTGTGCCAGTTGGGCCTTCTGGTCGGAATCGTCCAGCTTGACCAGGATCTGGCCTGCCGCGACCCGCTGGTTGTCACCCACCAGAACCTCGGTGACCCGACCGGACAGTTGCGGGCTGACCAGGGTGGTGTCGGCCTGAACGAAGGCGTTGTCAGTGCTTTCCCAACGCTGGCCGTTCACCCACCAGACGATGCCGCCCACGATCAGGGCCAGGCCGACGAGGGCGGCCGCGAACAGCGGCAGGCGTTTCTTGAGTTCAGGCGACATGGAAAATCCGGGGGAGGTGCGGCGTTTTGAAGCGGCGCTAAAATGGACCCCGCCGTCCAAAAATCAATAGGCGATCGGGACGGCGCCGATCACGACCAGTTTTCGTCTATGCCCTGACGCCATGAACGCCCGCATCTCCGCCTCCCAGCCGCTGCCGTCACAGGTCGACGTCGTTGTGATCGGCGCAGGCGCCGCCGGCATCGCCGCCGCGCGTCGTCTGATGCGACCCGGCCTGTCGGTTCTGGTGCTGGAGGCCCGCGGCCGGATCGGCGGGCGCGCCTGGACGGTTCGGGCCGAGGGCGAAGGGTTGGATATGGGGTGCGGCTGGCTGCATTCGGCAGACGACAATGTGCTGGCCGGACGGGTCGAGGCCGAGGGGCTGACGCTGGACCAGACGCCGCCGCCCTGGCGCACCCAGGCCTTCGATCACGAGATGACCCGCGCGGATCAGGCCGAGTTCGGCGAGGCCTTCGCCGCCTTCGACCAGCGGGTGACCGAGGCGGCGTCGCTCGTCCGAGCGGGTGTGGGGGAGGATCGTCCGGCGTCGGACTTCTTCGATCCCGACTGTCGCTGGAACCCGCGCATGGACGCCATCTCGGGCACCCTGAACGGCGCGCGGTTCGCCGAGGTGTCCAGCCTGGATTACGACGCCTATGGCGACACCGGCGTGAACTGGCGGGTGCGCGAGGGCTATGGCCGCCTGATCGCGCGGCTGGGCGAGGCTGTGTCGCCCATCACGGTCACGGACTGCGCCGTGAGCCGCATCGACCGTTCCGGACCTGTGCTGCGCCTGGAGACCAATCGCGGCGAGTTGACCGCGCGGATCGTCATCCTGACCGTGCCCAACAGCCTGATCGCCGGCGAGGTGATCCGCATCGATCCACCAGTTCCGGTCCTGCTCGAGGCGACGGCGGGCGTGCCGCTGGGCCTGGCGTCCAAGGTGCATATGACCGTGCGCGGCGCCGGCGATTTCCAGCCCGACACCCAGTTGTGGACCCGCACCGATACGGCCGAGACCGGCGGCTATCACCTGCGGCCCTTCGGGCGGCCGATGATCGAGGCCTATTTCGGCGCCGACCTGGCCTGGGGGCTGGAGGCGCAGGGATCGGCCGCCCTGTTCGACTTCGCCGTGTCCGAACTGGTCGCGGCCTTGGGATCGGACATGCGCCGGCGGCTGGAAGCGGTCGCGGTCAGCGGCTGGGGCGTCGATTCCTGGTCGCGGGGCGCCTATTCCCACGCCTTGCCGGGCCATGCGGCGGACCGGGCCAAGCTGCGCACGTCAGTCGAGGACCGCATTTTCCTGGCCGGCGAGGCGACCGCGCCGGTCTATTACGGCACGGCCCACGGCGCCTGGATGGAGGGCGAGCGCGCCGCCGACGCCGCCCTGACGGCCCAAGCGCTCAAGGGCCTGGGTCTTGACCCGCGTCGCCCCCGGGACGACAGCGAGGCATGAAGCCCGCAAAGGCCAGAAAGCCCGCCGCCAAGCCTGCCAAACGCCCGGCCGTGATGACCGGGGCGGCCATTCCCGTGCTGCGTTGGCCGCCCGATGAGGACCGTGTCGAGGCGATCTTCAAACGCCTGTCCGGCGTCATGCCGGAGCCCAAGACCGAGCTGGATTTCTCCAATCCCTTCACCCTGGTCGTCGCCGTCGCCCTGTCGGCCCAGGCGACGGACGTCTCGGTCAACAAGGCGACCGAGCGGCTGTTCAAGGTCGCGGACACGCCGGAGAAGATGCTGGCCCTGGGTGAGGAGGGGCTGATCCCCTACATCGCCTCCATTGGCCTGTATCGCGGCAAGGCAAGGAACGTCATCGCGCTGAGCCGCATCGTGCTGGACCAGCATGGGGGCGAGGTCCCCCTGAACCGCGCCGATCTTCAGGCCCTGCCCGGCGTGGGGCGAAAGACGGCCTCGGTGGTTCTGAACGAACTGGGGATCGAAGCGGCCATCGCCGTGGACACCCACGTCTTTCGCGTCTCGCACCGGCTGGGCTTGGCCAATGCAGGCACGCCGGACAAGGTCGAGGCCCAGTTGTTCAAGGTCGTGCCGGAGGACTGGCTGCCCAAGGCGCACCACTGGCTGATCCTGCACGGCCGCTACACCTGCACGGCGCGCAAACCCAAATGCCTATCCTGCATCATCGCCGACCTGTGCCCGTCGCGGGCGGGTCTGATGGCGCTGGGCGAGGCGGCGGGCTAGATCCCCGGAGCGGCGTCGGGGCCGTGGGTCAGCTTCTCGGCCAAGGCCTTCAGCACGCGAAGTGCGGCGGCCATATCCTCGTCCGAAACGCCTTCAAACATTCGTTCGCGCATGGCCGCGGCATGGATCTCGAACGCCTCGATTTCGGCGCGCCCGGCTGGCTCCATCTGGATCAGCCATGACCGGCCGTCTCCAATCATCCGACGCCGGCTGACCATGCCGTCTTTCTCGAGTCTTTGCACCAGACGGGTCAGCGACGCGCCGGACAGCTCCATCCTGTTCGCCAACTCGGAAAGCGTCAGGCCCTTGGGCTCGTCCGCCAGGAAATAAAGCACCACGGTCGGCGCGCCCGTGTGTCCGGACTCTCGGAACAGATCGGCGACACGTAACTTCCATCGCTTAGCCGTCACCATCAGCGTCATGGCGACGTCGAGCTGAAGGGCGCTGCGCTGATCTGACGACAGCAGGTGCGGGCGTTGCGACAAATATGACCTCTTGGAACCAGCGGGCGGCGTAGCGGCTTTAAGGCGGCTAAAGCTAGACCGCAGAGGAATATTCTCCCCCAGGTTGAGCCTTTAGCGCGCTAACCATGCTGACACCTGATTTAAAGTGTTGGTGTGGCATTAACGTTCATCTCAGCACGAAAGATTTTTGCATTGCGCCTTTTCGCCAAAACCAGAGATGACAAGACGCTCAACGAGCTGCGCAACATGATGGCTGCCGTCAGTCGCTCTCAAGCAGTCATCCAGTTCGATCTCGATGGCGTCATTCTGGAGGCCAATCAGAACTTCCTATCGGTGGTTGGATATGAGCCGGCTGAGATTGTCGGACGTCACCACAGGATGTTCGTCGATCCGACTGAGGCGCAGACACCGGCCTACGCCGAGTTGTGGCGAAAGCTGAACGCCGGCGAGTTCGTGGCGGACAAGTTTGTGCGCTACGGCAAGAGCGGCCAGCGGGTGGTGATCGAGGCCAGCTACAACCCGATCCTGGACAGCGACGGCCGCCCCTACAAGGTGGTCAAGTTCGCCACGGACGTCACCGCGGTCGAGGAAGAACGCGAACGACGCGCTGAGGCGGAGCGTCAGGCCGCTCAGGTTCAGGCCGCCGTCGTCGAAGGCACGGCCAAGGGCCTGTCGGCCATGGCGGCGGGCGACCTGTCCTATCGCATCCAGGATGAGTTCCCCGGCGATTACGCCGTCCTGCGCGACAACTTCAACCAGGCCATGGCGACGCTGGATCAGGCGCTGGGCGTAATCGGCGTCAACGCCGGGTCGATGCAGTCGGGCGCACAGGAGATCGGCAGCGCCGCCGAGGATCTGTCGCGTCGCACCGAACAACAGGCCGCCAGTCTGGAAGAGACGGCCGCGGCGCTAGACCAGATCACCGCCACCGTGCGCAAGACGGCCGAAAACGCCCAGGCCGCCGACACTGTCGTGACCCAAGGCCGGACCCAGGCCGAGACCGGCGGCGTGGTCGTGCAGAAGGCTGTTGCGGCCATGGGCGAGATCGAACGCTCGTCCAATGAGATCAGCCAGATCATCGGCGTGATCGACGAGATCGCCTTCCAGACCAATCTCCTGGCGCTGAACGCCGGCGTCGAGGCCGCCCGTGCGGGCGAGGCCGGCCGTGGCTTCGCCGTCGTCGCGTCCGAAGTGCGCGCCCTGGCTCAACGGTCGGCGGAATCGGCCAAGGAGATCAAGACGCTGATCTCGGCCAGTTCCAGCCAGGTCAAGGACGGGGTGGTTCTGGTGCGTCAGTCGGGCGAGGCTCTGACCGGCATTGCGGGGCGGATCGAAGAGATCACGACCCTGATGAGCGAAATCCGCGCGTCGACTCAGGAGCAGGCGGTGGGTCTGGCCGAGGTCAACACCGCCGTGAACCAGATGGATCAGGTCACTCAACAGAACGCGGCCATGGTCGAGCAGTCGACCGCCGCCAGCCTGAGCCTGAGCCGCGAAGCCGCCGAACTGGCCGAACTCGTCGGCCGCTTCGAAACCAGCCAAGTCGCCAAGGCGCCGACGCCGATCCACAAGGCTCCCATCCAGCAGATGAAAGCGCGGGTCGAAAGTTTCGCCCGCGCCCACGCCGCCCCTGCGCGCGCGCGTATGGCGGCCGGCGGCGGCGGGCGGGCGGCTGCGGCTGCTATTCAATCGGACTGGGAAGAGTTCTGATGACGAACCGCGCGCCAGGCCAGCGTGAACTGGTCGGTTTCCGCGTCGGGGACCAGGCCTTCTGCATCGACATCACCTCGGTGCTGGAGATCCGGGGCTGGACGGCGACCACGCCTCTGCCCGGAGCGCCGGCCTATATGAGGGGCGTGGTCAATCTGCGCGGGACGGTGCTGCCGATCATCGATCTGGCGGTCAGGCTGGGCGTGCCCACGACCGAGCCGTCCGCGCGCCACGCCATCGTCGTCGTCCGCTGCGGCGAACGCACAGTCGGCCTGTTGGTCGAAGGCGTGTCGGACATCATGCAGTTGGACGATGCGGCGCGTCAGGACCCGCCGAACATGGGCGAAGCTCAGGGCGCTGGCGTCGTCTCCGGCGTCTTCGCCGTCGACAGCGCCTTGATCAGCCTGCTCGACCTGGACAATCTGCTGCCGCCCGTGCGCGAGGCGGCTTAAGGCTCAAGCCGCGCCTTGACGGCCTCGGCGAAGCCGGCGCCGTTCGCAGGGTCGTGGTCCAGATAGAAGTCCGGTTCGATCAGTTCGGCCTCCATCAGCACCCATCGGCCGGCGTCGTCGCGGGCCATGTCGATGCGGGCATAGAGTAGTGGTTCGTCGATGGCGGCCAGCACCTGCTCAGCCAAGGCCATCGCCGCCGCATCCGGCGTCACGGCCGTATACAGGCCGCCGAACTGGACCTGGATGCGGAAGTCGCCCGCCACGGGCCGTTTGTTGACCGCATGGCTGAACCGGCCGCCGAAAAACAGCAGCGAGGTCTCGCCCTCGGTCTCGATCGATTTCAAATAGGGTTGGATCATCGCCGCGCCCTCAGGCGCATCGCTCAACACCTCGCCTGGCATCAGGCGCAAGGTGCGAAACGCCCCGGCCGACACCGTCGGTTTGACGATCAACACCGGTGCGCCCGTCTCGGCGAAGGCGGCGTCTACCTGATCCTGGGTCACGCGGTCGGTCCAGCGCGTGGGCGGGATCGGCACGCCCTTGTCAGCCAGCCGCGCCAGATAGGTTTTGTCGGAGTTCCAGCGCAGCACCTGCGCCGGATTGGCGACCGGCAGCCCCTCCTCGGTCCAGGTCGCGCAAGCCTTCAGCCAGCGCCCATGGTCGCGGTGATAGCCCCAGGCGATGACCGGCAGGATCAGGTCATAGGCCCCAAGGCCCGACGCGTCCCCGACATGATCGGTCCAGGGCGTTGCCGTGACCGTCGCGCCCGTGCTCTCCAGCGTCGCCTTCAACCGTTCCAGCACCTCGGGCCAGCGGCCGACATAGGTCTTGTCGGCGGGGTCGGGAGTCAGGACGGCGATCTGGGTCATGCGGTCCTCATACCGAAGCGACGCGAAGCATATAAGGGCTTCCTTATATGATTTCGGGTGACGTGCGGGCATTCACCGGCTAAGGCGCGACCATGACCCAGAACACCGCCCAATATGATGTCTGCGCCGTCGGCAACGCCATCGTCGATGTCCTCAGCCCCTGCGACGCCGCCTTCCTGACGGCCCAGGACTTAGCGCCCAACTCCATGCAGCTGGTCGACGCCGAACGCAGCGCCGCCCTGTATGACGCCATGGCGCCGGGCGTAGAGGCCTCGGGCGGTTCGGCAGGCAACACCGTGGCGGGCGTCGGCTCGTTCGGCGGCCGCGCGGCCTATATCGGCAAGGTCGCCGACGATACGCTGGGCCAGGTCTTCACCCACGACATCCGCGCCGCCGGCGTTCACTTCGACACGCCTGTCCTGACGGGCGGAGCGGATCAGGGCTTCGGCACCGGCCGCTGCCTGATCAATGTGCTGTCGGACGGCGCACGCACCATGGCGACCTTCCTGGGCGCCGCAAACCAGCTGTATGCCGACGACATCGACGAGGCCCTGATCGGCGCCAGCGAGATCGTCTATCTGGAAGGCTATCTGTTCGATCCGGCGCCCGCCCGCGCCGCCTTCGAACGCGCCGCCGCCGCCGCGCACAAAGCCGGCCGCAAGGTGGCCATCACCCTGTCGGACACCTTCGTCGTCGCCCGCTGGCGCGCCGAGCTACTGGATTTCATCACCCAGTCCGCCGACATCGTCCTGGCTAACGAGGCCGAACTGGGCGCCCTGTTCGAGACCGAAGACTTCGACGCCGCCGCCGCGCAACTGGCCGCCATCGTCGAGATCGCCGCCGTCACGCGCGGCGAGCACGGCTCGGTCGTGATCAAGGGCGACGAGCGCGTCGTGGTCGCCGCCTATCCGGTCGCCAAGGTGATCGACACCACCGGCGCCGGCGACCAGTACGCCGCCGGCTTCCTGCTGGGCCTTGCGCGCGGCCTGACGCTGGAAGAGGCCGGCAAGCTGGGCTCGCTGGCGGCGTCCGAAGTCATCGCCCACTGGGGCCCGCGCCCGATGGTGAAGCTGGTCGACCTGGCCAAAGAGAACGGGCTGAAGCTGTAAGACCCAGTGTCTCCTCTCCACGCAGTGGGGAGGTGGCTCGGAGCGAAGCGAAGAGACGGAGGGGCTCTTATCGCATCGCCAGCGTCTGTGGGACTTCAACAGCCCCTCCACCACGCTTCGCGTGGTCCCCCTCCCCACACAGTGGGGAGGAGACGTTCGTCTTCAGCTCTTCCACCTCAGCGTTGTGGGCTGGATCGGATTGACGAACGGCCGGTCGTCTGCCCGGCTCTTGGCCCATTCGCGCTTCAGCTGCTGATACCACTTGGCCTGCTTGTCGGCGTCGTCGATCCAGATCAGGGCGGGATCGTAGCGCAGGCCCTCGTTCTGAAGGTTCACCATGCCGCCGTCCTGTTTCAGGAAGGCGACGACGCCCATCCGCAGGAAGGGCTTGGCCAGGCCGAACACCCAGTGGTCGGACCAGAAGATCTGGGTGATGCGCGTCTTGGTGTCGGTGATCGGCGTCAGGCAGGTCAGGGCCAGCACCTGTTTCTCGCCCACCTGAATGTGCTCCCAGCGGAAGCCGGGCAGGCGGAAGGTGATTTCGGTCGCGGGCGCGCCGCCCAGGATCTTGTAGAGGCGGCTGTTGGACGAGGGCGCGTGGCGCACCATGGCCCAGCCGAATTCGGTCGGGGCGAAGGCCTTGGATTTCTCGTGCATCGAATGCTCGGACCGCCACCACCATTGCTGGTGGACGTAGGGGCCGTGGGCGGGGTCCATCAGGCCAACGACGGCGTGGTCGATATGGCTGTCGAAATCCATCGCCTCGACCAGTTTGGCCTCGCCGCCGACCACGCCGGGGAAGACCGGCGGCTCATGGTCCGGCTCCATCGGATTGCGGGTGTCCGACGCCATCCAGACGAAGACGATGCCCTGGCTCTCGCGCACCGGATAGGACCGTACGCGGATGCGGTTCGCCTCGAACGCCTGATCCTCGACTAGCGAAGGAATGGCGGCGCAGACGCCGTCGGGTCGGAAGCGCCAGCCGTGATAGGGGCATTCGACCGTCTCGCCCTCGCTGGGCTTTTCGACCAGCTTGCCCGCCGACAGGGGCGCCGCGCGGTGGGGACAGATGTCGCGCATCGCATAGACCTGGCCTGCGCGGGTGCGGCCGATCAGCACCGGCTCGCCCATGATCTCGTAGCGTTTCAGACTGGCCGGAGCGACGTCCCGGCCCAGGGCGACAAAATACCAGGCGTCGGTGACGAACCCCTTGCCGAACGGGCTGACGCCCGCCTTGGACGGGGCGGGTTCGACCTGGGGGGACTGGACGGGAGCGGCGTCGGCGGGCTTCATGCCGACTGTCTAACAGAGCCGCGCGGCGCCTGTCTCATGTCACCTGACAGAGAACTTTACATATCAAAGTCGGCGCGGCATAAGCGGGCGTCAAAGGGGAGTTTGATCATGACCATCGTATCTATTCTGAACCGCACCGTCGGCGCCGCAGCGGCCGCCGCTCTGCTGTGCGCGGCACCCGCCGCTTTGGCGCAGGACGGGCATGGCGCCCATGCAGAGGCGGGTCACGCCCACGGCCACCAGCACGCCGATTTCCAGTCCGACCGCATCCATGTTCGCGTCGACGGCGACATGGATGGACGCGACATCATCCTGATCCCCGGCCTAAGCTCGTCGCCGGAGATCTGGCAGGGAACCGTGGATCATCTGACGGCGCAGGACGGCGTGGGCTGGCGCGTACACCGCGTCCACATCCAGGGCTTCGCCGGAGCGCCGGCCGAGGGCAATGCGCAGGGCGCGACCCCTTCGCCGGTCGCTGCTCCTGTCGCCGAAGAGATCGCCCGCTATATCCGTGAAAAGGACCTGACCAAGCCGGTCGTCGTCGGCCATTCGATGGGGGGCACCATCGGCATGATGCTGGCCGCGCGCCATCCCGATGCGGTCGGCAAGTTGATGGTGGTCGACATGATCCCCTTCATGGGCGCGATGTTCGCCGCGCCCGGCGCCTCGGCCGAAAGCGTGACGCCGGTCGCGGACCAGATCTGGGCCGCCCAGGCCAATAGCCCGCGCGAGGCCTATGTCGCCCAGGCGACCACCAGCATCAACGGCATGATCAACACCGAAAGCCGCCGCGCCGAGGCATTGGAAGACATGCGCGAAAGCGACCAGAAGGTCTCGGCCGCCGCCTTCCGCGAGCTGATCACGACGGACCTGCGTCCCGAACTGTCCAAGATCACCGCCCCGACCGAGGTGGTGTACGCCAAGTTCAACGATCCGCGCATGACGCCCCAGATCACCGACAGCATCTATCGGATGTCCTTCGCCAATCTGAAGGACGCCCAGCTGAAGCGGATCGACGACAGCGCCCACTTCATTATGTTCGACCAGCCCCAGGCCTTCTACGCCGACCTGGACGCCTTCCTGGCGAAATAGGTGCCATGACCCACCCGTCCGCGAAACGGATCGTCGGCCTTTATCGAGACAAGGCCGACGACTGGGTCCAAGATCGAGGCGCGACCCTGTATTCAGGCGCGGGCGGGGCGGACGAAGCGATATGGCTGGACCGGTTCGTCGCCGGCCTGCCCGCAGGCGCATCTATTCTGGATGTCGGCTGCGGCTCGGGCTGGCCCATCGGGGCCGCCCTGCTGGAGAAGGGCCATCAGGTGACGGGGGTGGATGCGTCCCCGGGCCTGATCGCCCATGCTCAGGCGACGCTGCCGACAGGAGTGTGGTCGGTGGCGGATATGCGTGATGAGTTTCCGCCGGGTCCGTTCGACGGCGTTCTGGCCTGGCACAGCCTGTTTCATCTCAGTCCCGACGATCAGAAAAAGGTGCTGCCGAAGCTGGCGGCTTGCGTCGCCGAGGGCAGGCGGCTGATGTTCACCTCTGGCCAGGCGCATGGCGAGACCATCGGACAGTGGCGGGGCGAGCCGCTCTATCACGCCAGTCTTGATCCAAAAGCCTATCGCGCTCTGCTGAGCGACTCCGGATTGCGCGTGGAATACGACGGGGTGGAAAGCGGCGTGTGGCTGGCCCGGCGCGCCTTTCTTTCGGCGAAATAGCCGCTCACGATCCCGTGAAGTCGGCGGGACCATTTCGGCGGGCGTTCATACGCGATACACAGCCGATGAACGAGAACTCGCCCAAGGCGGCATCTGAAGGACGGACATGGCGGGACCGGTGAACGCGGGCGGACCACAGGCGCAGGGCAAGCCCCGCCGGTCGGCCCTGAGACGGTTGTTCTACTGGAGCGCCGTGCTGGCGGTCTGGGGGCTGATCTTCCTGGTCGTCTTCTTCGCCGTCTTCGCGCGCGGCCTGCCGGACACCTCCAGCCTGTATCAGGTCGATCGCCAGCCCTCGATCACCTATCTGGATCGCAATGGGGCGCTGATCGCGACGCGAGGCACCCAGATGGCGCCGCCCGCCGATCTGGACGCCCTGCCGGACTATGTGCCGGCCGCCTTCATCGCGATCGAGGATCGGCGCTTCTATCACCACCCTGGTTTCGACCCCATCGGCATGATGCGGGCGATGGCGACCAACGTCCGCGCCGGGCGGGTGGTGCAGGGCGGTTCGACCCTGACGCAACAGCTGGCCAAGAACCTGTTCCTGACGCCCGACCAGAACATGCGCCGCAAGGTGCAGGAGCTGATGCTGGCCGTCTGGCTGGAGATGAAATTCTCCAAGAAGGAGATCCTGGCCCTGTATCTGAACCGCGTCTATTTCGGCGCCGGGGCCTATGGGATCGAGGCGGCGTCGCAACGCTATTTCGACAAGTCGGCCAAGAACCTGACGGTCGGCGAGGCCGCGCTGCTGGCCGGCCTGCTGAAGGCGCCCTCGCGCTATTCGCCGGTGTCCGAGAGCGAACGCGCCGCCGCCCGCGCCACCGTCGTCCTGAACGAGATGGAAGAGGCCGGCGTCATCACCGCCGCCCAGCGCGAACAGGCCGTGACCCAGCCGGTCATCGTCTCGCGCACTCTGGCGACCCAGCACGCCCAGTATTTCATCGACTGGCTGGACAAGTCGATCCGCAGCCTGGTCGGCGAACCGACCGAGGACATGGTGGTCGAGACCACGCTGGACCTGACGCTGCAGACGGCGGCCGAGCGGTCGGTGCGCCGCATTCTGGACCGCGACGCCGGCAAGGGCGTGCAGCAGGCGGCCCTGGTCGCACTGGACGGCGACGGCCGGGTGCGCGCCATGATCGGCGGCTCCTCCTATGCCGACAGCCAGTTCAACCGCGCCGTCGACGCAAAGCGCCAGGCGGGTTCGGCCTTCAAGCCCTTCGTCTATCTGGCGGCGGTCGAGGCGGGCTATACGCCCCAGACCCCGGTGGTCGATCAGCCGATCACCATCGGCAACTGGTCGCCCCGCAACTATTCCGGCACCTTCAGCGGAAACATGACCCTGGCCCAGGCCGTGGCCCAGTCGACCAATACGGTGGCAGCCTATGTCGCCGATCAGGTCGGGCGCGACAGCGTGGCCCGCGCCGCGCGGCGTCTGGGCATCGAAAGCCGCATCGGCCTGGAGCCGGCGATGGCGTTGGGCGCGGTCGAGGTCTCGCCGATCGAGATGGCCACCGCCTATGACGCCTTCGCCAACGGCGGGCGCCGCGTCGACGCCTATGGCATCAGCCGCATCCGCACGCCCCAGGGCCGCGTCATCTATCAGCGCCAGTCGGGCCAGAGCGGTCAGGCGATCAATAATCCGTCGCTGTACTACATGAACCAGATGCTGCGCGGCGTCGTGACCAGCGGCTCGGGCCGGTCGGCGGCGATCTCAGGCCGCGACCTGGCGGGCAAGACCGGCACGACCTCGGATTACAAGGACGCCTGGTTCGTCGGCTATACCGGCGGCTTCGTGACCGCCGTCTGGGTGGGCAAGGACGACAACACCGCCATGCGCGGTGTGACCGGCGGCTCGTCGCCGGCCGCCATCTGGAAGGGCTTTATGGAGGCGGCCCTGCCGCGCCTGGACGCCCCCGCCATCCCCAATGGTCCGCCCATGCCCGAGGGCTGGGTCGCGCCCGATCCGGTCGGCGATCTGATGAGCGGTCTGGACCAGAACGGCCTGCCCATCGAACCCGTCGATCCCCTGGCCGGCGAGCCCTATGTCCCGGACGACCAGGCGCCGATGCAGCCGTCGTCGCCGCAGCCGTCCAGTCCCGCGTCTCCCAAGGGCGGCTATCGCGATGCGCCGAACCCGCAGCAGCCCGAGGGCCGCCCGGCGCCGGAGCGCAAGGGCGACGCCCTGTTCTTCTGATCGCGACGACAACGGCGCGTAAAAAAAGGGAGGCGACCCGGCGGTCGCCTCCCTTTGCATTTCAGGCCTGGGTCAGCGGGGGCAGGACAGGTCGCCTTCCTGACATTGGCCGAGGGTCCGCAACTGGCGTGTCCGCTCCGTCGTCAGACGCGCGAGGCAGGTCGAATGCACCATCGGATAGGCGGAACCGCCCTGAACGCCGGACGCCTCGAACCGGCATTGCTGATCGCGGAAGCTGATCCAGGTGCGTTGGGCGGTGCGCAGCAGGATGCGGCTGGCGGGCGACAGGCGTCCCATCGTCGTCGTGTACTGGCTGTTTAGCGCCCGATCGGCGCGCTGCAGTTCCTGAGCGGCGTTGGCGTTCATCGTGGTCTGCGATTGGGCGCTGGCGGACGAGGCGGCGGTGACGGCGAGGCCGAGCGCGATCGATAGGGTGATCATCGTTTTCATGGGGCGTTCCTGAGTGGACTAGCCATGCTGAAACGCGCCCGGCCGCCAGGGTTTCCGCCTAGCGTCCCACGGCGTGCAGCGCCCCGCCGTAATCCTTCAGCCATTTGCGCCAGGGCTTGTGATCCCCGACCAGCCGTTCGACCACGGACCAATAGGCCGGGCTGTGGTCGGCGTGGACCAGGTGGGCGACCTCGTGGGCGGCGAGGTAGTCGATGACCGGGGGCGGGGCCATGATGACGCGCCAGGAATAGCGGATGGTGCGGTTGTGCGGGCTGCACGAGCCCCAGCGCGACCGGGTGTCGGCGATGCCCATCTTGACCGGGCCCTGACCCAGCGCGCGCAGATGGTGGTCGGTGCGTTCCAGCAGCGTATCGCGCGCCTCACGCTTCAACAGGTTTTCGACCCGGCGGGCATAGGCCTCGCCTTCGCCACCTGAGCGGATGATGGTCCCGTCCTCGACCAGGCGCGCGGCGCCCGCGCCAGGCACGGCCTCCAGCCGCACGGGCCTGCCGCGCAGGGAGATCACCTGGCCCGGTTCCAGCGGGCGGCTCTTGGGGCGGACGGCCAGGCGTTCGCTGATCCAGACGGCCTTGGATCGGGCGAAGGCGACGGCCTGGCTCAGGCCGCGCTCGGTCGGGGCGATGACCACGGCCTCGCCGGCGCGCGCGTCGATCCGCACCGACAGACGCCGGGCGCGCGGATTGACCGACAGCCTGAGGACGGGACCGGCGCCGGCCCCGCTTTCGTCAAGCGGCAGCCGCTGACCATTGCGGTACGCCACCGGCGGCCTCGTTCTGGGCGATGAAGTCGCGCACGCGGGGATAGATCTCGTCACGGA
>NZ_JAELUF010000685.1 GCF_016429195.1 Brevundimonas sp. ASV9
GTTTAGTAACGTACTTACAATTAAAATGTTAGAGAAGTCAATCCACTGAGAGTGTCGCAAACTCCCGCCCGCAGCTCGCATTTCAGCCAACAGCCCCATACCCACGTCACACAAACCAAAAGACGCACAGTCCTCCATGTTTTTGCCTTGCCTCTTGTTTTCTTTGACACCTGCAACCACCCATCCCAATCCCCATCCCGCATCCGGGAACTACCATCCAACCCATCCGATTCGTTGCCTGCAATCTCCTCTACTTTGCCGCCCCAACTCGCCTGTCGTGTGCGTAAGCCGTGAACCGGCCAGTCGTCCATCTCCTCCTGTAGAAACTTCATTCCCTTTTTCCGTAAACCCCCTTTCCCATGTGGCCATACCGGGGGGCTGCTGCTACCCTGTCTCTGATACAC
>NZ_JAELUF010000686.1 GCF_016429195.1 Brevundimonas sp. ASV9
TGCTGCAGCAGTGCATCTTGACTGGACGGCTTGTGCCACGGGCGCATCCGCAGCAGAAAATCGCTTGTGGTTGCAACTAAGGAGCATGGCACCACCTCGATGAATGAATGGCTTCCGCCGGATTAGGTTATCCGGATATTGCAACCTCAAAGTCATGCGGCACTCGCGATACATCATCCAATGAATCCTCACATGCGCACTACAGTCGTATCGTGTGGCAGCATCATACAGTACTTTCCAGATGCCTTTCTGCCGCTCTGGCAGCCACACAGACAGTTACGAATACAGACACGCACCGCACACACGCACTGGCACCGGGCTACTCAGAGTGGCAGACGAGTGGAAGCTAGTTGTAGTGGGAAGTATTCTGATTGGTCCAGATGCTGACTGGACCCGCTCTATAC
>NZ_JAELUF010000687.1 GCF_016429195.1 Brevundimonas sp. ASV9
CGTGGGCTCGGAGATGTGTAGAAGAGACAGCAATCCCACCACGCGGCCTACGCCTTCGGCCAACGTTGGGTTGGTGGAGAGAAGGATGGTAGCATTTTGGCGTCTCTTTTCCCGTCTGGGCGTTGGACCGCGCGGAATATTCTTGGCTCCGAATTGCCCGATATTGCTACATCGCCCAGCCCTACAAGCCCAGATTTACATGGTAACAATGATGCCGTAAACCTCTATCGCCAACGACCCATGCATAATACGATACGAATATAATACCTTGCACAAAATTAACTAACATATTGCCGTTCTTTCTGCCCACTTAATATCATATCATCGGCATACATCGTATTTCGCCGTGCCTGTCTCTTATACACATCTCCGAGCCCACGAGACCAGCAATCGTATCGCGTATG
>NZ_JAELUF010000688.1 GCF_016429195.1 Brevundimonas sp. ASV9
ATCAGTCCGCAAATCCTTTGCGACGATGACACCATGCTGCCCGACGACCCGCTCATGCTCCTCTTCGACGCAGCAAGGGAAGGGCTGCGGAAATTCGGCTTCAAGCTCCAAAAGGAACGGGACATCCAACAAGCCCTGGAACACGCCGGATTCACGCATATCCGCTGCATCCGCAGAAAAGTTCCAGTCTCACCTTGGGCTCGCGACAAGCACTACCGCAGCCTCGGCATGCTGATGAAGGCGACCATTGGCGGTCTTCTCGGCGCCCTAGCGGCCAAGCCACTCGCAGCTCTCGATATCGAAGAAAAGGATAGATGGTTGCTCATGAAAATGGCAAGAAGGAGTCTCGATAACAGCCGGCCGCATCGATATGTTGCTGTCTCTTATACACATCTGACGCTGCC
>NZ_JAELUF010000689.1 GCF_016429195.1 Brevundimonas sp. ASV9
GCCCCGGTATCAAGGAGTATGTGGACGTGTTTCGCAGTGCCGGTGTGCCGCCTCACGGAGGAGGCGGTATTGGTCTGGACCGAGTTGTCGCGTGGTATCTCAACTTGCCGAGCGTGCATCTTTGCAGTTACTATCCTCGCACACCTAAACGTCTTACGCCGTAAGAGGAGAGGGATATTATATGGATTGATTGGAGTGCTGGAAGAGGGGAAAGAAAAAGAGAGAGGTGGAGGAGAAGCTTTCAAGTTTATAGCCCAAAAGAATAGAAGAGTAATTGAGAGTTAGTGTACATGGCATACACATAAAAGATGTGATTACGGTACTGCAAGACGTAACCGAAACTACTTTAGAGGTCAATGTCTCTTGCAATGACAATTCAGCTTTCAAGAAGTTGTATCAAACGT
>NZ_JAELUF010000690.1 GCF_016429195.1 Brevundimonas sp. ASV9
GGCGTACGCGGGGTTCCAGCCATGAGTGCCGCGCTCAAGGTATACGTCAGCGCCGCCAGGATGCTCACGCCGGTGGTGCGCGAACTCACGCTGGTGTCAGCCACCGGCGCGCTGCCTGCGTTTTCTCCGGGCAGCCATGTGCAGGTGCACCTGCCGCTGGCCGAAGGCACGGTGCGCAACGCTTATTCCCTCACCAGTGACCCGGCGCACGCCGCGCACTACCGCATCGCCGTGCGCCTGCAAGAGGCCTCGCGTGGCGGCTCTCAGTACCTGCACCAGCAAGTACACGTGGGCGACACCTTGCAGATCTCACCGCCGGCCAATCTGTTTGCGCCCCACGGCACGGCACGCCTGCACATCCTGATCGCCGCCGGCATCGGCATCACGCCCTTCATGGCCTATAT
>NZ_JAELUF010000691.1 GCF_016429195.1 Brevundimonas sp. ASV9
GGGCCGGGTCCGGGGGGATCCCCTTGGCCAGCTAAAAAAAAAAAGCCACGCCAGGTCATCGCTTCCTTTTCCCTTTTTTACAAACGGCTTTCTGTTCTTCTTCTCATTTCGAGTATGCATATCTGGATTGAGCTTGGGCTCCCTGAGGTGGGCTGGGGCTGAGGTTGGGCCCTTGCTTGTTGGCCATGCGCATCTTGCTGGTTGCGGAGTTTTGTTTTGGGACGTTCCCCGAAGTGACGCAATTACAGTGACAGCCTGTGCTACCTGTTGCAGGTCAAGGTACGTTTGCGGGCTCCGCGCTCCGCTCCGTGCCGTAGGAGGTACGAGTACAGTACCTTAGGTACCTTACTCGTCATAATTTAAGAGGAACTTCAATTTAATCTGCGGTTGCATCGGCCATTGCT
>NZ_JAELUF010000692.1 GCF_016429195.1 Brevundimonas sp. ASV9
GTTTAGTATAGTGTGATATTATGTAGAGGATGGTGGGAATCTCACGTGGCGAATATTTCTCCTGTTGCCGGGTCCTCGACTTGTATTCTGCACTGCCGTCAGTTGGTTGGGCGGCTGGAGGGAGGGAGAGAGAGAGAGTCTCAAACAAACGTGTCACCAGAGCCAGGCACGTATTTCCCGCTTATCCAAGGAGAGTATTGATCATCCATGACTTGAATGGGTATTATATATGTGTGTATTAGTCGGATCGAGAATGGCGGTTTCGTGTTGTTTGTGATGGAGGTCCGAGACTGACCCCTCCCCCTCCCCCGCACCGCCCCGCGATTAGTCACCGCTAAAGAAAAAAATATTTGCGACATCGGCTATCCGTACATTCCTCCCCTTCCAACCTCTCTCTCTTCCGT
>NZ_JAELUF010000693.1 GCF_016429195.1 Brevundimonas sp. ASV9
CTACGAAACCATCTGGCATTAGATTCGGTATCTATGAGTCCTCCAGCAATGTACCAAATCTTTACTAACTGTGAACAGGCATTGCTGTTAATCTTTGCACTTCTTCATCTTGCCTTAATAATTACCTTTTCGAAATTGCCCGAAAGGTCAGAACTGCAAACGCGACTAGCGCTCGCAGCTTATGCATTACGATTTGGTGCTTCTCTTGCGCTCTTTGGGGTACACTGGTTGATGCGTGATGGCTTCCGACTAACCTCCGGGCTCTATTTACTGCTGATTTCTATTCTCGATGGAATAATAGCCCACTCACTATGGCTCGTTGCCCTCGGCGAATCGAGACACGGCACCGAAATGGCCCTTGCTGCGCTACAGACTGCTGTATCTGCCACCGCACTGTCATTTAT
>NZ_JAELUF010000694.1 GCF_016429195.1 Brevundimonas sp. ASV9
GGACAGGTCTCTTTGCAGTAGAGATGACGTATATATCTTTTTGCTTTGTTCTTCCAACCCAGGATGCAAATTCATGGGTATTTGGCACAGTGGCGGAAAGCAAAATAAGTGACACATGCTCGGGTAACATGATGATGACTTCTTCCCACACGACACCCCTCTCAAAGTCATTTACGTAATGTACTTCGTCAAAGATGACAAATTCAACATCTCGGATCAGATCTGCGCCGCGATAAAGCATACTTCGCAGAATTTCTGTCGTCATGATGAGGCAGCTTGCCTCGGGGTTGATCTGCACGTCACCGGTAAGAATACCGACCTCGTCAAACGTTTGACGGAAATCGCGGAACTTTTGATTACTGAGAGCCTTGATGGGAGATGTGTAGATGGCCTTGGTCATGTGC
>NZ_JAELUF010000072.1 GCF_016429195.1 Brevundimonas sp. ASV9
GGGTGGAGCGCACCGACTGGATCGCCTTCCTGCCGGATCGGCCGGAGATCCGGTCGACGACCTCGATCTGCCTGAAGTTCACCGATGCGCGGATCGCGGCCTTGGACGACAAGGCGCAGAAGGCCTTTGTCATGCGGTTCAAGGCCCTGTTGGAAGGCGAGGCGGCCGTGTTCGACATGGAGCCGCACCGCAATGCGCCGCCTGGTCTTCGACTATGGTGCGGCTGCACGGTCGAGACGGCCGATGTGGTTGCGGCGACGCCCTGGCTGGAATGGGCGTTCGAGACGGCGGTCGGCGAAGTCGGATAAATCCGCCTGACGGGACGACATCGGACGATTCCCTCGCTATAGGCTGCGCCCGCATTCCAGTGCGGAGAGACGGTTTTGGCGAACGTAGCGGTGGTCGGCGCCCAGTGGGGCGACGAGGGCAAGGGCAAGATCGTGGACTGGCTGTCCAACCGCGCCGACATGGTCGTGCGGTTCCAAGGCGGTCACAATGCGGGCCATACGCTGGTCGTGGACGGCAAGGTCTACAAGCTGGCGCTGCTGCCCAGCGGCGTCGTGCAGGGCAAGCCGTCGATTATCGGCAACGGCGTGGTCGTCGATCCTTGGCATCTGGTCGGCGAGATCGAAAAGATCGCTGCCCAAGGTGTGGCGATCAGCCCCGAAATCCTGACCATCGCAGACAACGCCTGCCTGATCCTGCCCATCCACCCGGCGCTGGACGTGGCGCGCGAGGCGGCGGCCAGCGCGCCGGGCGCCAAGATCGGCACGACCGGGCGGGGCATCGGTCCGGCCTATGAGGACAAGGTGGGGCGTCGCGCCATTCGGGTCTGCGATCTGGCCAATGAAGACGATCTGAAGGTCAAGATCGATCGGCTGCGCTCGCACCACGATCCGCTTCGCGCCGGTCTGGGGCTGGAGCCGATCGATCCCGATGCGCTGCTGGCGTCTCTGTTGGAGATCGCGCCGAAGATCCTGCCCTATGTGAAACCGGCCTGGCGTGTGCTGGATCAGGCGCAGAAGGACGGCAAGCGCGTGCTGTTCGAAGGGGCGCAGGGCGCCTTCCTGGACGTGGATCACGGCACCTATCCCTATGTCACCAGCTCCAACACGGTGGCCGGCCAGGCGGCGGCGGGTTCGGGCATCGGTCCGCGCGGCGTCGGTTATGTGTTGGGCATCGTGAAGGCCTATACGACGCGCGTCGGAGAGGGCCCCTTCGCCTGCGAACTGAACGACGAGGTCGGCGAGCATCTGGCGACCGTTGGCCGCGAAGTCGGAGTGAACACCGGCCGCGCGCGCCGCTGCGGCTGGTTCGACGCCGTGTTGGTGCGCCAGTCCGTGGCGATCAACGGCATCGACGGCATCGCCCTGACCAAGCTGGACGTGCTGGACGGGTTGAAGACGCTAAAGATCTGCGTCGGCTACAAGGTCGATGGCGAGGTGCTGGACTATCTGCCCTCGAGCCTGAAGGCCCAGGGCGCGGCCGAGCCGGTGTTCGAAGAGCTGGAGGGCTGGAGCGAAAGCACCGCCGGGGTCCGCAGCTTCAAGGACATCAACGCCAACGCCATCAAATATGTGCGCCGGATCGAGGAACTGATCGGCGCGCCGGTGGCCCTGCTGTCGACCAGCCCCGAGCGCGACGACACCATTCTGATGCGCGATCCGTTCCAGGGCTGAGGCTTTGGAAGGGGCGGCGTGAGGCGGCGGACTACGCAGAAAGACCTATTCAACAGGTCTTAACCCGTGGGCGGTAAGGATAACGGCTCCAAACTCGGAGTCTGATGTGTTCGCCGCAAACGCCAGAACCATAAGCCGCATGGAGCCTGCGCTTCGTCGGGTGGTCATCGTGGACGCCAATCTGTCGTCGGCGCGACTGCTGACGGACATCGTCAAGGGCATGGGTGCGCGCGAGGTCTATTCCGAAGGCGACGAGGAGCGGGCGCTGGAGCTGCTGCGCGACGTCGAGCCAGGCGTGATTTTCACAGAACGGTCCGGAGACAAGCTGAACGGCGAGACGCTGGCGCGGCGCATTCGGCGCTCCAGCATGTCTTGCCGCATGTCGCCGATCATCATGGTGACGGGCGAGGCGACCGCTGCGGCGATCAAGGGCGCGCGCGACGCCGGCATCCACGAGTTCCTGAGAAAGCCGTTCACGACGGGCGACCTGTTCAAGCGGGTCGAAAATGTGACGTTGAAGCCCCGGCCCTGGATCGAGGCGGTCGGCTATGTCGGGCCGGATCGTCGCCGGTTCAACTCGGGCGAATATTCGGGCGCTCGCAAGCGCCGCAGCGATGGCGCAGCCGGAGGCGGCCCTGCCGAAATCCGCGATCAGGCGTCGCGAATCCTGGTTTCGGCCATGTCGCAGTTCGAGCAGGATCCGTCGCAGGCGACGCGCGCCATCCGCCAACAGGCCGAGACGCTGAATGGTCTGGCCATCAAGACGGCGGACGCGCGACTGGCGATGGCTGTGGCGACCCTGCAAGCCTATGTGGCCAGCGGTCAGGTGACGAAGGCGGGACTGGCCCAGCCGATCGGCAACGTGGTGACGGCTGCGAGAGCGGCCAATGAAGCGGCGCCGGTGGCGCGCGCGTCATGATGGATGGTCCGCCGCGCCGTTGAAGGCGCAGCGGACCGACTTGCTCAGGCGTCGACCAGGTTCCGCTCTTCAGCGGCGGCGCGCATGGCTTTTTGCAGCTTCTCAAAAGCGCGGACCTCGATCTGACGCACGCGCTCGCGCGAAACGCCATACTGGCCGGCGAGCTCTTCCAGCGTGACCGGATCGTCCTTGAGGCGACGTTCCGTCAGGATGTGCTTCTCACGATCGGTCAGCTCTTCCATGGCCTCCTGAAGGAGGCTCATGCGGATGCCCTTTTCCTCGTCGTCGGCGAGCTGGGTTTCCTGAGACACGGCCGTGTCGTCGGCCAGCCAGTCCTGCCACTCGCTTTCGCCGTCGGCGCGCAGAGGGGCGTTCAGGGAGGCGTCGCCGCCGAGACGCCGGTTCATGTTGGTGACCTCTTCCTCCGTCACGCCCAGTTTGGTGGCGATGGCGGCGAGGTGTTCAGGATGCAGATCGCCTTCCTCGAAGGCCGAAATCTGGCTCTTGGCCTTGCGCAGGTTGAAGAACAGCTTTTTCTGCGCCGCGGTGGTGCCCATCTTCACGAGCGACCAGCTGCGCAGGATGTATTCCTGGATCGAGGCGCGGATCCACCACATGGCGTAGGTCGCCAGGCGGAAACCCTTGTCGGCGTCGAATTTCTTGACGGCCTGCATCAGCCCGACGTTGCCCTCGGAAATGACTTCGCCGATCGGCAGGCCGTAGCCGCGATACCCCATGGCGATCTTGGCCACGAGACGAAGGTGCGAGGTGACGAGACGGTGGGCGGCTTCGGGGTCCTGGTGCTCGGACCAACGCTTGGCGAGCATGAACTCCTCATCCTTGGTCAGCATCGGAAACTTGCGGATTTCCGTCAGATAACGCGACAGGCCTTGTTCAGGCGACATCACCGCGAGCGTACTATTGGCAGCCATATACAGGTCCCTCCGACCGTCTTGAACGAGCGGGCTCTTCGTCATCGGCCACGGTGTGTGCGCCGACGTCTCACCCCTCAACCGGTAAAGTAGCGATGGGTTGCCGCCATTTTTAGAGGCGGATCGTCACACGAAAGCGTGACCGTTGCCCTGGCGCCACTCGCGCCGATCGCCGTCCTATATAGAACTTTGTCAGTTGCTATTCAAGACCGGCCCAGACCGGCCGCTGTTCAGAGTTCGGCGAGGCGCGTTTCGAGATGCTGCATGTCAGACGGCGGCGCGGTCTCGAAGCGAAGCGCCTCGCCCGTGACAGGATGGACAAAGCCCAGCACGGCGGCGTGCAGGGCCTGACGCTCAAGGCCCGCTTCGGCGATGGCGGTGCGAACGGGTATGGCGGGGCTGCCCGAGCCGTAGGTGGCGTCGCCGAGGATCGGCGCGCCCTTGGACGACAGGTGGACGCGGATCTGATGGGTGCGGCCGGTGTGAAGCGTGCAGGCGACGCGCGCAGCCATAGGTGCACCGCCAGCTTTCGCGGGCCCCCCGAAGGTCGCTTGGACGACATAGTCGGTGATGGCCTCGCGACCGCCGGCCTTGAGGACCGCCATCTTCTTGCGATCGCCGGTGGAGCGGCCGATGCGGGTGTGGATACGGCCGGTCGCGGGCGACGGCGCGCCGCGTGTCAGGGCGATGTAGGTGCGCTCGATGTCGTGCGCAGCGAACAGGGCGGAGAGGCCGGCGTGGGCGCGGTCGGTCTTGGCGGCGACCATGACGCCGGAGGTGTCCTTGTCCAGCCGGTGGACGATGCCGGGACGGGCGACGCCGCCGATGCCCGACAGGCTGTCGCCGCAATGGGCCAGCAGCGCATTGACCAAGGTGCCGTCGGGCGTGCCGGGCGCGGGGTGGGCGGCCATGCCCGCAGGCTTGTCGATGACGATAAGCTCGGCGTCCTCGTAGAGGACGATCAGGGGGATGGCCTGGGGCTGGGGCGTGGCCGGCGCGACGGGCGGCAGGGCGACCGCATAGAGGCCGGGCTGAGCTTTGGCGGAACCGCCGGTCAGGACCGCGCCATCGCGACTGACGGCGCCCTCGGCCAGCAGGGCCTGGAGCCGGGCGCGTGACAAGGTGGGGAAGGCGCCGGCCAGGGCCTTGTCCAAGCGAACGCCGGCCGCGTCGATGCGGGCCTCCAGCACCTCGGCGGGGGCGCCGGTCGCGGGGTCTTCGTCGTCATCGATCAGATAGTGGGCGGACACGTCGTCTCCCTAGCACGACCGGCCGCTTGCGCGAGGGGCGCGGGTGAGGCGATAGTCAAGCTTGGGGGCGTAGGGGACATCCGATGAAGCGGTTGATGATCGCCGGGGGAGCGTTCGCCGCGGCGGCGCTGCTGAGCAGCTGCACGACCATGAGCAAGGACGAATGCCTGGCCGGGGCCTGGGGCGAGAAGGGCTATGCGGACGGGGCGTCGGGCTATCCGATGACGCGGCTGGACGACCACGCCAAAGCCTGCGCCAAGTTTCAGATCGCACCCAATTCAGCCGCCTATGGCTCGGCGCGTGAGGATGGCTTGCGGACCTATTGCACCTTGCAGCGCGGCTGGGAGGAGGGGCGGGCGGGCAATACCTATTATGGCGTCTGTCGGCCGGAGGAGGAGCAGGCGTTTCTGCCGGCCTATCGTGACGGCCGCCTGCTGCATGAGGTCGAGGACGCCTACGAGACGGCGGAAAGCGCCTTGAACAGCGCAGAGGCCCGGATCGAGAACCGCGAAGACAAGCTGGAAGCCAAGGAACGCGAACTGCGCGGCGAAGGCCTGACGGACGAAGAGCGGGAGCGCATTCGTGACCGCATTCAAGAGGTCAGAGGCGAAATCCGCGATGCGCGTCGCAATGCTAGAGAGGCACGCGACGCGCTGGATCAGGCGGAATGGGACGTTCGCCGGGTGCGGCGCGAACTGAGCGGCCGCTACCCGGTCTAGACGACGGTCCTAAGCGGCCTTGACGGCGGCGCCGCGGAAGGACGGATCGAGGTCGCCCGAGGCGTAGCGCTTCGCCATCTGGGCGGTGGAAAGCGGGCGGATCTTGGAGGCCTGACCCTCGCAGCCGAACTGCTGGTAGCGCTCCATGCAGAGCTTCTTCATCGCCTCCTTGGCGGGCTTCAGATAGTAGCGCGGGTCGAACTCGCCCGGCTTCTCCATCAGGGCCTTACGGATGGCGCCGGTGATGGCCATGCGGTTGTCGGTGTCGATGTTGACCTTGCGCACGCCGTGCTTGATGCCGCGCTGGATCTCCTCGACCGGCACGCCCCAGGTCTGGGGCATTTCGCCGCCGTACTGATTGATGATGTCCTGCAGATCCTGCGGCACCGACGACGAGCCGTGCATCACCAGGTGGGTGTTGGGCAGGCGGCGGTGGATTTCCTCGATCACGTTCATGGCCAGGACTTCACCGTCCGGCTGGCGCGTGAACTTGTAGGCGCCGTGGCTGGTGCCCATGGCGATGGCGAGGGCGTCGACCTTGGTGGCCGCGACGAAGTCGACGGCCTGATCCGGGTCGGTCAACAGTTGCGAATGGTCCAGCTTGCCCTCGAAGCCGTGGCCGTCCTCGGCCTCTCCCATGCCGGTTTCCAGCGAACCCAGCACGCCCAGTTCGCCCTCGACCGAGACGCCG
The DNA here is from genome assembly GCF_016429195.1 of Brevundimonas sp. ASV9. Classification (GTDB taxonomy): domain Bacteria; phylum Pseudomonadota; class Alphaproteobacteria; order Caulobacterales; family Caulobacteraceae; genus Brevundimonas. Next base: position 6,191 of record NZ_JAELUF010000072.1, read on the forward strand.
CAGGCGTGGGCCATTTCGGTGACGCGACGGGTGACGTCGACGTTGTATTCGTAGGAGGCGGGCGTCTTGGCGTCCTCCTCCAGCGAACCGTCCATCATCACGCTGGTGAAGCCGTATTGGATGGCGGTGGCGCAGGTCGCCGGGCCGTTGCCGTGATCCTGGTGCATACAGACCGGGATGTGCGGATAGAGCTCGGCCAGGGCGTCGATCAGCTTGGCCAGAACGATGTCGTTGGCGTAGTTCCGGGCGCCGCGCGAGGCCTGGATGATGACGGGGGCGTTGACCTCGTGGGCCGCCTCCATGATCGCCAGACCCTGTTCCATGTTGTTGATGTTGTAGGCGGGCAGGCCGTAGTCATTCTCTGCCGCGTGGTCGAGCAGCTGTCGCAGCGTGATGCGCGCCATGGGGTAGTCTCCTGAGCAGAATAGTCTTTTTGGTTGGGCGAGAGATTAGACGCCGGACAGCGTGAAGTCACGCCGTGTTACAGCCGTTTCAACGCCGATTTCGAAGACAGGATGCAGGCGTGATCCGCCTGCATCGCTGAGCCTTCAGGCGCGCAGGGCCTCGACGCCGGGCAGAGGCTTGCCCTCCATCCATTCCAGGAAGGCGCCGCCGGCTGTGGAGACGAAGGTCAGGTCCGCCGCGACGCCCGCATGGCCGACGGCCGCAACCGTGTCGCCGCCGCCCGCCACCGCGATCAGCGCGCCGGCCTTGGTGCGCTCAGCGACGTGCTTGGCTGCCGCGACGGTGGCGGCGTCGAAGGGCGGGACCTCGAACACGCCCAGCGGACCGTTCCAGATCAGGGTCTTGGACGCGTCGATGGCGGCGTTCAGGCGCGCGACGGTGTCGGGGCCGGCGTCCAGGATCTTGTCTTCAGTCGAGAGGGCTTCGCCTGTCTTGACGGTGCGGGCCTCGGCGCCGGGCTTGACCTCGGTCGCCACCACGACATCGACGGGCAGCAGGATGTCGCAGCCCTTGGCTTCGGCTTCCGCCAGGATTTCGCGCGCCGTGTCCGCCATATCCTTTTCGGCCAGCGAGCCGCCGATATCGATCCCTTGCGCATAAAGGAAGGTGTTGGCCATGCCGCCGCCGATGGCCAAGGTGTCCAGCTTTCCGACCAGGTTCTTCAGCAGGTCGAGCTTGGTCGAGACCTTGGAGCCGCCGACGATGCCGACGACCGGCTTCTGCGGATTGCCCAAGGCGGCGTCGAGCGCGTCTAGTTCTCGGCGCATGGATTCGCCGGTATAGGCCGGGATGTGATGCGCGACGCCTTCGGTCGAGGCGTGGGCGCGGTGCGCGGCCGAGAAGGCGTCGTTGACGTAGAGATCGCCGAGATCCGCCAGCTTTTGGGCGAAGACCGGATCATTGGCCTCTTCCGCCGCATGGAAGCGCACGTTTTCCAGCAGGACCACGCCGCCGGCGTCCAGATCGCGAATCGCCTCGACGGCGTCGGGACCGATGCAGTCGTCGGCGAAGCGGACGGGGGCGCCGAGCAGTTCTTCCAACGGCTGGACGACCGGCCTCAGGCTCATCGACGGAACGCGCTGGCCCTTGGGGCGGTCGAAGTGGGCCAGCAGGGCGACCTTGCCGCCGGCATCGCGCAGGCGCTGGATCGTCGGCAGGGCGACCCGCAGACGGGTGTCGTCCGTGACCTTGCCGCCATCCATCGGGACGTTGAAGTCCACGCGGACCAGGGCCGTCTTGCCGGCGAGGTTCTGGGCGTCGTCGAGGGTGCGGAAGGTCATGATTGGCCTTTTAAAACGGAGGGGAGGAGAGATTGGCCCAGGCGGCTAGGGAGAAGGAGGCCGTCATCAAACCGATGGGCATGGCGACCACAAGCGTCATGCCTAGCCGATGTCGCAGGCGGTAAGCGAGAACGCCGCAGGCCAGAACAGCTACCAAACCAGCTCCCAGAAGGATGCCTACAACCTCAAACGATGCAGCCGTCGGATGGCTGACAAGGAAGCCGTCGACGCGCTGCCCCGCTTTTGGAAGTCGGGTAGACCAAAACATGGCGCTGACGCCGATCGCGCCAAGGTAACCTGCGACCACTGCCGACAAAGCCAGTGCAGTGATCGCAGGCCATCTCATTACAGGAACTTTGCCATCTGAAGCGCGGTGTCAGACATCCGGGTCGCGAAGCCCCATTCGTTGTCGTACCAACTCAGAACGCGGGCCAGCTTGCCGTCGACGACCTGGGTCTGGGGCAGGGCGGCGGTGGAGGAGGCGGCGATGTGGTTCAGGTCGTGCGAGACCAGCGGGTCGGTCGTCGTGAACAGGACGCCCTTCATCGGGCCGTCGGCGGCGGCCTGAAGTGCGGCGTTAATCTCTTCGACCGTGACTTCGCGACCGGCGACGACCTTCAGATCAACGACCGAGACGTTCGGGGTCGGGACGCGGATCGACGAACCGTCCAGCTTGCCCTTCAGCTCCGGCAGGACCAGACCCAGGGCCTTGGCGGCGCCGGTCGAGGTCGGGATCATCGACAGGGCCGCGGCGCGGGCGCGGTACAGGTCCTTGTGCATCGTATCCAGCGTCGGCTGGTCGCCGGTGTAGGAGTGGATGGTGGTCATATAGCCGCGCTCGATGCCGAACAGGTCGTTCAGCACCTTGGCGACGGGGGCCAGGGCGTTGGTGGTGCACGAGCCGTTGGACACGACGATGTCGTCGGCGGTCAGGGTCTCGTGGTTGACCTTATAGACGATGGTCTTGTCGGCGTTGTCGGCGGGCGCCGAGACCAGGACGCGCTTGGCGCCGGCCTTCAGGTGGGCGCTGGCCTTGTCCTTGGAGGTGAAAATGCCGGTGCATTCGAAGGCGATGTCCACCTTCAGCTCGGCGTGCGGCAGATTGGCCGGGTCACGCTCGGCCGTAACCTTGATCTTGCCCGTGCCGACGTCAATCCAGTCCTCGCCCGAGGTCACCGTGCCGGGGAAGCGGCCGTGGACCGAATCGTAGCGGAACAGGTGGGCGTTGGTCTCGACCGGACCCAGATCGTTGATCGCCACCACCTCGATGTCCGTGCGGCCATGCTCGATGATCGAGCGAAGGACCAGACGGCCAATGCGGCCGAAACCATTGATGGCGACGCGAACGGTCATGGGAAGCTCCTCTGAACGGTAGGGTGTTGTGCGCTACATATAGGTTGGCGTCTCAATGGAGCGGTCGGGGGCGGGTTTCAACCCCGCGCACGTAACATGATGTGATGGACGGTTACGCTTCGAAAACCGTCTGCGTCAGCTTGAGGTAAGAAACACCCCAGGCGAGGTTATTTTTCAGCTGTTGCGCAAAATTATTGCGACAGGGGTTGTGCGTCTCCAGCGGCTATGGTTTCTTGGCGTCAGAACAGGGAGCCACCCGTGGCCACGATGACGCTCGACATGACGAAGGGACGCTCCGCTAAGGCGGTCGCAGCCGTTCGCGCGCCGGTCGGCCTGGAAAGCCCCGTATTCCTCATTACCCTTGTACTTCTCGGCCTGCTTACGCAAGCGGCGTGGATGCACGCGACCTGACCTTAGACACACTCAGGATCGCCTCGCACCACCCCGCCTCCGAAAGGAAGCGGGGTTTTTAGTGCGCGGCGGTTCGAAACGAACCGGACCGATGACGCAAAATTCTACCTCCCAGCCCGGAAAGCCCAACGCGCGCAGCGCGGCGGTGACGGCTGGCCCGAACCGGGCGGCCGCCCGCTCGTATCTGCGCGCCGCCGGCATGCAGGACGCCGACTTCGACAAGCCGATGATCGGCATCGTCAACACCTGGTCGACGGTCACGCCGTGCAACATGCACCTGGACCGTCTGGCCAAGGACGTGCGCGCCGGCATCATCGCGGCGGGTGGCTATCCGGTCGATTTCAACACAATCGTCGTCACCGACGGCATTTCGATGGGCACGGCGGGCATGAAGGCCTCGCTGATCAGTCGCGAGGTCGTCGCCGACTCCATCGAACTGGCCATCGAGGGCCATCAGCTGGACGGCGTGGTCTGCATCGTCGGCTGCGACAAGACGATCCCGGCGGCGGCCATGGCTCTGGCGCGTATGGATATCCCCGGCCTGGTCTATTACGGCGGCACCATCATGCCGGGCGTGATCGGGACCAAGGAGGTCTCGGTCCAGGAAGTCTTCGAGGCCATCGGCGCCCATTCGGCCGGCGCCCTGGACGACGAGGGTTTGAAGGCGGTCGAACAGGCCGTCTGCCCCGGCGCCGGGGCCTGCGGCGGTCAGTTCACGGCCAACACCATGGCCATGGCCCTGTCGGTCATGGGCATCAGCCCCATGGGCGCCAACGACGTACCGGCCGTCGATCCGAACAAGGCCGCCGAGGGCGAACGCTGCGGTCGACTGATCGTCGAGCGCGTCTTCTCCGGCGACACGGCGCGCAAATACATCACCCGCGCCAGCCTGAAGAACGCCGCCGTCGCCGTCTCGGCCTCGGGCGGATCGACCAATGCGGTCATGCACCTGACGGCCATCGCGGCGGAGGCCGGCGTCGAGTTCGGCGTCGAGGACTGCCACCAGGCCTGCGTCGAGGCGCCGGTCATCTGCGACCTGAAGCCGGGGGGCCGCTTCCTGGCCTCGCACCTGTTCGCCGCCGGCGGCACCCGTCTGGTCACCCAGCGGATGGCTGAGGCGGGCAAGATCGTGAACACCCCCACCGTGACCGGCCGCAGCCTGTTCGCCGAGGCGGCCGAGGCCGAAGAGACGCCGGGTCAAGTGGTGGTCACCACGTTCGACACCCCTGTGATGGATCGCGGCAGCTTCGCCGTCATCTATGGCGACGTCGCTCCCGAAGGCGCGGTCATCAAGCTGACGGGCCACAAGGTCGATACGTTCGAAGGCCCGGCCTGCGTCTTCGATTCAGAGGAAGACGCCTTCCACGCCGTTCAGGACGGATCGGTCGGCGAAGGCGACGTGATCATCATCCGTTACGAAGGGCCCAAGGGCGGTCCGGGCATGCGCGAGATGCTGCAGGTCACCGCCGCCCTGAAGGGTCGCAGGATCGACAACGTCGCCCTGCTGACCGACGGCCGGTTCTCGGGCGCCAGCTACGGCTTCGTCGCCGGACACGTCTCGCCGGAAGCCGCCGTCGGCGGGCCGATCGCTCTCATTCGCGATGGTGACCGCATCACCATCGACGTCACCAACCGCCGCATCGACGTCAACGTCGATCTGGCGACGCGCCGGGCGGGCTTTACGCCCCACGTAGTCCGCCCGGCGCGAGGTGTCTTCGCCAAATACCGCGCCTCGGTCGCCTCGGCCGCCCAGGGCGCCGTCACCATCCCCAACCCGCCGCCGGCCCAAGTCCCGGCAAGCCACAAAATCAACGCTGCTCAGGACGCCTGACCCATGGCCATCACCATCTACACCAACGAAGACATCAAGCCGGGCGCCATCGCCGGCCAGCGCATCGCCATCATCGGCTACGGCTCGCAGGGTCGTGCCCATGCGCAGAACCTGAAGGACAGCGGCCATGACGTGGTCGCCGGCGTCCGTCACGGCGGCACGGGCTGGAAACACGCCACCGCCGACGGCGTGCCGACCGCCGAGCCGGCCGAGGCCGTCAAAGGCGCCGACATCATCGCCATCCTGACCCCCGACATGGTTCAGGGCGACGTCTATCGCGACATCATCGAGCCGAACGCCAAGGAGGGCTCGGCCCTGCTGTTCGCTCACGGCTTCTCCATCATCTACGAGCGCATCACCCCGCGCGCCGACATGGACGTGATCCTGGTCGCGCCGAAGGGACCGGGCGATCTGGTCCGCCGCGAGTTCCAGCGCGGGCGCGGCGTGCCCAGCCTGTTCGCCGTCGAGAAGGACGCGACCGGCAAGGCGCGCGACCGGGCCATGGGTTACGCCAAGGGCAACGGCGGCGCGACCGGCGGCCTGCTGGAAACCACCTTCCGCGAAGAGACCGAGACCGATCTGTTCGGCGAACAGGCGGTCCTGTGCGGCGGCGCCAAGGAGCTGGTCATCCAGGGCTTCAACACCCTGGTCGAGGCCGGCTATCAGCCCGAGATCGCCTATTTCGAATGCCTGCACGAGCTGAAGCTGATCGTGGACCTATTCTACGAAGGCGGCATCTCCAAGATGCACCACTTCATCTCCGAGACGGCCAAGTACGGCGCGGTCGCCAGCGGCCCGCGCGTCGTGACCGAAGAGACCAAGGCCCGCATGAAGACCATTCTGGACGAGATCCAGGACGGCACTTTCGCGCGCAACTGGATCGCCGAGAACGAGGCCGGCAAGCCGCAATACGAGGCCTGGCTGAAGGCGGACCGCGAGAGCCAGATCGAACAGGTCGGCGCTCGTCTGCGCGAACGCATGGCCTGGCTGAACACGCCCAAGGCTGAAGCGGCCTGATCGCCGCCTGAACGACCGGATGACCCTGATGACCGCCGCCGCTTTCAAACCCTCAGCCGAGACCGCTCCCCAGTCGGGTGCGCGTCTGCTGGTCTCCACCCTGGAGCGGCTGGGGGTGGAGGTGGTGTTCGGCTATCCGGGCGGCGCCATCATGCCGGTCTATGACGCCCTGGCCGGCTCTAAGCTAAAGCACATCCTGGTCCGCCACGAGCAGGGCGCGGCCTTCTCGGCCGACGCCTATGCCAGGAAGAGCGGCAAGGTCGGCGTCTGCATGGCCACGTCCGGTCCGGGCGCGACCAATCTGGTCACTGGCATCGCCAATGCGATGATGGATTCGGTGCCGATCGTCTGCATCACCGGCAATGTCGCCCAAGGCCTGATGGGCACTGACGCCTTTCAGGAGATCGATATCCTGGGTGTCACCCTGCCGATCGTGAAACATTCGATCCTGGTCCGCTCGGCCGCCGAGGTTCCCGCCGCGATCGAGGAAGCCTTCCATATCGCTCGCTCGGGCCGCCCCGGTCCGGTTCTGGTCGATCTGCCCAAGGATGTGCAGTTCGAGACGACCGGCGAGGACTACGGTTTCTCCATTCCCAACGAGACGCCGCGCATCGATTACGAGGCCATCGCCGCCGCTGAGGCCGCAGTCCGGGCGGCGAAGAAGCCGCTGGTCTACATCGGCGGCGGGGTGAAGATCGGCGGCGCGACTGAGGCCCTGCGCGCCTTCGTCGCCGCCACTGGCATCCCTCAAGTTTCGACGCTGAATGCTCTGGGCACCATCCCGACCGATGCGCCGGGCATGCTGGGCATGCTGGGCATGCACGGCACGCGCGCCGCCAACCATGCGGTGCAGGACAGCGATCTGCTGATCGTCGTCGGCGCCCGGTTCGACGACCGCGCGACGGGCAAGCTGGCTGAATTCGCGCCCAATGCCCGCATCGTTCATTTCGACATCGACGCCTCGGAAGTCGGCAAACTGCGCAGCGCCAATGTCGCCGTCGTCGGCGAGCTGCGCGAAGGCGTTGAGGCGCTGACGGCGCGGATGCGGTCGGGCGCGGCGCTGGACATTCAGGCCTGGGCCGACGACTGCGCCGATGCGGCCAAAGCTGGCGCCCACCGCTATGACGCGCCGGGCGAGGGGGTCTATGCGCCCGCCCTGCTGAAGGAAATCTCGGAAGCGGCGGGCGATGATTTCGTCGCCGCCTGCGACGTGGGCCAGCATCAGATGTGGGCGGCCATGCACTGCCGCTTCGCCAAGCCGGAAGCTCACATCACCTCGGGCGGTCTGGGCGCGATGGGCTTTGGCCTGCCCGCCGGCATCGGGGCCAAGCTGGCCGATCCGTCCGCGACGGTCGTCACCATCGCCGGCGACGGCGGCTTCATGATGAACATCCAGGAGCTGGCGACGCTGAAGCGTTACGGCATCCCGTTGAAGATCGTGCTGGTCGACAATTCCTCGCTGGGCCTGGTGCGCCAGTGGCAGGAGCTGTTCTTCGCCGAGAACTATTCCGAGATCGACCTGTCCGACAACCCGGACTTCGTGAAGGTCGCCGAAGCTTTCGGCATCGAGGCCTTCCGCATCGATCGCCGCGATCAGGTGTCCGACGGCATCCAGCGCCTGCTGGCCGCCGACGGTCCCTGCCTGGCCCATGTGGTCATCGACCCCCGAGACAACGTCTGGCCGCTGGTTCCGCCGGGCAAGAGCAATGCTGAAATGATGGAGGGCTCCTGAGATGAGCAACACGATCCACATCCAGATCGACCGTGCGGACGGTTCGCTTCAGCGTCTCATCGGCCTGGTGGAGCGCCGGGGCTTCCACATCGACGGCATGGCCCTGGCCGACGAGGGCGCCTTCCGCCGCATCGCCCTGACGGTGCGCGGCCGCGACGCGGGCCGCTGCATGGACAACCTGGGTCGCCAGATCGACCGGCTGTTCGGCGTGCGCCGCATCAGCAACGACATTATTCAATCCGAGGCCGCGTAATGATTACCCCCGAAAGCGTACGAGTATCGGGCGTATCCCGCACCGAGGAGATCGCCGCCGACCCCAACCGCGTCATCGTCTTCGACACGACGATGCGGGACGGGGAACAGGCTCCGGGCTTCTCGATGAGCGCCCAGGCCAAGGTGAAGATGGCCCAGGTTCTGCGGGACCTGGGCGTTGACGTTATCGAGGCCGGCTTCGCCGCCGCCTCGCCGGGTGACGAGGACTGCATCCGCCGCGTGGCGGGCGAGGTCGAGGGACCGATCTTCTGCTCCTTGTCGCGCGCCAACGAGAAGGACATCGACGCCACCTTCCGCGCCCTGGCGCCGGCGCCGAGATCCCACCGTCGCTGCCACACCTTCATCGGCACCAGCCCGATCCACCGCACCGCCAAGCTGAAGATGTCCACCAATGAGGTGTTGTCGACGGCCGTGCGGTCGGTGGAATACGCCCGTAGCCTGTTCGACGACGTCGAGTTCTCGGCCGAGGACGCCTTCCGCACCGAGCCGGAGTTTCTGGCCGATGTGCTGGAGGCCGCCGCCGACGCCGGCGCCCGCACCCTGAACGTGCCCGACACCGTCGGCTATGCGACCCCGCAAGAGGTGCGCGAGCGTTTCGCTGCCCTGGCCGCGCGCATCAAGAAGCGCCATCCGCATGTGATCTTCTCGGCCCACTGCCATGACGACCTGGGCATGGCGGTCGCCAACTCCCTGGCCGCCATCGAGGGCGGGGCGCGTCAGATCGAGGGCGCGATCAACGGAATCGGCGAACGGGCCGGCAACGCCTCGATCGAAGAGGTCATCATGGCCCTGAAGGTTCGCGAGGATCGCTATGGCGTTACGACCGGCGCCGACAGCCGCCACTTGGTCCGCGCCTCCAAGATCCTGTGCGAGATCACCGAGACGGTCATCGCCCGCAATAAATCTGTGGTCGGCATCAACGCCTTCGCTCACGAGGCGGGAATCCACCAGCACGGCATGCTGGCCGACAGCCGCACCTATGAGATCATGCGGCCCCAGGATGTAGGCTTCGAGGGCAGCTGGTTCGTGTTGGGCAAGCATTCGGGCCGTCACGCCATCGCCAAGCGCGCCGAGACCATCGGCCGTCCCATCGAGGGCGAGCGCCTGGCGGCGGTGGTCGCCGGCTTCAAGTCGCGCGCGGATCAGATCGGCGAGATCAATGACGCGGAACTGATCGCCATCATCGACCGCGTCGACGGCGTGTCCGAGATCGTGGCCCAATATGCCTGATCCCAAGACCCTGTTCGACAAGGTGTGGGACGCCCATGTCGTGCGGCCGGAAACGGCCGACACGCCGGGCGTGCTGTATATCGACCTGCATCTGGTCCACGAAGTCACCAGCCCCCAGGCCTTCAGCGAGATCGAGGCACGCGGGCTGAAGGTCCGTCGTCCCGACCGGACCTATGCGACCCTGGACCATTCGACCCCGACCCTGCCGGCGGGTCTGAACGGGCTGAAACCCTATGTCACCGCCCAGGCCGAGGCTCAGGTCCATACTCTGGAGCGGAACTGCGCCGCCCACGGCGTGCCGCTGGCGGGGTGGGATTCGGACGATCGCGGCGTGGTCCATGTGATGGGGCCGGAACTGGGTCTGACCC
>NZ_JAELUF010000695.1 GCF_016429195.1 Brevundimonas sp. ASV9
CATCAGGGACTTGCCCGTCAGGCCATGGACGGCCCCGGATCGGCCAGCCATGATGGCGCCGACACAGCGATCACCGAGCGAGGGACGTCTTGGTCGAGCGTTGGGGACTTGGATAGCCTCCTTGTCGATAACGACGGGTTCTGAAGGGAAGCGATGGCGGCGGTTGGGAGATGGATCTAGGATGCGAACCCTTTTTGAGTGCCTCGGCTGCCGTGACTGCCGCTTTGAAACGCCGGCGAGAAGCTCTTGTTCGATATCGTCGGGCAGTTGGAGGCGAACGGGATCGTTGTCGTCGCCGGGCTGCTCGGCAATGTCACCGGTGTCGGTCCAAGAGTCGTCGTCGGAGCCGAACGAAGGTCGCCGTTGCGACTGGGCAGGGGGTTGAAGTCGGGATTGGTGATGGG
>NZ_JAELUF010000696.1 GCF_016429195.1 Brevundimonas sp. ASV9
CAGTCATGCCGCACTGTACCAAATAACCGAAAATAGCTTCCTCCAGCAAATCCCACCATCTTAAGCCTTGGCAAGTTCCATTTGCGAGTTTTTCTTCTAAACGATAAAAACTCCTTACCCAAGAGACAAAATAACAAAAACTAAAGTCAAATCTCCTGCCATTAAACGCCAAGAGTCCAACTGGACAGAAAGAGATAGTACACATTCCTTCAATTATTCGATAGTTCCTATGGAATTAGTACCAACTCAGTTGCGACACGTCCAGTCGTCTCGCAGTAAATTAGTCCCTCTCTCAGACATCCCAAATCTCTGTCATCTCCTATATATGTGGTCCTACTCCCCCACTGCCCCCTTCGTCACCAGCGAGACGCTGCCTCTGCATCATGACTCGTCCGTTGCAAATG
>NZ_JAELUF010000697.1 GCF_016429195.1 Brevundimonas sp. ASV9
GTTGGAGCAAGACCCATGGACAATATCCCCAGTGTGAGACAAGATACCAGCACAATCGCCAGGGTTTGATTCGCCGCAACAGGGTTGCCCTTTGTCTTCAGCAGCCAGGCGTTCGCAGCGGGGAGAATAGCTATAAACCATGGCAGCTGCACAGCGGCTTGTAAAGAAAGAAGAAAGTTTGTCTAATAAGGATGAGTTCCTTGGATTCAGAGAAAGAAAAAAGCCATTAAGAATTGCACGACGTACCTTGCTAATTGGCCAGTCGAACTTGAACGTCATAAACTGCAGCATTAGCTCTTGAACAGGACGTCCCATCTTGGCCATAATCATGGCTGAAAGGCCAATGAGAAGGGGCCTGTTTGCAAATATCCTGCCCATGTCATTTCTCAGATAACGCGACAGT
>NZ_JAELUF010000698.1 GCF_016429195.1 Brevundimonas sp. ASV9
CATACTGGTGTTTACGAAGCCGCCATTGTCGGCTGCGCTGCCACTGACAAGGCGATTGGCAAGATCCTCGAAGCTTGCAAGAAGGAGGGCTATGTTCTATTCATCACCGCTGACCACGGCAACGCGGAAGAGATGAAGTTTGCTGATGGCAAGCCCAAGACCAGCCACACGACTAACTTTGTTCCGTTCATCATGGCCAATGCTCCAGAGGGCTGGAGCCTGCGCAAGCAGCACGGCGTCCTGGGAGATGTCGCGCCGACGATCCTGGCCGCCATGGGCCTACCCCAGCCCGAGGACATGACTGGCGAGTCTCTTCTCAGCAAGGATCTTAAGCGCGGCGCTGAGTAGATTCCATGTGCATGATTTTGACTAAGCATTCTGACGCGGGTGTAGAGGAGTTGTG
>NZ_JAELUF010000699.1 GCF_016429195.1 Brevundimonas sp. ASV9
CCCCCCCCCCCCCCCCCCCCCCCCTTTTAATGATCCGGCGACCCCCGAGATCTACACTGTGATGTATTCGTCGGCAGCGTCAGATGTGTATAAGAGACAGGCCTTTTCCGTCGTCATTCGCCCTTCTTTGCGCTTCGCAACAATAATCGACAAGTCGCTTATGAGAATCTCCAGCATGTGGTCCAGGCCCAGGTGCGCGCCAATCTGCTTAATGTTCCACCCAGGCAGCCGCAGCATCAGCAGTTTTATGCTCGAGATGATGGTGTAGGCAATCTCTGAAGCGGTGAGGAAGAGGAAGCGTGGCGCTTCGATGGAGCGGCACTTTTCGCGGACGTCGAAAAAGCCGCGGAGGGCGCGGACGCAGGACCAGAGAAGTTCGAGGCGCTCGGTTAGTGGCATTACG
>NZ_JAELUF010000700.1 GCF_016429195.1 Brevundimonas sp. ASV9
CTCTTACCATATAAAGCGAAGATTACCCTTCTAACCGAGACCATCGCCATCCTGTCTGAGACTTTGCAGAGACATGACTCTAGTCCATGGAGACGACGATCCGCGCCATAGTGCAATAACCAGTGCTCTAAACCGCGGTATTGCAGGTACACGGCAGTTTTGAATGTAATTGTTGTACTACAGTTTATAGCGCTCCTGTGCAAGCTTGGCAAGTGATCTGAAAGGGGATTTTTCCTTTGCTACGTAGATGATCATCCGTTCGTGGACAAAAGACAGGCGAACAATTGAAGAGTTGGCCTCTTCTTGACAAATGTGCACCAGTTGAGCAGTTGCCTCGCAGGTGCAGAGTTAGACACGCTGCCGCCCCGCGTGGACTCTTGGCGAGTACCAGCAGGCTGAAGAT
>NZ_JAELUF010000701.1 GCF_016429195.1 Brevundimonas sp. ASV9
TACCAGAGGTTGCTGCAGCCATTTGCTCGTTTTTGTCCATCGGTATGTCGCCCATGGCTTCGTCACGGTCCTCCAGTTCAGCAACTTCCGAATCTATCTGCATTGGGTCAGACGGCTTAGGGGATGTCGAGGATACAGCTTCTTGATCTTCCACCGTCGAGGCTTGGATTTCGTCGCTTGCAATATTTACGGTAGCCTCTTTAGCAGTATCGTCTGCAGTTGGCGCTTTTTCGGTGAAAGAGGGCTGAGATGGCTTGCTGCGAGCTTCAGTCGAAATGATCTCGTCTAAATTAACTTCTCCATTGATGGAATCAGGATGCTGAATCAGCGACATCTCGTCATCGTCAGCTTCTGCGCTAGCTTTCGTGACGGCAGTCTCTGTCTTGGTTTCAATGTCATTAGG
>NZ_JAELUF010000702.1 GCF_016429195.1 Brevundimonas sp. ASV9
TTTCTTGCACCTGTTGCAGTACTTTCGGGAGAAGTAAATCTCAAAGGCTGGCCGGGTGCCGTCTTCCCAGGTAGCTTTGCGCAGTTGCTTTAGCATTTTCAGCGTCAGCTTTGCTTTTGCTTGCGCGTTGGACCTAATGATGCCAAACATTCGGAGCAGAATCATGATGCCGTAAACAGCTAGCTTCACCTCTACATGCGAGCTTTGAAACGTGCCGCGAAGAGTAGCAGGGTCATCCACTTTTGCCCCTGGTGGGTTGTCGTATAGCGAGTGCAGATTCACGTCTAGTAAGTCGGCAACTTCAATTACCCGACGTGTCCAAGCCTCGTTTGCAAGGATGAACGGCTCTGTAATTAGCCTGTCGCCTTTTCCGTGTGCTCCGTGGCCGCTCTCTGCCTACGAG
>NZ_JAELUF010000703.1 GCF_016429195.1 Brevundimonas sp. ASV9
TGATTGGGGCGAACGATGCCGAACTGTACACACAAGACCACTTCGCGCGTCATAACGAGACTCAGAAAGTGGTGACCACGACCGTGAATGGCGATACTACAGAAAAAAATATTACCAAAGAAAGCAGCGAAAACGATACCCAAGCCGCTAATAGAGCGGGCGACGTGGCAATGGCTGATGCTCAAGAAACCATAACGAACGGGTCGACCGAGGAAAATAGGAAAAGCAAAGAAGCCGAGGCGACTCCAGATACAAAGGCAGCCGATGGACAAGCTGAGACAGCGCAAAATGGGCCACAGGAAGAGCAAAATTCCGCAGACAACGAAGGCGACAGCTTCATCCATCCCATTTTTCGACCGCCTACCACAGCGAAGCCCGACCGCGACCTGGGACTACCGGGTCA